>JAGROB010000009.1 GCA_020440465.1 Chlamydiia bacterium
ACCGGATGTTAAGAAAGAATAAATTTCAATAACCGAAAGGTGTTACCCATGTGGGTGAACCAAATGTCACCTATGTGGGTGATCGGACCTCAGTATGACTTAAAGGGGCGTTTAGTTGCTGTAAAGCATGACCGAACAGACCCTATATATCTTAAGTATGATGAACTTTATTTAAGAGAGGTTCAGTGGAAAAACCTACGGTCTCAATATGAAAAGTACAATATTTCCGGAGGGTTGCTCAGAGGAAATGGGGTAGAATATACTTACGATTCTGCTTGCAGGCTTACCGGGTGGCAGAAGGGAGAATATCAAGAGTCGGTCATCTACAATGAAGTTGGAAATTTGACCCAAAGATCCTTGTTAGGGCTTGATACCAGCTACGAGTATGACAGTCTAAATCAACTGGAAAAGGAGGGGGGAGCTTATGAAAAAACCTACTCTCATGACTCTCATTATAATCGTCGATCAAAAAACGGCAAAGATTACACGGTTGATCGATTAAACTGCCCAACCGCTTATGGAGAAGCACTATATACTTGGGATAGGAACGGTAATCTTATCGAAAAAATTGATGAAGAGGGTAAAACAGAGTATATCTATGATGCCAAAGATCGGCTAATAGCTCTAAAAAAAGAGGGCGTGCTTACCCAAGAATATCTTTGGGATGAGCAAAGTAGATGTTTAAAAGCGGGCGATGTAAAGCTGCTTTACCAGGGACGAAAAGAAGTCGGATCCGTAGAAGATGATCAGCTAACCTCTTTCCGGGTACTTGGTTTGGGACGTGGACAGGAGTCGGGAGCGAGTCTTTGGGTTCAAGTGCAGCAGGAAATCTTTAGTCCCCTGCATGATCTTTCGGGAAATCTTATTGCACTCACCGACTCAGAAGGTCGCCTTGTTGAGCACACACCTCTTTCTGCATTTGGTGAGAAGCTGGAGGGTGGCGCCTCTCTTTCTCCGTGGGTTTTTTCTTCGAAGCGTGAAGATAAAGGCTCCGGACTGATTCTTTTTGGGTATCGCTTCTACGATCCTGCTTTAGGCCGCTTTATTACGGCCGATCCGACAGGGTTTGATGCGGGACCTAATTTGTGGGCATATTGCAACAATAACCCCCTAACCTTCACAGATCTTTTTGGTTTATCAGCAATTGCGTATTTAAACAGTGAGCTTGAATCATCACACCACGAAGATCGCTCCAGCTCCTCGCAAAACAATTCTGATCGCTCAAGTGCAGCACCTAAAGAGCCCGAAGCAAGAGCTACAAGCGATCTTGCCTCTCCCTCTGTTAAGCCCATGGTTGTTAACTCCCCCACAGGAGTTGAAATGTTAGGTGGGGCAGAAAAGGTGCAACAAGCTAAGGAATCTTTAAATGCTCTAAATCAAAGATATAAACAAGGGATTTATGCGGGTTTTAACCCTACGTCAAATTTGAACCAGTCCGAGTGGGTTTGGTTTGGAGATAATTTAACTAATTCAAAAGTTGTTTTGGTTGGTTCTTGTGGAATGCAAACAAGTATTGAAGCAGGGGTTGAAAGAGCTAAATATACATCTGATAATATAAATGGAGATACTTGTTTTTGGTTTGTCCCCTATTGCCCTGACATCGGGCAGGAAGTACTCATGACCACAATGGAAAAAGCAGGATTGAAAACGGAAGCTCAAATGCACTTCAAAAAAGGCGTAGAAGTACTTAGTGAAATTTTTGGGTCTGATTCACAATTTGTTATGCCTACCTTCAGCCGAGGAAATTTGTTAATTAAAAATTCAGCGAGGCAGTGGAAGAAAGGTGGTAAAAGTTACCAAACCCAAATCGATTTAATAAGTATGGCTAGTCCATCTCTTATTGGTCGTAACGAATGCAAAAATGTTGTTATGCATATCAGTGAAAATGACGGAGTAGCTTATCTTATGGGTTTAGCTCGGTTAAACCCTCCGGAGCACTTACATATACATAAGTCAAATGTAAAGCCGCCGATAGATCATGCATTTGACGGTGAAGTATATCGGAATGTTTATAAATACGAAGTTATTGACTACTACTTAAATTTAACCCGAAAAAGTGAGCTATGAAATATATTATTTTTTTATGTTCTATCTTTATGCTTTTTTTTGCATGCAGTGAAAGTGAAGAACCCTATTATATAAAGCTGTCAGATAATATTCTTAAGCCGTTTAGCCAAAAAATACAAAAAAAATATTTTTTGCGACCTCTTGGTGGTGGGGGTGGCTTTATGGATTCAGTTAACAAAATATATTTAGCTTTTACCTCATCTCAAGCGCCAACCCTAGATCAATGCAGAAAAGAATATGTCGAAATGGTGGCAGAGCTATTGTCGTTGTATAATCACAATGAAGAAATAAGGCCTTACTTGGGGAATTATCCCTTCAAGGCAGAGAATGTAAATATTCTTATTCTTTATAGCACGAATCCTAAGCTAGACATTCCAGATCGAGTTTATAGTGTGAACATGCATTTTGGAGAAATTTCGTTTCACATGGCTGACATAGACTCGATGGATCCTAAGTATTACATCAGAGAGACGTTTGAAGAAGCTTACTTCAAGGTGTATGGCAAAGAGTGGAAACCTTGAGGGGTTTGAGTAAAATTTAATAACAGGATGGGCAGGATCGCCTTCGGCGGCAGGATGTTTATCCCAGTTTAAAGTATCCTGCCGCCGAAGGCGATCCTGCTTATCTTGTTATTTTTTCACATGTAAAGCGGCTTGACTTGTGGGGGGTGTTGGGAGTAAGATGGTTACATGATATTGCTTAAGCTTGTTGACTTGTTGTTTCAAGTCTATTTTTACTTGATATTCGGGAAGGTTTTGCTGTCGTGGATCCCTGATTTACGGGGCGGGCAAATTGACCGTTTTATCTCCTATTATGTCGATCCGTACTTGAACTTGTTTCGGGGTATTATCCCGCCGATCGGCATGATCGATATCAGTCCTATCGTGGCCATATTTGCCCTCTATTTCATTGAATATGGAGTCAAATGGCTGATTATCCAGCTGTTTATATGAATTTTTTGAATCGAAAGTTTTTGTTGGGGGATTTAGAGCTTCCCTCTAATGTCTTTTATGCCCCCCTTGCCGGCTGTTCCGACTTTCCCTTCCGTAAGATGTCGGCGCGCTATCGTCCCGGCTTAATGTATGCCGAAATGACCAAAATGGACGCGCTTGTCCGGGGCGATACCGGTACGTATCAAATGCTCGATTTCGACAAATCGATGCACCCCATCGGCGCGCAGCTTTGCGGATCGAATCCGGAGTATGCGGGAAAAGCAGCCAAAATCTTAGAGGATATGGGCTTTGACGTCATCGACTTGAACTGCGGCTGCCCTGTGGACAAAGTGACGAAAGGGGGCGGCGGATCGGGGCTTTTAAAACAGCCGGAGCTGATCGGAGAGCTTTTAAGTGAGATGGTCGCGAAGGTAAAAGTCCCCGTCACGGTGAAAATTCGCGCCGGGTGGGATGAAGAGTGTCTAAATGCTCCCGAAATTACTCGAATTGCCGAGTCAGCCGGCGCCAAAGCGATTTGTATTCACGGAAGAACCCGAAAGCAGGGCTATAAAGGGCCTGCCAACTGGGACTGGATCAAAGAGTGTCGGGAAGCGGCCAAAGAGATCAAGATTATTGGCAACGGGGACGTCTTTTCAGCCCAAGCCGCAGAGGATATGTTTAAGCATGTCGGCTGCGATGCGATCCTTGTTTCCCGTGGAACTTTGGGTCAGCCGTGGATTGCCGATGATATTTATCGCCATCTGGAAGGGCTTCCAAAAGTGGAGCGGACGTTAGAAGATTATCGCCAGGCGCTCTACGAACATTTCTTATATACCGTTGAGTATCAAAATGATAGAAAGACAATGGTCGATATGCGACGGGTTGGATGCTGGTATCTGAAAAAGGCTTCGGGAACCCGCGAGTTTCGTCAAAAAATCTCTAAAGTAAGCTCTGTTGAAGAGGCGCGCGATTTAATCCTTCACTTCCCCTTAGGAGATCTGATAGAAGAGGAAGAAGAAGGAGAAAATAACTGTGAGTCTTCCTGTTGAACTTTACGCGATCGCTTCCGGCACGGTGCAGGGCGTCGCTTTTCGCTACAAAGTCAAGCAGATTGCCGATGCCCACGGCCTGACCGGCTATGCGCAAAACTTGCCCAATGGCTCTGTTGTAGTGGTCTGCCAGGGCCCCCAAGAGCGAATTGATGCCTTCGTCGAAAAAGTCTGGAAGATTCACTACCCCGTTGATATAGAAGACTTTAAAACCGTCATCCGAGAACCCCAAGCTCCTTTTGTTGAATTTGCTGTAAAGTGAGCAGGCCTTTTTAGCGGCTTTATTTTACATACAGGTAGTTATGGTTCATAGACGGTGGAGGGTTTAGACCGCCCCCTAAAATATTTTTTCTGTTCATAAAATCTTTGGCTTCAGACTCAGAAGGGTAGATCAATTTAACAAGATTGAGAATGGCTTTATTGACTTTTTCGCTTAGAGTGGGGTGGGTAATATAGTCTTCATTATACTTCAAAACATCTTGAATGTAGCTTGTCGGAAATCGCTCACGAAGCTTTTCTAAGACCTCATCATTAAATTCTTTCGTGTAGCTAGAGAGTTCTTTTGATTCTCTTAAAACATATAGGGATGTTTCTAAGTCTTCAACTACGTGTTCGATAAAGCGTTGGTCAAAGATTTTGTAGCCCGAATGCAATTCCTCGGGCGTAGCGACTAGGTTTAAGAGCACCTCGCTTAAACGGGCTACTACAGGCCAATCTATTTGAGGGGTTTCTGTACTCGGCATAGCATAAGCAAAGATATCTCCAAACATTGAGGGACGCTCTGAACTAAAAGTTCGTTGTGAGTGGGCATCTACCAAGTCGATAACCTTGGAAAGAAAAAGTTGAGCCGATTCTTTAAGCTGTTTTGTTTCAGCTTCTGATAAGTTCGTGCTCATAAGTATCTCAACATGATGAAGAGCATCGAAACACTGTCTTTTGACGATTTCTGCTTCAGAGTTTGGATCATACTCTTGCGGTCCTGTATTTTCTTGATAGTTTGGAAATACGATTCGGGCTAACTGTCTTTCGCGCAGAAAATTTTTTGCTGCTATATCGCTTGCTTGTTTTTCCTCTTCTTGCCGTTTTAAAATCTCTCGGCGGTTTTCATAGACATCTTTTCTTTTGTTAACAGCGTCAACATCGTCCGAACCCCAAGAAGTAACGTAGCTAGCCCCTCTTTTGATTTGGTCAAGCCTATCGGGATGCGCCATTAGTGCTTTTCGGTAGGCCTCTACAAAAGGATCATAATTACTATGTACCAATGGAATGTCAGGTTTTTCGAGAAATCGATCCATATTAACTAAAGTTTCATAGGGTTGAAACTTCATCAGGCGGTATGCCAGATTTAAGCGGAAGTCGATGCCTATATATTCAACGCACTTATCTATCAAGAGTTGAGCGTCTTTAGAATCAAAAGTTTTGTTTTCTAGCTGGATCAGATACCCTTCAAGCAAAGCAAAAACATCCCCCGACCGATATCCAAAATTTTCGCTAGTATTTATAAAAAATGGCTTGAAGTTGGTTAGGGCCATAATTGGATCAAGGCGAAAGAGTTCATCAAAAATGGCTTTTTTGGTCTCTTGGGGTAATTGATCCAAAGGGGGCAGTGCCGCAATTAAAACCTTTACATTTTCTTTTGCACTTTGATCGACGGGCAGCGCTTTTGCGGTGTTTAAAATTACAAAAGCTCTGATTTCCGGAGAAAGGTTTTGTTGAAGGTAGTCTTGTTTAAAAGTCTCAATAGGTTGAAGGCGAGAAAGTTCTTTGGCTAGCTCTGCTAACTCAGGCATGGTGAATTTTCGGCTTAAAATGTCACCCATAACTTTTTTAAACTCTTCATTAGTAAGGGTTTCTTTTTGTTTTAGTGCCTCTGTTAAAACCCGGGTTATCTCTTGCTTTGACAAAGCGCTAAAATCGTCAAAATTTAGACGAAAGGCTGCTCCCGGTTTCTGAAGATGATATTCTAAGAGGTTTTTTTGTCCATCGGCTGTGTAAAGTTTAAAAATCCCTATAAATTCTTTTGCTTCATTTTCCTCCCACTCTCCCATCAGGGGAATAGAAAGCGCTTGTAACTGTAAATCGTTAAATCGACTTAAATCAGCAGCTCCAATTCTTTTCGCCATATCTTTGGGGTGTTCGTTGACAAATAGGAGGAGTCGGTCGAAGGAAATGTGTTTAAGGTCTCTTTTGTCTGAAGGTTTTATGGCTTCTTGAGCTTTTGTAGTCACCAAGCTGCTTAAGGCTTCAAAGGCTTCTCTAACTTCTTTGCTCTCTCCCAGAAGCCCCTTCTGGTTTTCCCTTAAGACTTCGAGGTCTCTTTTAAGCTCTCGGAAATTGAAGCTAACCTCAAATTCCGTTTCATGGATAATCCGGGAAATATCTACCACGGTCTTTAAAATTTGGGGGTCTTTTTTGCCCGGTACAGATCGAATCCTATTGTCTTGAACTTCAATGTGTTGATCTTCCGGGTGGGCGGCGTAGGACTGAAGCGCGCCTAAGATGTGATAAGCTCGTTCTGATGGCTGCATGATTTTACTCCCTTTGTGTCGTTCTTAGCACTTTTTGTGCCAAAAAATATTTTTATGCGTTAGAGTGGGTGCTGATATGGAAGATCTTGAGGCAGTATACAGGGACGTTTACGACGTCGTCATCCCCGACTTAGACTATTATTTAAGACAAATTGATTGTCGGGACGGCTGTCCGGTCAATACCGATCCCCGGGGCTATATGATTCAACTTCATGCCGGGAATTTGCTAGAGGGATACAAGATTGCCCGTGGGCCGAATCCTTTTGCCTCTGTGTGCGGCATTATTTGCGGTGCGCCCTGCGAGATGACATGTCGAAGAGATCGAGTCGATAAAACACTGACTATCAGAGCGCAGAAGCGTTTTTTGGATCAGTGGTGGGGGCTTGATAAGGAAGCCCACATTAAATCGCTTGAGTTTAGTTATGCTCGTGGGAGTACAAATCCGGAGCCGAACGGGTTAAAAGTAGCTTGTATCGGAGCCGGAGTAGCGTCTCTTACTGCAGCGCATGATTTGTTAAGACTGGGCTATCAAGTTGATGTTTACGAGATGATGAAAAAGCCCGGCGGAATGCTCTACTATGGGGTTCCAAAATATCGACTGAAAAACGATGTCGTTGTAAACGAATGTTTTGCGATTGAGCACTTAGGTGCCAAGATGTTTTATGAGACAAAAGTTGGCCGTGACATCACAATGAGCGAGCTCCAGGAAAAGTACGACGCCATCTTCATCGGCACAGGGCTGTGGAAATCAAGGGATTTACCGATTCCGGGAGCAAGTGAGCCCGATATCATCCGTGGAATTGAATATTTGCGGGTGAAGTGTGCTGAAGAAGCTTGGAAAATTGGAGAGACAGTGGTCGTAGTTGGCGGAGGAAACGTAGCCTTCGATGTCTCTAGAACCTCTGTCAGAAACGGCGCTAAAAAAGTGGTCATGGTCTGTTTGGAAGCCAGAGACGAACAAACTGCCGATGAGTTTGAGATCGAAGACGGTCTGGAAGAAGGGATTGAGATTATCAACCGCGTGGGGCCTAAAGAAGTCATTAGGGATGAATCAGGAAAAGTAATTGGCCTTAAGGTTCAAAGGGTTAGCAAGCTTTTTGACCATGAAGGGCGTTTCAAACCCGAATTTATTAAAGATAGCGAACTTGTGATCGAGTGCGACACGATAGCTTTAGCGATCGGTCAGTCATTTGAAGAAAGTCTTTTTGACGGCTGGGACAAAAAGGAAGATCTCATCATGGAAAGAGGGATCATCAAGACGGAGCGAGGCACTTGCAGAACGTCGGTTGAAGGAATTTATGCCGGCGGAGACGTCGCATTCGGTGCGGCGCTCTTCATCACAGCCATTCGACATGGACAAGAAGCTGCGCTATCAATAGATCATGACCTTCGGGGTACAACCCCCTACAAAGAAGTGATTGCCGAGTGGACGGAAGTAAATCCCATGCGGGACAAAACGTATCTTACGACTAAGTGGGCGCTTCCCACCATGCAACCGGCAGACGTTCGGAAGCATAATTACAATATGGTCGAAAATAATTATACCTATGAAGAGGCATCTAAACAGGCGAACCGTTGTTTACAGTGTCATATCAATCCCGTTTTTGACGGAACCCTTTGTATTAAGTGTAACGGATGCGTTGATGTATGCCCCACAAACTGTTTAAAGCAGATACCCGTTTCTAAATTAAATTTAGAGTCGAATGACGGCAAGGTACGCCGTGCTGTGGATAACTTTTATGGGATTGATAGCAGTGCGATGTCTGAAGAAGAGCTTGCGAGTATGGGCACAGCAATGTTAAAAGATGAAGACTTATGTATTCGTTGCGGATTATGCGCGGAAAAGTGCCCCACACAGGCCGTCACCATGGACGCCATGAACTATACGATCCGGTGGGTGGGATGATTTGGTATATCATCGGATCGACTTTAATGGGGCTGGGTGGACTTATTTTTTATGCCTACTACCACAAAAAAGGGCAGTTTAAGGGAATGGAAGACGTTAAGTACCAAATATTTCACGAAGAAGAATAAATAATATGCCAAAGTATCGGAATTCTTTAAATAACGATCAAGACTCGAACGATCCCCTTATCACTCGCCGCTCTTTTTTAGCTCTCATGGGGGTTGGGGCGTGTCTTGTGGGGGTAGCACAGTGTACGGGAGCCTCTTTTTTGGGATTCTTGTATCCCAACGCCATGAAAGTTCCCCCTTCCACGTTCAGTATCGGCCGGCCGGAGGATCTACTTTTAAGAGAGGGAAAGGTATTTGATCCGAAGCAGAAGGTCTTTGTGGAGTCGAAGGAAGGTAAAGTTCGGGTTCAAACCGCCGTCTGTACCCACTTAGGCTGCACCGTAAACCTGGTCGATACGGGATACGCTTGTCCCTGTCACGGATCGACTTATGATCGCGTGGGAAGAAACACCGGGGGGCCTGCACCTTTGCCGCTCGATTTTTTTGAAATCTACAAGGGCTCATCCGGTGAACTTATGGTGGACAAAAGCAAGCCGACCCTGGATTACCAGGCTGCCTGGTTCAAAATGACTTAAAGATTAAAGGTTTAAATTGGAATCGTTTTCAGGAAAGAAAAAACCGAGCTTTGGAGAGCATTTAGCCAATCTTCCCCGGCAAATCATTGATTCGATTTTTCGACATGGTTATCCCAATAACGATGTCGACCGCTCAGAGATCGTTTTTAAGAACTTTTTTCTTCACTTTCACCCCGTTAAGTGCCATAAGCACTCCCTTGATCCCTTTTATACTCTGGGGCTTGGGACGATTACGACTTCTTTGTTCTTGATCCTGGTTTTTACCGGGATCGTTTTGATGTTTTACTACATTCCCGCAGAAGACCGCGCTTACGATATCATGAAGGATTGGCAGGACACGACCCCTTTTGCCATGCTATACCGCAACATGCACCGTTGGGGCGCTCACATGATGGTGCTTTTTGTTTTTTTGCACATGTCCAGGGTCTTTTATACCGGAAGCTACAAGGGCACAAGAAAGTTCAATTGGGTAATTGGCGTCATTTTGATGTTTTTGACCCTTGTGCTCTCGTTTACAGGATACCTTCTTCCGTGGGACCAGCTCTCTTTTTGGGCGGTGACCGTGGGGGCGAACATCGCGGGGTATGTCCCTAATATTCCGGGGTTTGAGTACAACGTGAACCGGGTGATGCTTTTAGCTTCCACAACAGTGGGACAAGATGCCTTGATCCGTTTTTATGTGCTCCACGTCGCTTTTTTACCGCTTGTAACCGGAACCCTTATCGGTGTTCACTTTTGGCGGATTCGAAAAGATGGGGGCTTGTCTCGCCCGCCCGAAAAAGTGCGTCCCGATCCTTATCGCGTTGTACAAAGATCTGATACCAAAGAATCTTTTGCTCCCGGAGTCAGAAGAACATACGGTTTGATGGAACTTGTCAGAGGAACCTGTCCCACAGTCGACAAAGGGCCTTATAACTACGTTTTCACCTGGCCCCATCTATTACGGGCGGAAGTCGTGGTCTTTTTGTTGAGCTTAGTTTTGGTTTTGGGACTTTCCTTTATCGATGCCCCCTTAGAAGAGCCGGCGAACCCGGCCAAACCGCCCAACCCATCGAAAGCGCCGTGGTACTTTTTAGGGCTTCAAGAGCTTGTGGCCTATGATGCCTTTATCGGCGGTGTGGCAATTCCCACTCTTATCGTGCTGGGACTTATGGTGATCCCCTACTTCGACAGAAATCCGCATGGGCAAGGGGTTTGGTTTCATAAGAGCCGTTATTTAGCGATCTTTTTGTGGACTACCTTTATGACATGGCAGGCGATATTAATTATCATCGGAACTTATTTCCGCGGTGCGAACTGGGGATGGGTCTGGCCCTGGACTGAAAACTTTGCGAGGCATTAATAGTGAAGCTTAGATTTGGTGACGGTTTTCAGATCGTAATGATTGGCTTAGGGGTTCTTACGACCGCGATTCTAAGCGTCTTTTTTTATCGAGAGGTGTTTCCCGAGTACAAAGAGTATCAAAAACGCTTTGTTGCCTTAGAAGAGTTTAGATCAAGCTACACCGGCGAAAGACCGGCACCGTTTAAGATGGGGATCAAGCAACTGGTCTTTGAAAAAGAAGATAAGGGACCGGCAGAAGTTGAGCGATGCATCTCATGCCATGTTGCGCTTCAAGTCCCCGCCTACAACCCCCGTGACAAAGAAAATTATGTCTGGGCAAAACTCGATGAAAAGATCGCATCGCTTCGTAAAGAGGGAAAAGAGAGTGAAGCCAATAAGCTTCAAGCGCTTAAAACAGTGGAAGTGGGTGAATTTGTCTATGATGTGACTAAAGTGCTTGTCATGCACCCCCTAATGGAGGGGGAAAGTCGCCCCTTCGAATTTCACTCCATGTCGGAATTCGGCTGCGTGTCTTGTCATAACGGTAACGGCCGGGGGCTTGTTACCGATCGAGCTCACGGCCCCGTTTTCGACGGAGCTTACGAGGCTGAAGAGATGGGGTATAAGCCTGACTTTTTGGAAAAGGACATCGATAATGATCCTACAATTTCAAGAGCTTACAATCATAAACCGGGTCATCGACTGCTTTTTCAGACGTCACCGATCTATGTCGGTGCTTTAATTCAAGCAAAGTGTGTCAATTGCCACGAGGCATTGCCGGCAAAACAAAGACGAGAAGAAGATATTGCAAGCGCGGACAAAACAGATCTTGATAAAATGCTTCAAGACTATACCCGTGGCGAAGAGCTTTTCTTGTCTCAAGCTTGCTATGCTTGTCACAAGATTTCAGGATTTTCCCGCGGCGGTGTGGGGCCGGAGCTAACGAAAGAGGGAGACTCCTATCCGTGGTTTGTAAAAGAATCGATCGTCTGGCCACAGGCCGATTTGAAGACTTCTACCATGCCAAACTATCGGTTGGATCATTTTGAAGTTGAAGACCTTCTGACTTTCTTGCTCGCACAAAAAGGGGAAAGAAAATCGCTTTTGGGAACCGCATATCGCAATAAAATTGCCGAGTGGGAAGCCGGGAAAAAACTGGCTTGGGAAAAACCGGTTCCTCCCGCTGAAATCAAAGATGTAAACTTTGGTATGAGGGTTTTTGCGACGGAAGGATGTGCCGCTTGCCATAGATTACGGGGTTATTCCTCTGAAGTGGGATTAAAATCGGAAGAAGATAAAAAGTGGTTCCGCGATCTTGTGGGAGAACATATTATTGGAAGCGAGTTAGCTCGCGTTATTTCCGAAAACACCCAAGCTTTTGAATCCAAAATTGATCCAAATCAGGATCAGCCAGGTCTTTTGGATGAGCTTGATAAAGATTATCCCGGTCTTTTAGCCAGCTTCTACCCCGCTTTTAGATTTGCCGAAAGAAAAGATGAGGATAAATCGTATCAAGCGCTCTTGCGGCAAATCTTAATGCTTTACATTCAAGAATATGGCTTGGGACGTCAAATAGGTCCCAAACCCAACTGGTCGGGAGTTTACAGAAGCGATAAGTGGCTTATCAACCATTTCAAAAATCCTCAGGCGGAAATTCCACGCTCGATTATGCCGGTGTTTGCATTTGACGAGACCAAGTTTTTTGCTCTCACACACATGTTGAATGTGTTGGGACAAACAAATCGAGATACGTTTAGAAAACAGTGGGAGCCGAATGGATTTGATCCGGCAGCAGCGTACCAAGAGCTTTGTAGTCAATGTCATGGAGAAAACTTGGCGGGCAATGGCCCGGTGGCAGAGTGGATTTATCCCATTCCGAAGAACTTAAGAAAGGCGGAGTTTTTAAGAAACTTAACCCGAGCCCGGGTGAAAGCATCCTTGATCCACGGAATTAAGGGAACACCGATGCCTCCTTGGGGAGAGGTCGCTACAGGCAAACAGGGTCCGGCCGTCTTAACGGAAGCTGAGATCGAGCTTTTGGTCGACTGGCTTTTCGCTTTCCTTTCAGGGTCGGAAGTGATTCGGGAAGAAGATGTGCCGAAATGGCAATACACCCCCGAAGATATCATAGAAGAGCTTCAAAAAGAAGGGGCAGAGCTATCAAATGCCTTATCTTACGCGAAGGGTTTTTATGCGGCGGAAAGTCCTGAGGGGTCGGATGAAAGCCTTTCTAAAGTTAATGACTTGTTTGATGTCGTTGAAAGTGAAGATCAGTATCCGGAAAAAAAGCGCTATTACATCAAAAAGAAGTACTACACTCCGGAAAATATTGCCGCGGGAGAGGCGCTTTTTTGGGAGAACTGCGCGAGCTGCCATGGTAAAGAAGCCGATGGGCAAGGAAATCGGGCGGAGGCGATGTATGACGCCAAGCCCCGCATGCTTACCAACTTAAACTGGCTTGAGTCAAGAGATGACCTTCGTATGCTTCGCTCGATTAAGTATGGGGTGACGGGCACTTCGATGCAGCCCTGGGGCGATATGACCTCTTCCAAGCAGCGGATACAGATGGTTATTTATATCCGCCATCTATCGGAAGAGTCGCAAGAGAGAAATCGCTTAAATGATTTGATTTATGATACGTTTGACCAAGAGTATGTCGAGCTGAATCTTTCCGAGGCAAAGGTATCAGAGGTACTCATCACGTCTCAAAGTAAAATGAAAGCGGCTAAGGCCGAATTTGATAAGTCAGAGACTCAAGAGACTTTCAAAACTTATCTGGAAGCCAAGGAGATTGCTCAAGAACTTGAGAAAAAAGAAGTCATCTACACCCGGCTAAAAGAGAATTTAAAAGCTCAAAAATCGGCACTCGCGTCTGTGGGATACGCCGCGCTATCTTTTCCGGGAGAGATTACAAATAAGACAATCGACTTGATTAAAGCCCGAAAAGAGACGCTTCAAGCAAGTCCGGACGGGCTTAAGTTCACTTTCACCCTTGAAAGAAGAAAAGACTTTATGACGGCAAAAAGAGCTTTATCGGAAGCGATTCAAGAGAAGTTGAAAGCCTTTGAAAAAGAGGAAAAAATTCTTTCCGGCAAAGTCCCTTCGCTAAGGGTTAAAGAGACGCTCTCTGCATTAAGAGCCCGGAAAAATGTTTTGCAAACATTTAAAAATAAACTAGATGAAGAGCTTAAGGTGTTTTACAAAAAACTTAACGAAGAGAAGCTGTTGATAGAGGAAATACGGGCAAAATGACTTCAGCGATACAAAAAAAGTATGACGATACCGCGGCAAAATGGCTGATTTACCCCGCGATCCTTTTTATGATATTTGGGATGATTTTCGGTGTGTTCATCGCCTTTAACGGATTTTTGGTTCCTGATTATTTTTCGGGAGAATATGTCACGTTTGGAAGAGTGAGACCCGTTCATGTGAACTCGGTTGCGCTTTTATGGCTTTTGTCAGTTGATATAGGGCTCTTTTTTTATTTTGTCCCAAGACTTTGCGGCGTTCCGTTATGGAATCAGCCACTCGCTAAAATTACGGTGCTTTTATGGTGGTTTTCGTTGATCGTGGGGGTCTTTTCATTTCCCACGGGAACAAACACCGGCTGGGAGTACGCGGAGCTTCCATACTGGGTGTCGTGGTTGCCGATCAAGTTCATGTTTACCGTGGCCTTTGTTATGGCAGCCGTCATTTTATTTGCCACGATTGCAAGACGGGTTTACGAAAAAATGTATGTATCCCTTTGGTATGTAATGGGAACGCTTATCTGGACGTCAACGACATGGATTGTGGGCTCTTACGTCATAAACTGGGTTCCGGGAGGGATTTCCCGCGTAAACGTGAACTTTTTTTACGTACATAACCTGGTAGGTTTGATTTTTACGCCGATGGGGCTTGCAACGGCTTATTACGCTTTACCGAAACTTTCGGGTGTGCCGATCTATTCCCATAAGCTTTCGATGGTGGGCTTTTGGTCGATTGCGTTTGTTTACGCATGGGTCGGAGCACACCATATTATTCACGGGCCGATGTCTCAGTGGCTGCAGACGACGTCGATTGTTTTTTCGATCTGGCTTTTCATTCCCGTTTTCAGTGTGGTAACCAACTTATTTGCAACGCTTTCAAGCCATTGGGAAAAGTATCGGACAAGCGCTGCCTTAAGATTTTTGATGATGGGAAACATCTTTTATCTCATCACTTGTATCCAGGGCCCCTTGATGGCGCTTAGAAACGTGAATGAGATTACCTCAAAAACCGACTGGGTTATCGGGCACTCTCATATCTCTTTGTATGCCACTTTTACTTTCTTTGCGATTGCCGGTATCTATCAAGCTCTTCCTCAGCTTACGGGAAAGCCGCTTTGGTCAAAGAAGCTCGCTAACTGGCATTTCACGCTGAACATGTTGGGGAGCCTCCCCTTTTTAGCATCGCTTTGGATCGGCGGCTTTTTACAAGGGATGCTATGGGCAGACTGGGCTAAGGGG
Source organism: Chlamydiia bacterium (assembly GCA_020440465.1). GTDB lineage: Bacteria > Chlamydiota > Chlamydiia > Chlamydiales > Parachlamydiaceae > JAGROB01. The sequence goes on from JAGROB010000009.1 coordinate 14,936, forward strand.
TCGAGCTATGCGGAATTTCATAACAACTTAAGCCAGATGACATTTCTTCAGACGGTGGAGTTTATGCATCCGTGGTGGACATGGAGATTTATCGGCGGCGTGATCGTCTTGATCGCAAATCTGTTATTCGCGGTGAACGTGTTTAATACCATCATGCTTCCCAAGCAAGAAGAAGAGGAGGCTGTAGCATGAGCCAAAAAAGTTTCATGGGAAGTGTTGAGCTTTCGGCGGTACTCTCGGTTATTGGGATTATCTTGCTTTTTTTAACCTCGATTTTGGTCGTATTGGTAGCCCCACAGCATGTCGATAAGTCATGGGTGGAGCCGACAAGTTCTTATCAAGTTCAAATTTATGAGCTTGCCGATCCTAATGTTTTCATTAGCGGCATGCGTCCCGACACCCAGGAGGTGGAGGTGGTCAATCGTTTAGTATCGGGCGAAAGCCTTCTTGCGTTCCAGGAGAGTAAGACGCTTAAAATCAAGGCAGAAGAGGGGCTTGAATCGTACGTTACGAAAGAGGGGGAAAAGCCTTTAAAGTTGACTTCACGATTGCTTCTTTTAAGGCCGCTTGATGAAAAGGGAGCTTCCGGCGAGACGTTTGAGCTGTTTGATCCTAAAAAAGAAGAAGCCTTTTCCATAGGCTCTCCCGATGTCGTTTTGGAAAACTGGGTCGACAAAGATTTTGTTGTTTTAGATCCTAAAAACCCGTGGCACGAAGTCAGCGGCGTGATTTATAAATCGAATCCCGTGGAGTACCGTGTTTCGACGTATATTGAGGCGGGGCGAAAGGTTTGGAAGTATGACCCTTCGGGAGAGCCGATTGCGTCTTTAGATACTTTAAAAGAAGCTCCCTATAGCTTTTTATCACGAAAAGAGCTGATTCAAGAAGGAGAGCATGTGTATCAGATTGAAGGGTGTTGGTACTGTCACACCGATCAGACGCGGACACTAGTACAAGATTTGGTGTTAAACGGTTCAGATTCCTTCCCCTCTCCCCCCTCTTCCGCCAACGAATATATCTATCAGGAAGTGACCTTCCCCGGAACTAAGAGAAACGGGCCCGATTTGTCCCGAACCGGAATTAAAAGGCCGTCGAGAGACTGGCATAAAGCCCACTTTTGGGCCCCTAAAACCCAGAGCAAAGGCTCTATTATGCCGGCGTTTCGCCACTTTTTTGACTTTGACCCAAGAGGGACGGGCCGGAAAACGGTGGGAGTGCCGAATTACAAGTTCGAGGCGATTTTTCAGTACTTGATGACGAAAGGGACCCGTATCACTCCTCCGACAGAAGCGTGGTGGATCGGCAAAGACCCTGTTCATACGTTAGAAATTATTGAGGGACGAAGATGACTTTGGATAGTTTTGGCATCTACGGTATGGCGGCCGATTATGCGATGATCCTTTTCTTTTTTGGACTGGCCTCCATCGCCTTTTTTTATTTTTGGTGGAAAGGGCGACTCGATATGGATGAAGAGTCGAAATATCAGATGTTGAATAGCGAGGAAAGTGATGGATGATGAGCATTTAGATAACTACGGCGATACCGGTATTCAATCGGCTCATGCCCCCTTGCCCAAATGGCTCAAGTGGCTTTATTTACTTTTGCCCATCTGGGGTGTGATCTGTTTTTATGTCTATTGGAACGGCTCTACAAGTTGGCCCTCCCGCGATCACTGGCACGAGCTACAGCGAGCAGCTAATACTACCTTCCCCGAAATTAAGCGGGCTCAAGATCAATTCCCCGATTGAATTTTTACCACAAAAACACTAAGGGCGGCTATCGCCGTCAAAAAATCGACGGCGATAGCCGCCCTTAGTGTCTTTGTGGTAAAAAAATAAAAGGTGGGTTAGACTTCTTAATTATTTGTAATGAGGGAGTTAATGATGAAAGGGATTGTATTGGCCGGGGGGTCGGGCACACGGCTTCATCCGATGACGCTTGCGCTATCGAAGCAGCTCATACCCGTCTACAACAAGCCGATGATCTATTATCCCCTGTCGGTTTTGATGATGGCCGGGATTCAAGACATTCTTATTATTACCACACCCCACGATCAAGCCCAGTTTCAAAAAGCTTTGGGAGATGGCTCTAAGTATGGGATTAAACTCTCTTGGGCTACTCAGGAAGCACCAAACGGTCTTGCCGAAGCCTTTATCATTGGAAAAGAATTTATCGGCAACGATTCGGTGGCTTTGATCCTTGGTGACAATATCTTTTACGGAAACCACTTGCAGCCCTTGCTTATGAAAGCGGCTAAAAAGAAAAAGGGGTGTACGCTTTTCGGGTATGAAGTGAAAGACCCCGAACGCTATGGCGTTGCTGAGGTTGACAAAAACGGAAAGCTGATCTCGATTGAAGAAAAACCGAAGACCCCTAAGTCCAATTTGGCAGTAACGGGACTTTATTTTTATGATAATCAGGTTGTTAAGTTTGCCGAGTCACTCAAGCCCTCGAAAAGAGGAGAGCTTGAGATTACCGATGTAAATCGGCTTTACATGAAAAATGGTGAGGCCGAGGTAATTGAAATGGGGCGCGGTTTTGCATGGCTTGATGCGGGAACTTTCGAAAGCTTAATGCAGTCAAGCCACTTTGTACAAGTGATTGAAGAGCGTCAGGGGCATTATATCGCCGCCTTGGAAGAAGTTGCCTATCATCAGGGTTTTATCGATCAAAAGCGCCTTTACGAGTTAGGAAAAGCGCTGGGTAAAAGCCCCTATGGGAAGTATTTAATGGATCTTGCGAAGAAGGAAAATAAGTGAGAAACCCGAGACATATACTCATTACCGGAGGGGCCGGATTTATTGGATCGGCTTTTTTACGCCACGTCTTAAAACAAGAGGGCTTTGATGGCAAAGCCGTTGTTTTAGATAAGCTAACCTATGCCGGGAACTTAGAGACGCTTGAAGAAGATCTTAAAGATCCGCGAGTCAGATTTGTTCAGGGAGATATCAACGATCAAAAACTTGTAAGTGCCATAATTTTAGAGCATAAAATTGACACGATCGCCCATTTTGCAGCGGAAAGTCATGTGGATAGAAGCATTGTTTCTCCCGAAGCGTTCATGCAAACGAACGTGATGGGAACTTTTCATCTTTTGGAAGCCGTAAGAAAACATCCGAATATTCACTTTCATCACGTCTCAACGGACGAAGTTTATGGCTCTTTGGGCGATACGGGCGCCTTCACGGAAGAGACCCCCTATAACCCCTCGAGTCCCTATTCTGCATCGAAAGCGGCATCCGATCATCTGGTTAGAGCATATCATCGCACCTATGGGCTCTCGGCCGTAATCTCAAACTGCAGCAATAACTACGGCCCCTACCAATTCCCCGAAAAGCTGATCCCTTTAATGATTTTAAACTGCTTAAGGAAAAAACCGCTGCCCATTTATGGCAAAGGAAACCAGGTAAGAGACTGGCTCTATGTAGATGATCATGCAACTTGTCTCTGGGAGCTTATGAAGCACGGCAAGCCGGGAGAGACCTATAATGTGGGCGGCGAGCAAGAGCTGTCGAATTTAGAGTTAGTAGAAAAGATTATAGAGATAGTAGCCAAGCTTACCGAAGAAGATCCGAAGGAGCTTCGAAAGTTATTAGCCTTTGTCAAAGATCGACCCGGTCATGACCACCGCTATGCGATCGACTGCTCCAAGGTGAAGCGAGAAATCGGTTGGCATCCCTCACCTTCTCTTGATGAAAGATTGAAAGAGACGGTAAAGTGGGTTTTAGACCATAAACCCTGGATAGACCATATAGAGTCAGGAAGTTATAGAGAGTGGATAGCCTCGAACTACGACAGCCGATAGGAGTTGGCCCGAGTGTGGGTGTGGTGATTGTCACCCACAATTCGGAAGCTTCTCTGGATCAGACTTTAGCGTCGTTAAACGCTCAAAGCTATCCGGCCCAGCAGATTGTTTTGGTCGATAGCGGCTCTACCGATACGGCCTACGTTAAAAAACACAACCGAGAAGGGATTATTGAGCTTTGCTTTATGCCCAATATCGGCTTTTCTCAGGGCAATAATCTGGGCTACTCCTCTTTAGATGAAGATATAGAGTGCGTTTTGTTTTTAAATCCCGATGTGATTTTGCCCCCTGATTTCTTGGAAAAAGCTGTAAGCTGGATGGGCGCTGAAGGGCGTGAAAAGGTGGGAGCTATAACGGGGCCTCTTTATGGATGGGATATTGAAAAGCAAAAAGTCACAGGGCTAATTGACTCTTACGGGATCTATTCAACGTGGTACGGTCATTGGTATGATAAATACCGGGGAGCGTCGGCAAAATTAAGACCTTTTAAGACGCTACAGCGGCCTCAGGCGATTTGCGGTGCGCTTCTGTTTGCCCGAAGACAGGCTTTAGAAAGCGTCAAGCTGGGTCAGTATCAAGTCTTTGATGAGACATTTTTCTGTTACAAAGAGGATATTGATTTATCAATAAGACTGCGAGCTAAAGGGTGGGAGCTTGTTGTAGTTCCGGCGCTTGAAGCTTTTCACGCCAGAGGATGGAATCCCAATCGGCGGCTTATGCCGCGGCATTTAAGGCTTATGTCGGCAGCAAATGAGCTAAAACTCCATTCGAAAGGGTATAATCCGATAAAGATAACCTACTCGTTTATAAAATACCTCGGGGTCCTTTTGCTCGACCTATGACTTTTCGTAACACAAGAATATTTTAGTGAACACTCTGAATGGATCAATCCAATTGTATTCAATTATTTTTAAACGCAAAGAATGCAAA
>JAGROB010000010.1:0-4855 GCA_020440465.1 Chlamydiia bacterium
TTTCTTCTAAAAGAAGGGGCAAAAAGCCGTAGCCCATACCCGACCAGCCGGGACGGGTTCGAGGTTTCCACAAACTAGCTCTTAAATAATTGATCTTTAATTTTTTTAGGATTTGAACCGTCTTTCGAAGCCCCTCTCTGGACTCTAAAGCACAGGTTCCTGCAATGATAATTTTCATATTCGGAAACCTCTTTATTTGACTTGTCTATAAATATAAATTATACAAAATAATTATTTAAATTACTAATCGTGAAAATTCTTAAAGCAATTAATTCATTATTAATGATAACTTAATAAGAATTTATGAACTATCTAAAGGAAAATTCTTTAATCCATGCTTCCAAAAAGGCATCGATTAAAGGGCGATTGATTGACTCGATTTCTTGCCTTAACTCCGTCTCTTTGCCAATGCGGGTGAAGGATTGAAAGCCCGTGCCGGCGATTTTAAGAGCCTCGGGGGCATTTTTTGTGACAAAGTCCAAATAGCTTCGGGAAATGATCGAAGGGATATGGGAGATCAAAGCGGCGTATTCATCATGCTTTTTAATCCCCAAACGAATAGGAGTCGCTTCAAGAGCCTTAATGAATTTTTCTAAATTCTGAAGCGTCTCTTCCCGATTCTTTTTATGTGGTACAAGAACCCATGGGTGATCTTTGAACAAATCTGCCTCGGCATACTCTCTTCCCAGCGTCTCTTTACCCGCCATCGGATGGGTCGGCACAAACTCCAAGTTATCCTGAGTAAGCGTTTCAAAACGATCGGCAACAAATCCTTTCACGCTGCCTACATCTATAACCACCAGGGGCTTTGAACCTGGAATCACAAGTTCGGCAATAGGTAGCGTCTTAGAAAGAGGCGCTCCGATAATTAAAAGATCGAGATCTCGGGTAAACGCGTTAAATCGCTCTTGATCATAAGGGTGGTGAAAAAGGGCAACCTTAACATCGGGCAAATATTTTTTGATCGCAAGCTCTATCGAGCCGCCAATCAAGCCGACACCCGCAATACCCACATTAGAAAAGGAAGAAGCTACCATTTAATTCTCTTTGAACCTTAAAGTAGCCTTATATGTTTTCAGGAGTTTTTATGTCTTCCGAATTTAAGTACCAGGAAGCTTTCCAAAGGAAATTGGGGTGGATTACTGAAAAAAGTCTGATTATAAAATTTAAACTTCTAAAAAAATCATGAGCTCTTTTCACGTTTTAAAATCGTCTGTTTCCGGGAGCGTTCATATCCCCCCCTCTAAATCGCAAACGCTCAGAGCGATTTTGTTTGCCGCGTTAGCTAAGGGCAAAAGCCGCGTGTTGTCGCCGCTTCTTTCGAATGACTCAAAAGCGATGCTGAAAGCCGTTGAGATCATGGGAGCACAGGTTAAAAAGGGGGATGAAGGGCTTGTCATTGAGGGAACGGGGGGAAAGATTGGCCCTTTCGGCGATATCGTTGACGTCGGCAACTCCGGCATTTGTCTTCGGTTTTTATCGGCGCTCTTTGCTTTGTCGGATTTTCCCGCAGTGATTACAGGGGATAAGTCGATTCGAACTCAACGGCCGATGGGAAAGCTGATCAGAGCCTTAAGAGAGCTGGGCGCAAGCGTTACCTGCATGAAAGAGGAAGGATTCGCTCCACTGCTTATTCAAGGCCCTTTAAGGGGGGCTAAAGCGACCTTATCGGGAGAGGACTCCCAACCCGTCTCGGCACTTTTGATCGCATCGGCTCTAAAAAAGACGCCCACTGAAATCAAAGTGAAGCATCCGGGGGAGCTTCCGTGGATTGAAGTCACGTTGGATTGGCTTCATCGGCTTGATGTTTCGTATGAAAGAGAGGGCTATGAGCTTTATCGCTTGGAAGGGAATAAAGTTTTCGAGCCGTTTGACTACACCGTGCCGGGGGACTTTAGCTCTGCCGCTTTTCCGTTGGCAGCTGCGCTCATCACGGGATCCGAAATCACGCTGGAAAATCTTGATTTATCTGACCCCCAAGGGGATAAAGCGATTCTTGAGGTCGTTCAAAAGATGGGGGCCAAGCTTGAAATCGACGAAAAAAATCGGCAGGTTAAAGTGTTAAAAGGAAGCCGTCTCAAGGGGTTGGAAATCGATGTCAACGCTTTCATCGATGCTGTGCCGATTTTAGCCGTTTTAGGGTGCTATGCGGAGGGGAAAACCGTTTTAAAAAATGCCAAGGTCGCAAGGGAAAAAGAATGTGATCGTCTCAAAGCGTCTCAAACGGAATTAAAAAAAATGGGAGCAAACATTCGCTCCACCCCCGATACGTTGGTCATTGAAAAAAGCGAACTCAAAGGGGCTAACGTCTTCTCCCACCACGACCATAGGATGGCGATGGCGCTTGCCGTCGCGGCGATGGGTGCGAAAGGCGAAACCACGGTCGAATCGATCGATTGTGTGGGCAAAACCTACCCCTCCTTTAAAGTCGATTTCATCGGAATGGGGGCAAAGATCCGATGATGCGCTATTTTATTGTCGGCCTTCCGGGTAGCGGAAAAACGACCGTGGGACGTCTTTTGGCAGCGCGGCTTGGATTGAAGTTCATCGACCTGGATGAAATTGTCAGCCGCAAGGACAAGACGGTTAGAGAGCTTTATCGAGAGCTGGGGGATAAAGGGTTTCGGGAGCTTGAAAACCTGGCTTTGGACATGCTTGAAAAGGGCGATGTCATTATTTCTTTGGGCGGAGGTACGCTAAATTCCAAGGACAACCGGGAAAAAGTGGCCCTTATGGGCAAAGTGATCTATTTAAAAGAAAAGTTCGAGACCGTCTATGAAAGGCTTCCAAAGGATGGCCTCCCCGCTTATCTCGACAAAAAAGACCCCAAAGGCTCATTTTTAGCGTTGGCAAAGACAAGAGCCCCGATTTACGAAAAAGCGGCTACCTTAACCGTGGAGCTAAAAGGGCGCTCCCCCGATGAAATAGTAGAGGATATCATCCATGGCATCGAATAGTTTCGGCAAAATTTTTAGGTGGACTACCTTCGGCGAGTCACACGGCAAAGCGATCGGGGTCGTGATCGACGGCTGTCCCGCAGGGCTTGAGATTTCAGACGAGCTGATTAATGAAGCGCTGAAGCTAAGAGCTCCCGGTCAAAGCCCCTTAACTTCCCCCCGAAAGGAAAAAGATGCCGCAGAGATCGTCTCCGGAATTTTTGAAGGGAAGACGACGGGCGCGCCCATTGCGATCCTGATCTGGAATAAAGACGCCGATTCCAGCAAATATGAGCCGATCAAAGGGCTTTTAAGGCCGGGACACGCCAACTTTACCTACCTTGAAAAGTATGGGATTTTTGATTATCGCGGGGGCGGAAGATCGTCCGCAAGAGAGACCGCGGCAAGGGTCGCCGCGGGAGCTGTCGCCAAACAGCTTTTAAGCCACTTCGGCATCAAGGTAAGAAGTTTTCTTAAACAAGTGGGCCCTGTTAAGGATCTTAATGACGAGAACTTAAAAGCCGTTATCGAGGCGGCGAAAGAAGAAGGGGACTCGCTCGGCGGCATTGTGGAGTTTGAAGCGACGGGCCTGCCCGTGGGTCTGGGAGATCCCGTTTATGAAAAACTGGAGGCAAATTTAGCGAAGGCGATGATGTCTTTACCTGCGACGAAGGGGTTTGAGATCGGAGAGGGGTTTCATGCTGCCGAAATGAAAGGCTCGGAGCATAACGACGCCTTTGAGAGCGAAGGGGAAAAGATCAAAACGTCTTCCAGCCATGCGGGAGGGACTTTGGGGGGGATCTCAAATGGCATGCCTCTTGTGGGAAGAGTCGCTTTCAAACCCACCTCCAGCATAAAAAAAGCTCAAGAAACCACGACGATTGAGGGAGAAAAAGCGGAGTTTAAACTACCGGAGGGGTCGAGACATGACCCTTGTGTGGCGATTCGCGCGGTTCCCATCGTGGAAGCGATGGTTTATTTAGTCTTAGCGGACGCTATCTTGTTAAACAGGTCGGCAAAGCTATGATCGAGGTCGAAATCGAAAGTGGGATCTTAAAAAATCTTTCGGAGCATCTTCCTAAGGGAAAAAAGATCGCGATCATCGCCGACGAGGCAGTGGTTGAAAGCATCGCTAGAAAACTACCCGTTGAAGGGAAAATCTTTAGTTTCCCCTCCGGGGAAACGTCAAAGACAAGAGCACAAAAAGAGAAGCTTGAAAATCAGCTGTTTGAAAACGGGTTCGGAAGAGATACGTTGATTATTTCTGTCGGCGGCGGAGTGGCAAGCGACTTGGTGGGGTTTGTGGCAGCGACCTTTTGCCGGGGCGTGGCTTGGGTTGCGATTCCAACGACGCTTTTAGCCATGGTGGACGCGGCGATCGGCGGAAAAACAGGCGTTGATACCCCGTACGGCAAGAATCTCGTCGGCGCGATCCATCAGCCGGTAAAGATTTTGATCGACCCGGAGGTGCTTAAAACACTGCCTAAAAAGGTTTTTCATCAAGGTCTGGCAGAGGCGCTGAAGCATGGCATCGTATTGGATAAGCCCCTCTTTGAATTTATGAAAAGTCATCGAGAAGCCATATTGAACCGGGATCTTCAGGCGGTGGAGCGGATTATTCAAGAGAGTGTTCGGCTGAAATCAGAAATCGTGAAGGCGGATGAAAAAGAGCTGGGCTTGCGCCGCCTTTTAAACTTCGGGCATACCGTGGGACACGCGCTTGAGAGCTTGTCGAACTATCAGCTTAGCCACGGAGAGGCCGTTGCCCAAGGGATGCTTGTCGAAAGCAAGTATTTAAAAGAGACGGGGGTTTTAGAGGAAAAAAGCTACCAAGAGATTAAAGGGATATTAAATGATTATGGCTTTCAGTTTGAGGGAGCTCAATACCCCTTCGACAGACTCTGGAAAGTGATGACCCA
>JAGROB010000010.1:4917-20746 GCA_020440465.1 Chlamydiia bacterium
GCCTTCTCCACCCCCCTCAACCCAGAAAAGTTTCGGAGTGCGCTGACTAGTCGCCGCACTCCAAAAAGAAAAGAAAGATGATTTGTACAACTACGACAGACTTGCAGAAAGTTCCCGAAGGGGATCTGATCGAACTCAGGGTCGATTTATTACCCGAAGTCGACTTCGAGATGATTTCAACTTTTCGAAAGAAAGTAAAAAAACCTCTGATCTTGACCTATCGGGGAGCCTCTCAGGAGACGATCGAAAAACTTGCCAAGCTCAAGCCCGACTATATCGATGTCGATATCGAAGGGCAGCGCCCTCTTCCTGAATCCTACCCAGAGATTCAATGGATCGTCTCTTATCATAACTTTAAAGAAATGCCGGAAGATCTCGACACGGTTTTGAAAAAATTGAAAACCTTTCCCGCAGCGCTTTACAAAATCGCAGCGAAAGCTGAGAGCACTTTAGACACCTTAAAAATGCTCTTATGGCTGAAAAAACAACAGAATGTGGTAGCCCTTCCTATGGGTCCCCACGGCACTTTTGGACGCATCTTAGCTCCGTTTTTAGGCTCGAAGTTTACTTTTGCCTACCACAAAGAACCTTCTGCTCCCGGACAGCTCTCCTACGATCAAATGAAGGCTTACTACACCTTCAAAAATCCCAGCTTTTATGGTCTCATCGGCGATCCTGTCGATCAAAGCATCTCTGACATTACTCACAATCGGGTTATGAAAGATGCGGATCTTAATGCGGTTTATGTCAAAATGACGGTACATCCCCGTGAACTCGAAAAATTCTTAGATGGTGTCAAGCAGCTTGACTTTCAAGGGCTGTCTGCCACAATGCCCCTGAAGGAAACGCTTATTCCTCTGGTCGATGAATTATCAGAAGAAGCTAAAGCCATCGGAGCGATCAACACCCTGACCTTTAAAGGCGGCAAAATCTTTGCCGATAACACCGACGGCATAGGAGCGCTTTCTAATCGCGACCTTAACGGCAAACACGTCATTGTCCTGGGTGCGGGCGGCGCCGCGAAAGCGATCATCCACACAGCGCTAAAAAAAGGAGCTCATGTTACCGTTTTAAACCGCACGCCCGAAAAAGGGCAAGAGCTTTCCGATCAATTCAATATCCCCTTTTTCCCTCTGGCACAGGCTACCAAAGTGCTTCAAAAAGGGTATGATGTGTTAATCAACTGCACCCCTAATCCCTGTCCGATCGACCCCGACGATCTTCTCCCTAAAAAAACGGTCATCGAAACGAAAACCAAGCCCAAAGAAACCGATCTGTTAAAAGCGGCCCGGGAAAAAAACTGCCCTGTCCACTTCGGCTTTGAGATGTTCGTCGGGCAAGCCGTCTTACAGTTTCAAACGTGGTTTCCGGACTCCAAGGCCCCATTCGAAAAGCTTTTAAACAGGAGTGTATTGGAAACCCAGTTTTAAAGAGACCCTTGGCACATCAATGAAATATCCCTTAGACCCTAGTTGCTCCCCAAAAATTCGCTTTAGCAGGTCATTCGATGGGGGACGGCTTTTCCTTGAAATTTTGCAAAAGGAGACTCCGGCCATATGAGTCCGTTAGAGATGCCGCAGGCAGTCACCACGCTTCTTCGTTTTTGGCTTACCTACTTCTGAATTCCCGAATCAAGCATCAAAATTTTGCTTAGATAGCTTACGGTAGTTGATAATCTCGCCCGATTTTACTCTGGCTTGGTAAGATTTTAGATCTTGAGAGACTTCAGGAGCCATCAAGATAAGTCCAAAGATATTAGGGATTGCGAGGACAAAAAACAACGCATCACCGAAAGCTAACACAACAGGAAGCTCCACCATACATCCAACCACTACAAAAACTAAGAAGGTGATCTTGAAAAAAATGTCGGTATTTTCTCTGTGTCCCACAAGATACATCCATCCCTGAAGTCCGTAGTAAAACCAAGCGATAATGGTTGAGAAGGCAAATAAAAATACCGCGACGGTTAGGAAGTAAGGTCCATAAGTTAAAGCACTTCCAAATGCCATGGAAGTAAGCTCTATTCCTGTGAACTCTTTCATCGGGGTTTCTGGGCTATAGATAGTGATATTGATAACAAGTGCTGTAATCGTGCAAATAACGACCGTATCTATAAAAGGCTCAAGAAGAGAAACGAATCCTTCCGTTAAAGGCTCATCGGTCTTAACGGCTGAGTGGGCAATCGAAGCAGAGCCAATCCCAGCCTCGTTCGACAACGTGGCTCTTTGAAATCCCGCAATCATAGTCCCGAAAAATCCCCCCACAATCCCCAGGGGCTCCCAAGCTCTGGTGAAGATTTCTAAAAAAGTCTCCCCTATTTTATCGTAGTTAACCCCCAAGATATAAATAGCCAGCAAGATATACGTTCCAGCCATGAAAGGCACTACAAATTCAGCGACGGTTGCGATCCGCTTAATACCCCCAATAATGACAGCCCCAACTAAAGTGGCGAGTAAAATGCCGACAAGCCATCCCCTGTCGTTAAAAAAGCTTGCTTCCGCACCCGTAACCTGTACCAAAAGGCTATAAGCTTGGTTTGATTGAAACATGTTGCCCAATCCGAAGCAGGCAACACATATAGCCAGGGCATAAAAAAATCCCAAGCCTTTTCCTAATTTTGGCCAGCCCTTTTTTTCAAAGCCTTGGCTTAGGTAATACATGGGACCGCCGGCTGTCGATTTGTCTAAGAAAAACTTTCGATACTTTACTCCTAAGGTACATTCGACAAACTTTGACGACATACCCAAAAAACCGGCTAGAATCATCCAAAACGTAGCTCCAGGCCCTCCGACGGAAACCGCCACGGCGACTCCCCCCAGATTTCCCAATCCTACCGTACCTGATATCGCTGTTGCTAATGCCTGAAAGTGAGTGACTTCACCTTTTTCCTTCGGGTTACTATAATCCCCCCGAACAAGTGCAAGTGCATGGAAGAAACCCCGGATATTTATCCCTTTAAAATAAATCGTAAAAAAAAGGGCCCCAAAAAAAAGCCATGCGACAATCAGGGGCAATTCAGCCCCAAAAATAGAGACTTTGAAAAAGACTATCTCATTGAACATTAAAGCCCAAGGCTTCAAGTAACTGTTTAAAAGATCGTCAGGACTTATAGCTAAAAGCGTTGTCATTCTATTTTGAATAGCAAGATACCCATTTTCCGACAACTGCTTACCAGCCTCTTTGGGGCTAAAAGGATCAGGTATCTTTTTAAAAAATAACAGGTTAGACAGGATCGCTGGTTTACGAATTATTAAAGCTCAAGGAAGATTAACCATCTTGCTCTTGAGCTTCTAGATCATTTAGGAGCTTAAGGGCATGGGTTTTGATTTTGCCCGCGATGATCTCTTTTCGATAGCGATCAATTTCAAAGTCATTAATAGTGGTCGACTGAATCTCTTCGACGGAGCTGCCCTTAAGCCGTCTTTCTATGTATAACAACCCCCAGATAGCACAGCGAAAGCAGCAGGTCTGATGAGCCGTGGGATTGACATAGACCTTCGATTTATCTTCAAAAAAAAGCTCGGCGATCGCTTCCACTTCTTCCTTCAAGGAATAGCCGACGTTTCTTGTTTCAGGCTTGTCTCCCAAGGGGTCGTAGTACTCCACACGCCGATCTTCACGATTAATTAAAAAGACAATGTGATGCTGACTGGCATCAAACGGAATGGCCAGATATAAGAGGTTCGGCTGCTCTTGAACCATCCGATGAATTTCTCTAGCAATTTCAAGCGGCCTTTTTTGACAGTCCGGAAGATATTTTACCCCATCCAGCCGAAAACAAAATTTATTCGGATACTCCGTCCACAAAACATTGAGGTACTGTTCTACCACGTTGCTTCCAAAAAATTGCCCCTCTGTATTTAAAAGCTGGTGGAGCGCTTTTAGAGCCAAATCCGTTTCGGGAAACCGTTCCAGTCTTGCCTGCTCTTTTAAAGGGACAGAAGCGCGAAACGTACTTGAAACCCGAGCGTAAAACGTAGAAAACAGGCGATAAAAGTAGCTGCTGGGGGGTGGAGGCGGCTGATTCGTCACATGGACAAACCCCTCGATCGTCATGGCGCTTTCATCCAGATTCTGCCGTCGATAAGCGTTCTAAAGTTATCTTCGGCGGTATATTCGGCATGGAGCAAATAGTCGCCGTTCTCTTGAAGTTCATACACCTCAAAGCCGTGAAACGCTTCCGGGCTTTTAATTTCCCATGCGATCTTGCTCTCTTCCAATAGCCCCTTTCCGATCGCTTTTCCGATGGTGTCGTTTTGGTAAGATATGGAAAAGGTCGTGTCTGTTAAGGGGGTTACACTAAAGTAATTGATGACTTTTTCGTTCTCTCCCCCCATCTCCACTTCCTGAATCCACTTTAAAACCCCATCCTCAACCCCTTCCGGAGTCCAGCGCGTATAAAAATGCAAGTGATCTTGGGTAAAAGAAAAGCTAATCTTCCCCTCTCCAATCCAGAGCCCTTCGCTCAGTAAAAACTTTGCCGCCATTAAAACATAAACCTTCTAACATAAATACTTTGTAAAATCCCCAGCGCCATCATGGTGGAAAACACCGAAGAGCCCCCGTACGTCACTAAAACCAGCGGTACGCCCGTGATCGGCAAAAATCCCGTCATCATCCCGATGTTCACAATGATATGCATCGCAAGATAAACGGTCACCCCCGCCGCTAAAAGACTTCCAAACTGATCTTTTGCGACCAAAGCGGCCTGAAAACTTAAGTATAAAAGCATATAAAAGAGCGATAAAAGAAACAACAAACCTAATAGCCCAAATTCTTCGCCAAAAGCGGGAAACACGGAGTCGGTGTAAGGCGCCGGAAGCCATCCCCCCCCTGTAAACTCGCTTTTCCGAAAGCCCGTTCCGGCAAGTCCCCCCACTCCAATGGCGATTTGAGCCGCTTTTTGATGGTGGGTATCGGGATCTAAGCGATCGAACTGATAGTCTTTTAAAAAGAGCGTCGCCGTCGGGCGGAGCTCTTCATGGGGGACAATTTTTAAAAAGATCAGCGCCACAAGAAAAATCATAAGCGCCCCTCCCCCCGCCATCAGGCGGATGAACGTCTTATTAAACCCCCCAAAGTAAAACATCACTAAAGTGATCGGGTATAAAACGAGCGCCGTCCCCAAGTCTGGCTGCTTTAAAATAAGTAAAAACGGGATGCCCACAATGATACACGCCTTTAAAACCGTCTTGATAGAGGCCGCATGCGCCTTGTTTCGCTCCAAAAACCAGCTTAAAGCGATTACGACGATCAGCTTTGCAAACTCCGACGGCTGAAAGCTAAACCCAATGAAGGGAATTTTATACCACCTGTGGACCCTTTGAACTGAATCGGTAAAGAATAGTCCCACAAGAGACAAAATCATAAGTCCATATAAAACCCACGTCCACTCCCGGAGCTTATTGTAATCCAAGACGACGAAAACAAAGAAGACCCCCCACCCGATCACATACGCTTCTATCTGGTGAATGACAGCGGGCGTGAAGAAGCTGTCCCCTTCTTCCGCTCCGCTATTGGCGGAGATCACAAAAAGGGAGACGCCCATAAGTGCCAGAATGACAAAAATCATCCTGAAATCCATTCTGCGTAAAAAAAGAGGGCTTAACATTTAACTATTTTCTGTTATTCTGATCATTATATGCAGATCAAACACTACCACTTTGAAACGATAGACTCAACGAACAATTGGGCAAAAACGAACACAAATCTGTTTAACAAGGCGGAGCTCACTACGATCACGGCAGACTTTCAGACAGCTGGAAGAGGACGATTTAGCCGTAAATGGATCTCCCCTCCGAAACAGAACTTATTGATTACCTTTGTCTTGTGGTCAGCCCAGTACCACTTTAACATCCCTCAAGTACTAGCCCTTTCGGCCGCCGATATGCTCCACAACCGGGGCTTCGACATTAAGCTTAAATGGCCAAACGATCTACTTTTAAACGGTAAAAAACTGTCGGGCATCTTGTCGGAGACGGTGCAAGATACCGAGGGGCACTGGCTCATAACGGGCATCGGCATCAATTTAAATATGCCCCCGGAAGAGCTAAATGAAATCGACCAGCCCGCAACGTCGCTTTTAAACGAATCGGATCGCCTTTTCGACCCGTCAGAAATGGGACATCTTTTGACGGCTTATTTCTCCAAGCAAGTGGCCCACTACACAAGTTTTCGCCCATTTTATGAACGCTATAAAGAAAAGCTCATTCACCAGCCGGGTGACCCTGTGACCATCGGAGAGTTTTCAGGCACTTTCAAGTCCTTGAACCCCGACGGCTCTATCACACTTACCTTAAACAATGGAACCGACAAAATTTTTATCTCAGGAGAAATCGTATAGGATGCCCTTTAAAAAACATTATTTTTCATACGGTTGCCTTATTCTTTTTTTATCCCTAAGCGCCCCCTTAAGTGCGGCAAAAAATCCTACAGTCACCTTAACCCCACAGAAGAAAAAAGAGATCAAAAGTCTTGTTCCCTTGCTGCATGAAAAGGGGCATGCGTTGATTCAAGCCTTTCTCGGACCTGAATCGAGTGCGGTTTTTGAAGAGGAAGCTCTTTTTATTGACGCCTTTCCTTTCAAAGATTACCCCCTTTATCGTGTTGAGAATCAAGGGCTTTTCTTTGTGAACGACGTAAACGACACCATAAAAAACGTCCTTCGAAAAGGGCGTGCCTGGGAGCCGGGAAACCGAGATCTGATTAAAAAGTATGTTGTCCCGGGAACGCTCGTGCTCGATGTCGGATCGCATGTGGGAACCCACACGGTAACAATGTCTGAGTGTGCGGGAAAAGAGGGGCTCGTCTTAGCTTTTGAGCCAAGCTTAACGACTTATCGCGAGCTCGTCCATAATTTAGCTGCCAATCGCTGCCATAACGCCCTAGCAATAAGATCTGCCGTCGGCAAAGATCAATCCTATGTCGATGTGATCGTCTCCCACCCTCGTAACGAAGGGAGGAAGTATGTCGTAAAGTCTTCGGGGGGACAAGACCGCACGCTTCAAATCCCCTTAGATGATCTTAAGCTAGAAAATATTTCCTTTATCAAAATCGACGTCGAAAACATGGAAGCCGACGTTTTGGAGGGAGCCAAGCTCACGCTTCAAAGATGCCGTCCCGTGATTTTGATCGAGATTCAGGGTAACGGGGAAAGACCCGTTCAGCTTGGAGAAAACACCAAGGAAATGGCCAAAATTTCGAAAGAAAAGCTCAAAAGCTTAGGCTACAAGTTAAAGTTTATACACGGGGCAGACTACCTGGCTTTTCCGATCGAGTCACTGGATGAGCCTTGAAATGATGCGCTTTTTACTTTTTATACTTCTGTCACCTCCTCTTTTTGCTAAGCAGGCTCAGGTTGAAGCTGACCCCTTCATAAAACGCATATTCGAGATCACAATCCCCGGTTTTGAGGGGGCTTACAACGCCTCCATCATGGATGACAATGAAGGTTACCTTTTAGCGTTTCGACACGATACCTTTAAATTGCCCATAGGGAAGCATAAAGCCGACTTTAAGCAGTGGATTGGCTTAGTTGAACTTAATGCTGCCTTTGAGCCGGTTTCAGAGGCAAAAATTTGTCTTGGGGATAGAACGTATGATCCAAGACTCTTAAGCATTGGCGGTAAAATCTATTTAATTTACGCCTCGCCTGATCCGTTGGACTCCCATTCCATGCTCTCATCGCACCTGAACCTGGCGGAGATTGTTAGGCAGGATAGCGATTTTTATGTCGCTTCAAGTGTACCTTTGAGTATACCTTTCCAAAATCACTGGGAGAAAAACTGGGTGCTTTTTGACTTTAAAGGGGTTTTACATCTTGAGTACACGATCGACCCCCAAGTTGTCGCTCTACCCGACCATACCAACGGTATTTGCGAGCCAGTCTCTTCTTTTCAGCAAAAGATCAACTGGCCCTATGGCATTATCCGGGGGGGTACGCCGGCAATAGAAGTGGACGGGGAATATCTCGGTTTTTTTCACAGCTCTAAAAAAGACAGCAAGACCCGAAAATACACTTACTATGTGGGCGCTTACACATTTTCAAAAACCCCTCCCTTTAAATTAACACGCATATCCAAAAAACCGTTTCAATCGCCCCAATTTTACACCGCGAAAAAAAATGGGCTAACCCGCTCACAGGTGTTGTTTCCTTGCGGCTTTGCCGTAAAAAATAACGATATCTTCGTCTCCTACGGAGAAAACGATGCCGCCATCAAAATCATGGTCCTCGATAAAGCCAAACTCCTCAAAAGCCTGATCCCAGTCGAATGATCGGCTTAGCCAAAGCGAACCTGGGTTTTCCAAAGAGTTGCGTAGAGCCCCCCTTTAGCCAAGAGGACATCATGCGATCCCTCTTCCACAATTTTACCCTGATCGAAAACGAGTATCCGATCCATCTGCGATAGGGTCGAAAGACGATGGGCGATGACAAGCGTGGTCTTGTTTTGCATGAGCGTCTTTAAGCTCTCTTGAAGCAAACTCTCGGTCACCGAATCCAAAGAGGACGTCGCCTCGTCCAGAATTAAAATCAGTGCGTTGGCTAAGAAGGCCCTTGCGACCGCGATCCGTTGCTTCTCCCCGCCCGATAGCTTCGCGCCCCGCTCTCCGACGATCCTCCCCATCAAATTTGAACGGGCTTGAGCATGACGCTCTTGAAAAGGGGCCGATCGTTTCGCGAAATAAAGACAGCATGTGAGATGAATCACGATCCACAGTAAAAGCACCAGGGCAAAAAGCGGGTTTATAAACCAAAAGAAAACAGCCCCAAAAACCGCTTCCTCAGCGGCTTAAAGCTTTCTTTAATAAACGAAAACATTGATTGACTATTTTTTATTCTTATTCATTCGTTCAAGGAGATCAGACGGCGCTACAAAGACAAATTCTTTTCCCCTTTTTTCCTTCTCTAAATAGCGATTTTCATAGAGGCCCAATAAATCCTTTCGAGCGGTATCGTAAGCAACTCTTTGACTAAGTTTATGAGCCTGTATAGTGTAAATTGCCCCTGGATGTCTTAAAGCATGATACAAAAGCTCTTCTTGACGACGGTTAAAACCTCCCCCATCTTTTAGAAGGCCGTCTACGGCATTTAACTGTTTGGACTTCTTCTCAATATATTTGTAAAGAGACTCTATCGATTTCTTTATTACATCAATTTGGTGAACAATGAAGTAAGTGAGATCATTCTGATCCGATTCGGTATAAAGAAAAGCCTCTCCATATTTAACGGTAGCTTTTAAAATAATTTCTGAAATCGAGATAAACTCAAATAACCAATAGCCGCTTCGCAGAATAAGCCAGTAAAACAAAGCTCTTGCAACCCGTCCATTGCCATCAACAAAAGGGTGGTCGTAAGCAAGCCAAAAATGGAGAATAATAGCCCGAATTACGGGATGAATAAAATGTGTGGACGACTTTCCATTCGCAAAATCACACATCATCTCCATACGGTGAGCAAGCTCATTGGCAGGAGGTGGAGTATATAGAATGTTTCCCGTCCCAACTTCCTCTACAACCACTCTTTCGCTGCTATTACGAAATCTTCCCACACCATCAGGATTTTCTAGTGTATCCTGTGTAATGCAGCGATGAATTTCTTGCACAAGACTCCAGGACAAGGGTTGACTCTTCCACTCAGCTATCTTCTGCATGGTATAAAAGTTATTCAAAATCATGCGCTCACTGTTATCCCGGGGCGGGCGCCCGGATCTAATCATTTCTTTCGCAACAGAGCGTGTTGTAGCAGCCCCTTCAATCTGACTTGAAGTGATAGACTCTTCAATCAAAGAGCGAACAATATACTGATCACGTGTATGGCTGTTAATAATTTTTTCAGGAAACGTGATGGATCCCCCTGCCCCCAAGTCGATTTTATGAAGCTCCTCTAAAACGGAATCAGTTAAGTTGTAGACAAAATGCCCACTATTCTTAACGTCCACAAGTGGAACGTTTTTATAACGGGAAACACGGTGCATTTTTATCCCGGCCCACCACTCCTCACTAGTCAATCCTTGAGGAGGGGTGAGATGACGTAATATATCCCAGTGCCTATATTTTCCCTCTCGTTCCGCCTTTATAGCTTCCTCATGCACAAGCTTAAATTTATGGGGGTTAGTAACAATTCCAACTCGATCTTTCGAGGGGTCGGGGGGATTTTTGGGGATTTTCATCTTTTCCTACCAATTTTTATTTTAATGGTAGCAAATAAATCGCATCAAGTCAATTACCAATTTGGTAGATATTGGTAGGAAATTGGTAGTTGGTAAGAATGGTAGGATATCTCCCTCCTTTTTAAAGAAAAAAGGGTAATTATTTTCACCTTTTTTGGGGGTATTTGAATTTTACCAAAATATTCTATGAAAACCGCCCTTTTCTACCAATTTGGTAGATATTGGTAGAAAATTGGTAGTTTAATAATAGACTAGGCAACCTCTTGATTTGAGGGTGTCAAACCAAGGGGGAGGGAAAAATCGGGGATTAAGCCTTGCGTCGACTTTTTCAAGATGGGGCAGCTCGATAAGGGAGTCCGGCAGGGTTTCAAGCTCATTTTCCCTTAAATCTAAGTACTTTAAGTTTTTAAGAGCCCCCCACCTCTTCAGGCAAGGCCTTAAGCTTATTGACACTAAGGTTAAGTCTTTCCAAGTCTTTAAATCTCAATAGCTCGTTTGGAAAAGTCTCTATGAGATTCTTGTAAGCGCTGACTCTTTTTAAACTATCAAGGTTTAGCCTCTCTAAAGGAATCTCGACGACTCCCTCTTCATCCAATGATAACGTCTCAGCCATTAAACTGCTCCCAGTCGATGTTGGGGGTGACTTTGATGTCGGGGTGGACTTTCGCGCGAAAGACTTGCTGGATGTAGGATAGGGTCGTTCCGACGGAGGAGTAGCAAGAGGTGCAAGAGCCGGTATAGGCGATGACGACTTCAAGGCCGTTGATAAGGTTTATGACTTCTACCCCGCCGGCGTCGAGAGCGATATAGGGTCTTAAATCGCGATCGAGTACCTCCTCGATAAGGGCGAGTTTTTTCTTGAGCGGCATCTCAAGGTAGCCGGGATACCCCCCCTCAAGCACCTCCCCGATCTCATTTGGATGGGGCATCGCCACGTAGGTTGTGGGCAGGGGCAAATCGGTGCACTGCTCTGCGCATGCATCAATGGCCGAAAGGACCAGGTTCAGGTGGGGGTGAGTCTCTTTCGGAAAGGCCTCATCGCTCTCTTTATCCCGAACGTTTTTGTCGATAAGATCAGTAGTAAGTCGTCTGGCCTGATCGTAATTTTTTCCTACCATCAGCTCAGCCGCACTTTCTGCGGCAGCAATCAGCGCCGTCTCTCCGAAAACTTGATATTTCAAGTCGATGATGATTCCGTCCTCTTTGTCCACAAACCACATAAGACGAAGATAATTGCCGTCCGATACCTTCCCCTCTTCCCCCTGAACAAACCTGACTCCTCTCTCCTTAGCCTCTTGCTCTGTCAAGATTCCCATGGATCTGCCGTTTTGGATCTTAAGCTTCACTTTTTTGCTGTAGCGACTCCAGGGAAACGGTTGGATTAATTTATTTAAGCTCATCAATCCCTCCTGAAGCGCGTTTCAAGTGTTTTACACATTTTTCAATGATCTTTGCCGCCTCTTCCACTTCTTTGTCAGTTGTCTCTCTGGATAAGCTGAACGAAAGCGCTGAAAGCGCTTCATTATCCGGAATGCTTTCCGCTTTTAAAACAAAACCGATTTGCTGCTGAAGGCCCCCTCCCATAGAGGCCATAAGCCCTTCTTGATTCAAAAGATAAAGTAAAGCCTCGGACGCGCATCCGGGAAAACTCATGCAACTGATATGGGGGAGTCGAAAATCGCTTCGGAAATGGACTTTAGCTTCCGGAATCGCTTTTAAAACTAAGCTTTCAAATTTGCCGCGAAGCCGGGATACTTCCGTGGCCATATAATCAAGCCCCTCAATCGCCTCTGATGCAGCCTCTCCAAGAGCTGCTAACGAAGCTGTATCAAGTAAAGCCCCCCTATAACCCGCTTGCTCAAGCCCCCCCATCAAAAGCGTCGGGACGACTTCTTTCGCCTTAACCCATAAAGCCCCTGACGATTTTACACCGTGAATCAAATCGCCGCTCATGGAAATGGAAGTGGCTCCAGTCTCTAAAGGATCGACCCACATCTTTCCCATCACATGACTTGCGTCCAGATGGAACTTAACTCCCCTCTCTTTTAAAACTTTAGCGATCTCTTCCGTCTCAAGCACCTGTCCCGTTAAACCATTGCCCCATGAAAAAACGGCCAAAGCCGTCCTTGGAGTGATCGCCTCAATCACGTTTTGAACAGTGGGTGTGATCTGTGTTACAGGACATCCCGCTTTTTCCAGACGGTGCATCGCCATAAGCGCCGGTGCCTCATCGGTTTTCCCCACAATAAAATGATTCTTGCCCGTTTCAAGCGTGATATCGAAGTACGTTCCCTGAATCACTTGGTTGACGGCTTCCGCACCCGAGGCGGTAAAAATAACAGTGTCCTCTTCTTTTGCACTAAAAAGACGATAAAGAGACTCGTAAGCGCGTCTTACGGCAGGAAAAAGCTCTTGTCCCTTTTGGTGCGGCTGAGAAAATACGCCCCATTCTTCTGTAAAAAAAGGGTGCATGGCAGCGATGACTTTTTTTGACGGCTTCGTCGTCTGGCTATTATCGAAGTAGATTTCATTCTTCATAAAACTTCCCGTCCCGATACTCCCAAATCATGGGTTTTCCCGTTGCCAGCTCAAGCTTTACGACCTCTTCACCCGAAAGCCCCCGTAATACCATGATAATGGATCTAAGCGAGTTACCGTGTGCGGAGACCAACACATTTTTCCCTTTTTCAAGCTCCGGAACGATCGTATTATCAAAATAAGGAAGCGTCCTTTCAGCGGTCATCTTAAGACTTTCCCCGTTAGGTGGAGGAGTATCAAAACTTCTTCGCCAGATGTGAACTTGTTCCGGGCCATATTTTTTTCGCATCTCTTCTTTATTGAGTCCTTGAAGCTCCCCGTACATCCGTTCGTTAAGCTCCCATGCCTGGTGGGTCGGAATCGTTGTGGCTAAAGTCTCTTCATTGTGGATTTCCCCCCAAGCTTCCAAATTTCCCTCATTAGGATGAAGGATACGGGGGACTTTGCCGGAAGCATGCTCATTCATTGCAATGAGGGCGGTCATCGTCGATCGTACCAGCTTGGAGCAAAAAATAATATCGATAGGAAGGTCTTTAATCTCTTTGCCCGCTTGGACGGCCTCTTCTACCCCCTTTTTTGAAAGAGGGATATCGACCCAGCCTGTAAATAAATTTTTTTCGTTCCAAAGAGAGGCGCCGTGGCGCATTAGGATGAGCTTTGCCATAATTAGTCTTTTTGGGATAATGTTTAAACTTACTACTGTATAGGATACATGACATGCACGCGCTCCTCAACCTTTTTGGCAAATCCCCCTTTGCCCCGCTGCAAAAACACATGGGAAAAGTCAAAGAATGCGTCGATAAATTACCCGATGTCATTGAAGCGGCCTTTAAACAGGACTGGCAAAAGGTCGAAGAAATTTCCGATGCAATCTCCCGCTCCGAGTACGAAGCGGATAAAATCAAAAATGATATTCGTAACCACTTGACATCCAGCGTATTTCTTCCCATTGATCGGGGGCAGCTGCTTGAAATTCTAACTACCCAGGACACTTTAGCTGACAGGGCCGAAGATATCGGTGTTATGCTTACATATAAAGAGATCACCCTTCCCGACTCTCTTAAAGATGATTTTAGAGAGCTTTTAGCTAAAAATATCGCTGTATTCCAAGAAGCCTATCTCATCATTCGGGAGATGGATGAGCTTTTAGAAACTTCTTTCGGGGGAATCGAAGCTAAAAAAGTGGCAGAAATGGGAAACAAAGTGTCCGAACATGAACATGAAGTCGACAATCTACAAAAAAAAGTGATTAAAGCTCTTTACAAAGAAGAAGATAAGATGTCTTTCGGCACATTTTTACTCTGGCAAAAAATCTTAAGCGCCATTAGCGCTCTGTCGAATCTTTCGGAAAAACTCGCTCTTCTGGTGCGGAGGACGTTGGAGTCGAGATGAGCGAATCCGTTTTCTTTTTCCTCACCCTGGCCGCCGGCTTTTACATGGCCTGGAGCATCGGAGCCAACGATGTGGCCAACGCGATGGGGACCTCGGTTGGATCGAGAGCCTTAACTTTAAGACAAGCGGTTATCATCGCGGCGATTTTAGAGTTTTCAGGCGCCTTTTTCTTTGGGTCCCACGTCACTGAAACGGTACAAACGGGAATTATCAACCCCGACTTTTTTAAGTATAATCCCATGGCTTTTGCTTACGGGATGCTTTCCGCTTTAATCGCGGTAGGACTTTGGCTGCAACTTGCGACCTGGTTCGGATGGCCGGTCTCAACCACTCACGCCATAGTGGGTGCTTTAGTTGGCTTTGGAGCAACCATGGGAGGTATTGAAGGGGTCTATTGGTCCCATGTTGCCTATATTGTCACAAGCTGGGCTATTTCCCCTATAATGGGAGGGGTTTTAAGCTTTTTACTCTTTATGCTTTTAAGAAGAGCCGTGTTCAACCGCCCCAAACCCTTAGAGGCGGCAAAAAAAATCATGCCCTTTTTAGTCTTTGCTGTTACGGTTACCTTGGTTTTATTGCTCTTGTTTAACGGCCTACAAAATGTCGATCTCGACTTTTCTTTAACCCAAACGCTTTTAATTGCTATTGGACTGGGTTTTTTAAGTGCGGCGATCTGTCAAAAAATGGTCTTAAATATTTCCCACCCCAAAAACCCTGATTCCATTACGGAAGAATTTAATCAAATCGAGAAGATGTTTAGCTATCTTCAAATCATCTCTGCTTGCTTGATGGCCTTCGCTCACGGCGCGAACGACGTCGCCAATGCGATCGGCCCCCTTTCGGCAGCAATCCAGGTAAGCCAACACCAAGCTATCAGCGCGGTTACGGTTGTGCCCATTTGGGCGCTTGCTCTTGGTGGGATCGGGATTGTAGTCGGCCTTGCCACCTGGGGATGGAGAGTGATTGAAACGATCGGAAGAAAGCTTACCGAGCTTACGCCCACACGGGGATTTTCTGCCGAATTCGGTGCGGCGTTGACGATTTTATCGGCGTCACGTTTGGGCTTGCCGATTTCTACCACCCATACCCTGGTTGGAGCGGTTGTCGGAGTGGGACTCGCCCGGGGACTGGGTGCCCTTAATCTGGCCGTAATGAGAGATATTTTTATCTCCTGGATCATCACGGTTCCTGCCGGAGCAATTTTAACCGTTGCTATTTTCTGGCTTTTCACCCTACTCTAAGGCCTTATGAGATGGGCTTTTCTTCTTTTGTTTATGACCGCATGTAATGTCGGGCCAAAACTTCAAGGTCCCGTTGTTCCTATCAACGAAACCTGGATTGAAACCGAAACGACTTCGGATTCCGCTCCCGCTTTTGATTTATGGTTTGAAGTTTTTCAAGATGAAACCCTTAACGCTTTAGAGTTAGAAGCCATTGCCATGAGCCCCGATCTTGAGACCGCGCTCTTTCGGGTGGAAGAAGCCTGGGCGGTTGCGGGTATTGATCAAGCCGACTTATTTCCCCAGCTGGCGCTACAACCCGCCTATCAAAATTCGGGACAGCTTATTCGCCTTTATCGTCCCCCGGGACTTCAAAACTTTCCCGATGAACCCTATCGAATTCACCTGCTAGGCTATCTTTTGCCGATTAATTTGAGCTATGAAGTCGATCTATGGGGAAAACATCGCAACCGTGCCAAAGCAGGGTGCTTGTCGGCTTGGGCTCAACTA
>JAGROB010000011.1 GCA_020440465.1 Chlamydiia bacterium
AACTCATCTAAATTCGTTTTGCCGATAAAGATAGCGTCCTCTTTTCTTAAGAGTTCGATCACCGTAGCGTCGAAAGGCGCTTTATAATTGGCTAAAAACTTAGAGGCGCAGGTGGTCAAATCGCCTTTGATATGAATGTTATCCTTGATCGCAACGGGAACGCCCGCAAGACGTCCCAAAGACTCTCCGTTTTTGAGC
Source organism: Chlamydiia bacterium (assembly GCA_020440465.1). Classification (GTDB taxonomy): domain Bacteria; phylum Chlamydiota; class Chlamydiia; order Chlamydiales; family Parachlamydiaceae; genus JAGROB01. Next base: position 199 of record JAGROB010000011.1, read on the forward strand.
CGCTCGTCTTGCGATTTTGCCTGGGCTAGAGCTTCTTCTTTGAAAACGCGCAAGAACGCTTTGACATCGGGGTCGACTTCTTCAATCCGTTTTAAAAAATGGGTTACGATCTCTTTGGCGGAAACCGCTTTTGACATAAATTTATCGTGTAGCTCAAGGGCGGACAGGGTATGCATACGGGCTCTTTAGTTTTGCTTAATGACAAGAGGGACTCGGATCATCCCGCCAATTTGGGAGGGCGCGTTATCCAAAAAAGTTTTTCGCTCAAGACCCGGCTTGATCTCGTCATTTCTAAAGACGTTGTGGACATCTTTAATCACATGGTCGAGCTGCTCGATCGTGTCGGTGTCGAGTTCTTGAAGCTGGGTAAAATAATCCAGAATTGCGGAAAACTCTTTTTCGAAGGCCATCTCTTCTGCTTCGGTGCAGCGGATGCGGCATAGCTTTGACAGCTCGTGTATTGTATCTTTATCCATAATTATCCAGACATTTTAAGCGAAGCTTTGATATCTTTCAAGCATGACAACGATTGTATGGTTTCGACAAGATTTAAGGGTTTCCGATAATCCGGCCTTGAAGAATGCTTTAGACGAAGGGAAAGTAGTGCCTGTCTTCATCTGGTCCCCGGAGGAAGAGGGAGATTGGTCGCCCGGGGGAGCGTCGAAGGTCTGGCTACATCACTCCTTAAAGTCGCTAGAAAAATCTTTAAAAAATTTGGGGCTTGAGCTCGTCATCCGGAAGGGGCCAGCTTTAAAGACGCTTCAAGAGCTTCAAAAAGAGATCAAAGCGGATAAAATTTATTGGAATCGCCGCTATGAGCCCGAAATCGTCAAGCGTGACAGTAAAATCAAATCGGAGCTTGACGGGGCGAAGAGTTTCAATGGCTCTCTTTTGTTTGAGCCTTGGGCGCTGGAAAAGCCGTATAAAGTCTTTACTCCCTTTTACAAAGCCTGCTTAAAGTTAGGCGACCCTAAAAAACCCCTTTCCAATCCCAAAAAAGGGGAGGGGCCAAAAGTTAAATCTTTGAAGATCGAAGAGCTTGAGCTCATGCCCACTATTCATTGGGAAAAGGGAATTTTAAAAGCTTGGAATCCAGGGGAAGAGGGGGCTTTAAAACGAATGGAAACGTTTGAAGTCTCGGAATACGGTGATAAAAGAGATCGGCCCGATATTTCCGGGGTTTCGCACCTTTCCCCCCACCTTCATTTCGGGGAAGTCTCTCCCAGACAAGTGTGGCACCGATTCAACGGCAAGAAAAACACCGAGCCCTTTTTAAGACAGCTTTTTTGGAGGGAGTTCGGCTATCAGATTCTTTACCACCATCCTGAAACTCCCGACTCTCCTTTAAGAGAAGAGTGGAATCACTTTAAGTGGGAAGGGAGCCGTCAGGATTTAAAAAAATGGCAGCAAGGGGAAACGGGTTACCCGATCGTGGATGCCGGCATGAAAGAGCTTTGGGAGACAGGCTGGATGCATAATCGGGTGCGGATGATCGTCGGCTCTTTTCTTGTGAAAGACTTGCAGATTTCGTGGCTCGAAGGGGCAAAGTGGTTCTGGGATACCCTTGTCGATGCCGATCTTGCAAACAATACCCTTGGCTGGCAATGGGTGGGCGGCTGTGGAGCCGACGCCGCGCCCTATTTTCGTATTTTTAACCCGACCCTTCAGGCTGAAAAGTTTGACCCCAACGGCGACTATGTCAAAAAGTGGATTCCGGAGCTAAAAGATCTACCTAAATCACAAGTCCACACCCCTTGGGAATCAGACACGAAGCTCGACTATCCCAAGCCCATAGTCGTTCACGACAAAGCCAGAAAGCGCGCCCTTGAGCTTTACGAAAACCTAAAAAAATAGTTTTTCGTTATAAGGGATTTAATGAAGGAAAAAAAGATCTTAATCACAGGGGCGTCCGGCTATATCGGCGGAAGGCTTTTAGAAGCGATTAAGGATAAGTACTTTTTAAGGGTTTTGGTCAGGTCCGAAAAAAAGTTTCCCGATGCGGAAGTCTTTGTGGGAGATGTGCTTAAACCTCAATCGATTAAAGGGCTTTTTGACGGGATCGACACCGCTTTTTATTTGATTCACTCCATGGAGTCTTCCGGGGATTTTGTTGAAAAAGACCGCAAGGCCGCCAAGAATTTCGCTAAAGGCGCTCAAGAGGCCGGAGTAAGACGAGTTATTTACTTGGGCGGCTTGGGGGTAAAGCACGAGGAGCTGTCTTCCCACTTAAAATCACGACAGGAGGTAGGCGAGATTTTAAGACAAAACGCCAAGGGAGTTCAGGTGATAGAGTTTAGAGCTTCTATTATCATTGGTGCAGGCTCTTTGTCGTACGAGATGATTCGGGCGCTTGTCGAGCGTCTTCCGGTGATGATTACCCCGAAGTGGGTCTGGACAAAGGCTCAGCCCATTTATATTCGAGACGTCATAGACTATCTTTCAGAGGCCATTGAGAAACAAATTGACGGTAACATGGTGTTTGAGATCGGGGGAAAAGACCCCGTTTCGTATGGCGATATCATGCGAGAGTACGCCAAACAAAAGGGCTTAACTCGCTACATGATCCACGTGCCGGTCTTAAGTCCCCGCTTGTCGAGTTTGTGGCTGGGTTTGATTACACCCGTTTACGCGAAAGTGGGCAGGAAGTTAGTTGACAGCGCCACAAATGAGACATGCGTAAAAAATCCACTCGCACTAAAAGTGTTTGCGGTTAAGCCAAAGTCTTTACACGAGGCGATAAAGCTTGCGATAGAGGGGGAGAAAAAGCATCTTCCCCGATGGAGTGACTCCGACTCTTTTATGTCATTTAAAAAGGCATCCCCTGATTTTGTATTATCTGATCGCCTTTTTGACGTAAGAGAAGCTTTGGTGAAAGCGCCCAAAGAAAAAGTGTTTCAGGCGATTCAGGAAATCGGAGGGGACAGAGGGTACTACTACGGCAACTTTTTATGGCAAATTCGGGGTTTTTTAGACTTGCTTGTCGGGGGCGCGGGTTTTCGTAGGGGAAGAAGAAGTCCCACCGCGTTAGAAGAGGGCGATGTGGTAGACTTTTGGCGCGTGGAAGCGATTGATCCGGGGGTCAAGCTCCGTCTTCGAGCGGAAATGAAGGTTCCGGGGTCTGCCTGGCTTGAGTTTAAAATAAAAGAAGAAGGGGATAAAGTACGGATTCGGCAAGAAGCGGCTTTTGATCCCGACGGGATTTGGGGTAAACTTTATTGGTATAGCCTTTATCCTGTGCATCAGTTTGTTTTTAAAGGCATGCTCAAAGGGATCTGCCGCTACATTGAAAAGGAAAAGTCATGAAGATAATCATCACCGGAGCCTCCGGACTTGTGGGTTCGGCTTTAGTGCCCCATTTAAGAGAAAAAGGGCATAACGTCTTTCCCGTGGTCAGGACGACTGATCCCGTAAATGAAGATCAGATTCGATGGGATCCCGACAAGGGGTTTATCGACTATAAGGATTTAACCGCGATCGACTGTGTGATTAATCTTTCGGGAGAAAATATTGCCGAGGGACGGTGGACGGAGGAGAAAAAAGCCCATATTTTGCACTCCCGAGTCAACTCAACGGGTTTTTTGTCCCAAGTTATCGCGTCACTTGACCCTAAACCGAAGATGTTGATCAACGCATCAGCAGTCGGCTATTACGGAAGCCAGGGCAATAGCGTGTTAACGGAAGAAAGTCCCAAAGGAAAAGGTTTTTTATCCGATGTCTGTTCTGAATGGGAAGCGGCCACCGAACACGCCAGACGGGCCGGGATCAGAACATGCCTGCTTCGCTTCGGCATGGTTTTATCGTCCGAGGGAGGCGCTTTAGAAGGGATGATTGCTCCTTTTAAAATGGGAATGGGGGGTAAGATCGGGTCAGGAGAGCAGTATTATAGCTGGATTGATATCGACGACCTCGTTAAAGCGGTCGAGTTTGCTATGGATAATAACCAACTGGAAGGGCCGATTAATGTGGTTTCTCCTTATCCCGTGACGAACTATGAGTTTACGAAAGCGCTGGGAAGCCGGCTTAATCGCCCCACGTTTATCCCTCTGCCTGCTTTTTTAGCGCGCTTAGCGTTTGGACAGATGGCCGATGAGCTCTTTCTTGCCAGCCAGCGGGTAGAGCCGGCCAAGCTCATTAAAGCGGGCTTTAAGTTTGAATACCCCAAACTAAAAGAGTCGTTAGATAACCATATAAAGTAGCTATTAAACCTGCCCCTGCCCTTGAGCTTGGACATTTTTAAGCCTTACGAAATTCATGGGTCCAACACTCACCTGGGTTCACTTTAACCCAACGACATGGGTAACACTTTTTGATGTAATTTTTTTTAAATTTTTAACGATAAGAACGATATAACGATAAAAACGATATCTCTAATTAGGTTAAAGCCCAATTTTTAAGGTGTTAACCTGATTGGAGATATCGTTTTTATCGTTATATCGTTCTTATCGTTAAAAATTTACAAATTATTTGAAAAATGTCTCGCATAATTAACAAATGTTCAGGCTTGGGGGCGGGGTGACAAGTCACCCCGTCCGAAAGCGGCGCCAGGGCTCCGCACTCCAAAAGAATCTCGCAAGACTTAAAAGTTGTAGGCCACTTCGCCGCCGTAGTAGGGGGCTGCATCGAAGTCCAGCTTTCTGGGATGCTTTTTGTTGCTGTTCCAGATTTTAAGCTGGCCCCCGAAGCTGTAACCGGCGTGGACATTGGCAGAAAATCCGCATCGCTTAAACGTAATGCCAAACTCGCCGCCGGTGTTGCGGTACTCCCAAAGCGCACGAGACAGCGGTTCTGTATAGCCCGCTCTTTGGCGGATATCCCAGAAACGGGATTGAAGTGAAAAGATCCAGTTGCAGTTGGGGGTGTAAAGGATCGAAAAGTTCAGGGGAAAGACGGCGCTAATCTTCCACCGGTCATTCGGGATGTAGTCCAGTCCGATGATCGGGTAAAAGCGATCGATTTTCATCCCAGTCAGCATCACAAATCCGGTATGAAGCCCCCAGTCGATTGCCAACTCAAACCGGCCCCACAACATCAAGTCATAGTTTGCATAGCGTTGGATATCCCAGTGATCGGTGTTGAAGTTGACTTTCATCATCCCTTTCCAGTCCCAGCGCCAGGCACGGGCGGTAAAAAACGAAAGACCGACGCTTAAAACGGGGGTGTTATCTTCGGTAAAGTAGGGGTTTTGGCTCCATCCCAGGTGATATTGGGCGTAGCCGGCCTCGAATCCCAAACCTTCTCTTCGGCAGGGATTATAGTAAAAGATATAAGAGCCATCGATATCCCATTCGTAAAAGTCGAAACTCTGACCTTTGAAGCGATGATCGCTAAAGTCGGCATTTCGAATGATATCGAAGCTTGATCGTACGGTTAATGGGCCCTGTCTCGGCTCGTCCGAGATAGGGGAGAGATCGAAAGTAGAAGTATCGTCTGCAGAAAAGACGTCATCCATCACATCAGCTGCAAGAGTGCTAACAGCAAGGGTCAAAATCGGTAAAACAAACTTCAATCGCATGATTAAGGCTCCTATTGAGTAGATACGTTATTTTAAATTTCAGGGGCTTTTCGTCAAACTTTTTTTCCAATTTTGAATTGTTAACAGTTTGTTAAGAGTTATTGACTTAGATATTTAAAATTTGGTATAAATAGGGCATATATGGATATAAATGCTGGATTCAAGTTTCTAGCGCA
>JAGROB010000002.1 GCA_020440465.1 Chlamydiia bacterium
CGGCGCCAGGTCGCCGCACTCCAAATGAATCTCTAAGGCTTTAGCGACGTAATTCAAAATAATTAACGAGAGTCCATGAACTGGTGCAGGCCGCGTTTCACTTTTTGCTGCAGCTTGCTGCGGAAATTGGGCAGCCACCCGAAAAGCCAGCCGCTTACTCCTACTGCCTGCCGGGTCCATTTCCATAAACTGAAACGATCCCTTTGTTCCAAGATCTTGCCGTTTTTGAACGTAAACTCCGACTCGATATGATTTTCGACCCGCCTTCCCGTCGGACTGAACGTGTATTTTGCCACAAGCGATCCTTTGCCTTTTTCGGAATCACATTCGATTTTATCGATCTCTAGTGAAAAATCTTTCGCCCGGGAACAAAGCATTTGCCACATGGCCTTTGTTTCCTTAGCGTCAAGCTTTCCGAAAACAGGATCTTCAAAAGTCGCTTGAGAGTGGTAGCAGCTATTCATTTGATGAGAGTCTAAATTTTTTAGACCCTCGTAAAGCTTTTTGACTAAAGCTTCGTTAGAAGGGGAATCCTCCGGCATTGGGCAGACCTTCGATGTTTTTTGTCTTGGCATCGATTTTATTGACGGCGTCATTAAAGGCAACCCGAATTAAATCCTGCAATCCCTCGACATCTTCGGGGTCGACACAGTCGGGTTTAATCTTAATATCGGCAATTCGGTATTCACCCGTAAGCTTTACTGTCACAAGTCCGTGGCCGGCCTCTCCCGTTTCTTCCAGTTCTTTGACATCTTTTTGCATCTTTTCGAACTGTTCCTGGAGCTTTTTCATCTCCTTTTTCTTCTTTAAGTATCCGGATCCCATAGGTAGTTCCTTTTATTTTTTAGTAATTTTTCCCTCAAGTTCGATCGCGGCGAACTGGAGCAAGGTTTCGGTCTTAGCGTCCATAGGTCTCATCCCAGCAGGGGAGATAGGTGGTGTTGGGCTTTTTTCGGGAGCTTTCGGCTGCGGTTTTATCTCAGCCGGCTTTGCCGGCATCGCTTTTTTTGCCGGTTTGATCCCCACTAAATCCTCTTTGGAAGGAGTGGGGTCAATCGTAATTTCTGCCGTCGGGGTCGGTTTTGGAGGAGCCGGAATCGGTTGGGGGATCTTGGGTGCAACAGGCGCGCCCCCTAATTTTCTTTCCAGCTCAGAAAGGCGCTTAATGACCGAGCCGATAGACTCTAAGTGAAAAAGGCGCATCATCTTATAAAAAAGCTGTTCCAGGCTCGTTAAGCTAACCGGATGGGCTCTTGCTTTTTGCTGAGCCGCGAGTAACTCGTCAATGATGGCAATCAGCCCCCCTTTCGAGTAGCCGCCCTGAAGTTTTTGATAAAACTCACTCTCTTCTTTTGGAAGCGAAAGGGGTCCTTCCGCCCGGAATTTGAAAAGCAGATGGGATCTAAAATGATCGATAAGCGCCTCTAGATAATAAGAAAGATCCAAACCGCTGTCGTAGACGCTTTTGGCAATCATATGAAGTGAAGCCTCGTCTGCAGCCTGAAGCGCTTGATCTAGCTTGAAAAGACTTTCTTTAGATGGCGCGCCCAACATCTCTTCCACAAGACGGGCAGTGATCGCGCCGTCTTGAAAGTTTAAAATTTGATCGAGTAGCGACTCGGCATCTCTAAGACCCCCGTCGGCTTTTTTTGCAATCAGCTGCAAGGCACCCTCTTCCACCTGGACATCCAGTTCTTTCACGATCCCTCTTAGCTTGTCCAAGATGTGCTCTAAAGAGATCCGCTTAAGTTGAAATCTTTGACAGCGGGACAAGATCGTCGGAAGGACTTTATGCGGCTCTGTCGTGGCGAACAGAAATTTGACTTTTTCGGGGGGCTCTTCAAGGGTTTTTAAAAGGGCGTTGAAGGCCTCTTTCGTGAGCATGTGCACTTCATCGATCAAGTAGATTTTGTAGCGTCCCGAAAGGGCGGAGAAGCTCACGGTTTCGTTGATTTTTCGAATGTCGTCAATGCCGCGATTGGAGGCGCCGTCGATTTCTAAGACATCTAAGCTCGTGCCGTTTTGGATTTCCAGGCAAGAGGCGCAACGGTTGCATGGCTCGTACTCATCCGTTCTTTGAGCGCAGTTAAGCGCCTTGGCAAGAAGACGGGCGACCGACGTTTTTCCCGTTCCCTTGGGGCCTGAAAAAAGATAGGCGTAAGGGAGTCGATTAAGACGAAGGGCATTTTTGAGTGTTGAGACTAAGGCTTCTTGCCCCTTCATCTCTTTAAACGTTTTCGGACGAAACTTTCTTGCGATAACTTGATACATATCTTTCCCATTTTAGGGGAGGGCCCGCCAAGCGTCAAGGATCATTTTTTCAAGTCCCGGAAACTTGGGTTTCCACTTAAGTTTTTCTTGAGCCTTGGTACTGTCGGCCACCAAAACGGGAGGATCGCCCGCTCGTTTTGGACCTGCTTTCCATTTAATAGGGCGGTTTAAAGCGTTTTCGGCAGCTTGGATTACCTCTTTTACGGAAAAACCGGAGCCGTTACCCAGGTTGTAGGTATCGGATGCTCTCTCTTTTAAGGCCAAAATGTGGGCGAGAGCCAAATCTTCGACATGGATATAGTCGCGAACGCACGTGCCGTCGGAAGTGGGCCAGTCATCGCCGTAGACGGAAAGGGGGGTGTTATTTTTTATGGCTCTTAAAATCAGGGGGATCAAATTGTTTTCTTCGTTTTTGTAGTTTTTTTGACGCCCCTCGGGATCCCCCCCCGCGGCGTTGAAATAGCGAAAGGAAGTGGCGGTAATGACTTTCTTGTCGCTTAATTCTTTAAGCATTTTTTCCACCTCCCATTTGCTTTGACCGTAAGGGTTAATGGGAGAGATTGTGTCCGTCTCTTTTATAGGCTGTTTTTCGGGATGGCCATAGACCGCAGCCGTAGAGGAAAAGATAATTTGCTTTACTCCGGATGCAATCATTGCCTCTAAAAGGTTAAGCGAGCCTTCGGCATTGACGTCGAAATATAGCTGGGGATTTGTACAAGACTCGCCCACATCGGTCAGGGCGGCAAAGTGCATAACCGCTTGAATATCATGGTTTTCGAAAAGGGACTTCAACTGCTTTCGATCCCTTAGATCCCCTTCGATAAAAGGGGTGTTTTCGACCGCTTTTTTCGAGCCTTTTGAAAAGTTATCGAAGACGAGTGTTCTGTAGCCGAGAGCATTAAGACATCGGTTGGTATTGGAGCCGATAAATCCCGCTCCACCGGTAATCAGTATCATGGGGGTTGCCAAATTTTAAGTTATTATTCCATGATAGGGGTAATCAGTTTGGTTTGCAAAGGAAACGGATGAATGACCGGTCAAGCGGTATTGAGAATTTTAACGAATTAAAATTCTCCCGCGAACAGGGGTATTTTGACAAAAGCTATATCGTTCATCTGCTGATAGTTTTATTGGCTATGGCGGCGTTTTTCGTCGTGCTCCATTTTAGAGACATCAGAGTGGAGATTTTTGAAATCGATGCTAAGGCTCCAAGCTACGTTGTAGCCCAAACGGACTTTGACTTCTATGACGACGAGGCAAGCGTTATCCTGCGCGAGCAAGCCTTTAAAGATATCGGAAAAGTCTACAAGCTCCCTGAAAAAGAAGTGCAAGACGCCCGTTTAGAGCTTGAAAACTTTTTGATCTATAACCAGGACTGGCGAGCGTTCGCCGAAAGCTCTACCTTCGATGAGATGTATCTGGGGATATCGGCGGTCGAGCAAGCGCTACTTCAACTTAAATTTACCGATCCCAGAACGGTTGCCAAGCTAAAGCAAGTGGGGCTTCCGGTAGCATACTTTACCATTTTTACTCCGGCCGATCTTGAAGGAGCGCATACCCTTCCGAAGCCGGTTTGGAAAGATCTTTCGGAAGCGCTTGAGAAGCAGTATCCCCACTTGGAAAAAGCGATTTCTTTTACCCTGGCATACTTCGAGAAGAAAAAGTGGCGGGTGGAAGAGGATGTTCAAGCGGAAGATCGCATCCGTAAGTCGCTATCTAAAATGATCCCGGCCAAATATAGTCACGTAAGAGCCGGCAGCCGGATTATTGATCAGGGGGATATCGTGACAAACCGCCATGTCATGATGCTCCAGGCGATGAAACGGGCTTTGGGAGAGAAAAAGAACTTGTGGTACCCGGCTACCATTCTGGGTTCTTTGATTATGAGCCTGGTCCTCATGCTTATTTGCGCGGCCTATTTAAAAGTCAATCACCCCAAAGTCATAGCTTCCAATCGGAAGCTTTTTTTAATTGTATCGATTGTTGTGCTGACCATTGTCTTTGCCAAGGCGTGCGAATACTTTTTGCTTTCCTCAAGCTCTACGCTTTTAGAAAATGTCCGCTACCCTTTATTTGTCCCTTTCGCCTCCATCATGATTTGCTGCTTAATGAATCCATCGCTTGCCACATTCACGGCGGGTTTTTTAACCATTATTTTGGCAATGACGCTGGCGTTTGAAAATAATGGCTTTATGGTAATGAACTTAGCCGCCTCGATCGTGGCTATTTTAGGGGCGTATCATCTGAAGCGAAGAAAAGAGATTTTCGGGGTCTGTTTAAAAGCGTATGCCGCTTGTATCGCGGTGATTTTTGCGATCCACTTTTACGAAGGCTCCTTTTGGAAGGGAGTCATTTTATCCGATATCGTCACAACGGGCGTCTTTATGCTTTTAACGGCGGTTTTGGTGGTAGGGCTTTTGCCACTGTTCGAGTCGCTTTTCAAAGTCATGACCAATGTGACTTTGATGGAGTATATGGACCCCAATAACGATGTTTTAAGACGCTTGTCGATCGAAGCTCCGGGGACGTACCAGCACTCCGTAGTCGTGGGAAACTTGGCAGAGTCGGCGGCCCTTGCGATCGGTGCGAACGGGCTTTTTTGCAGAGTCGCAACCCTCTACCACGATATCGGCAAAATGGCCACTCCGCAGTATTTCACGGAAAATCAGCAGTCTGAGGTGAATTTACACAAGCTATTGACGCCCCAAGAGTCAGCGGAAGTAATTTTGGCTCACGTGCCGGAAGGGGTGGAAATGGCGAAAAAAGCTGGGCTTCCGGAGCAGTTTATCGATGTTATTAAAGAACATCATGGAACAACGCTCGTCTATTACTTCTATCGTCAGGCACTTGACCAAGCGGGGGGAGACAAGAGCCTTGTCGAGGAAAATGAATTTAGATACAAAGGCCCCCGCCCAAGAAATAAAGAGTCGGCGATCATCATGATTGCCGATACGATCGAAGCTGCCTCCAGAAGTTTGGATGAGGTAAATGAAGAAACCCTTATGGAGCTTGCCAATCGCTTGATACGGGAAAAAGCTGATGATGGGCAGTTTGACGAGTGTTTGCTTACGTTTGAAGAGCTTGCGATCGTGAAAAAGACGCTGGTTTCCGCATTGATCGCATTTCAACACACTCGTGTAAAGTATCCCCGTAGAGAGTCCGAAATACCGGAGGAGACCACCGCTTAATGTCGATATCCGCCCCCCCGAAAGGGGTTAATAATTTGAAGTCGGCCCGGATAGAGGAAAATGCCTACGCCGAAGAAGAGGCTTTACCTAAAAAAGCTCTGATTACGGGAGCGACATCGGGGATTGGGCTCGCTTTTTTAAAGTTGCTAGTATCTAAAGGGATTCAAGTTCTAGCAACCGGTCGAAATCAAGAGGTACTGGACAGCTTGGGATGTAAAACGCTGAACCTTGATTTGGAAAAAGATCGAACTGCTTTAATCAATTGGATTCGGGATGAGGCGCCTGACCTCGTTGTGAATAACGCCGGTTTTGGATTTTACGGAAAAGCGATAGATATCCCTATCAAAGACCAGCTCGCGATGGTTGAAGTGAATAATAAAGCCCTTTTAGAAATTACGTTGGAAGCTGTTCATACCTGGCTTCGAAAGGGAAAGCGGGGGGTGGTCTTGAATGTCGCATCCGGCGCCGCGTTTCAGCCTTTCCCCACCTTTGCCGTTTATGCGGCCACAAAGGCTTTTGTCGTGAACTTATCCGAAGGGCTTGATCAGGAGTTGTCTTCTCGCGGCATTCGGGTCTTAGCCTCTTGTCCCGGAATGGTCAAAACAAATTTTCAAAAAAGAGCTTCCGGAAATACCTCTGAAAGAAGCAGTCGATTCATGACCCCCGAATACGCCGCCGAGCGTCTATGGGAGCAAGTGCTCAAAGAAAAGCGGGTCGATATATTCGACTGGCGCTATCTATTCTTAGTCCGTTTTGGGCAATTCTTCTTGCCGAACCGCTGGATCGGCGCCTTTTTAAAGCGATTTATTGGTATGACCCAAAAACATAGGTAGCCCTTTAACCCATGTGAATGTTGTGCCAAAAAATCTTGCTAGTTTAAAACCGGCCGAACAAGCTCAGACTGAAGAGTAACTCGCAATTTTTTGTAAAGTTTTGTTAAAGATATAAGATTTTAATTCCCGATTAGCATATTATTTCACCTAAAAATAAGGCGTTATCTAATGCAAGCTTTAAATCAAGCACAACCTCATACGAATTTTTATAGGAACACTGCCCTTTTTACTGCGGGAGTAACTATAGCATCGACGGTGGGTGTTGTAGCTGTGGGGGTTTTTACAAGTCTTGCCCTGGCTTCTGTCGTTACCGTGCCGTTTATCGCTGTTCCTGTCGCAGCCGCAGCTGGGATTGGACTCCTCTTAGCTGCGACGGCAGCCTTTTTTGCAACCGCCTACTTTGCCCAATGCCACGCCCAAGTAAGAGCCCATGCTCCTTTTAGCCCGTCGCCTACTGATCCTCTCCAACCTTTATCTGGTCCTAAAAAAAACTACAGGTGAAAGAAATTTGTAACAGACAACGGGCGTTGACTCCTGGTGGAATCCCTAAATTTGTATCAGAAAAAACTTTCGTTGAAGATGTGGAATTTTTTCGGAAACAGAAGTCTAATCAACTTCCCACGGATACTTGGTATGTGATTTCACGTATTCCACGGATCTTACGTTAAGGGTCGTCTGGAATAGTGAAGTTGGAAAGTACGTATTGTTAAAGAAAGGTTCTTAGAGACTTAAGTGGGTTCAGCAGCCACCCAAGTCTTCTTTGGGGTTTGATATCAAGTAAAAAATTCAAGCGAATCATCCCCGAAGAAATCATCCCAGCAAATATTTTAGCGCGTCTTGCTTCATCCGAAGGTGCAGGCTGAAAAGCCCGTTGGCCCGGTTGGGGGTGATGCTTGCTGTAATGCCAAGCTCCTCCAAAAAGTCAGGGGGGCACTTTAAAATAGCCTCCGGAGTTTCGCCCGAATAGGCTTTTACCATTAAAGCGGCAAGTCCGGAGGAGATCAAAGCATCCGACTCCGCTTCAAAAAAAACTTTGCCGTCTTTGAAGTCCGATACCAAATACATAATGCTTTGGCATCCCCGAACCCGGTTTTCGTCCACCTTATCCGTAGCATCGATAGGGGGCATTTCCCGCCCTAAGTCGATAATCTTGCGGTAGGTATCCTGTTCGTTCGCACAGGTTTCGAATAATTCTTTAACTTTTTGTTGTTTTTGAAGGCACGATTCGTACATAACTAAAGAGTATATAGAACGGGGTAAGACAAATGCAAGTGTTGTGGTTATTCGGGCTGGGATTAACAGGCTCCTTAGGATTAATGACGCTTTTGTGGATTTACTACCTTTACAAGCGAAACGCCGGCATCGTCGATCTGGGCTGGATCTTTTGTTTTCTTTTAACGTATCTTATATCTATTACTTGTGGTTCCATCTCCGCTCAAAATCAGATTCTACTTAGCTTGATGGTGCTTCCATGGGCTCTTCGCTTAGGTTGGCACTTGTGGGACCGCTACCAACCCTCCATCGAAGATCCTCGCTATACCGCCATTAAAAAAAATTGGGGAAAAGACCCTTACGGCGTCAAATTTTTGGGGATGTTCCTTTTGCAGGGGGCTCTTGCTGCCTTTGTTTCCGCCCCATTTTATGTCATTGGAGCCGATGCTATGGACTCCGTGGGGTGGCTTGGGGTTTTGGGTTTTTTGATAACCGTGGTTGCTTTTGTGGGGGAAGCCATCGCCGACTATCAGCTTCGAGAATTTCGGAACAATCCGGAGAATATCGGAAAAATCTGCGACAAAGGGCTTTGGGCTTTAACACGCCATCCAAACTATTTTTTTGAATGGTTGGTTTGGGTGGGAATTACTCTTTTCGCGCTGGAAAATCGCTTCGGGCCAATCGCTTTAATCTCTCCTGTCATTATGTATTACCTGCTTCGCTACGTGTCGGGCGTTCCTATGCTTGAAAAGCATATGATGCGGAGTAAAAAGGAAGCTTGGGAAGCTTACAAAGCCCGGGTTCCGGAGTTTTTTCCCAAAATCTGGCCATAAATTGCTATCTTTTCTTGACATTTTCTTGTAAAGTGTTAACTTATTATCACTAACCTCAAGATTTAATGTAAGCATGGCCAAAGAAGATACCCTTAAGCTCGAAGGCACCGTCGAAGAGCTCCTCCCAAACATGACCTTCCGGGTTAAACTCCAAAATGGAATGCAGGTTAACGCACACCTTTGCGGCAAAATGCGGATTAAAAATATCCGGGTTTTGGTCGGCGATAATGTGACCGTGGAGATGTCGCCCTACGATCTCACGAAAGCCAGGATCACATTTAGACATAAATAAGGGGATTAGTGTTGAAATTTTATACCGCCTTTAGTACTCTATCTTAAGTTTAATGGGTGGTATAGCCTTCGCTGTGACTGAAAAGTCTAGTGAATATATGAATTAAAATTTTGTTTCGGGGTTCCGAACAAACTAAAGATTTGCCCAGATAGCTCAGGGGTAGAGCATTTGCATGGTAAGCAAAAGGTCGAAGGTTCGATTCCTTTTCTGGGCAAGCTAACAAAAAAATGACTTCCGTTTCCTAATAAGCGAAAGTCGGAAGCTAAAAGTTTAAACTTAAACTAGCTAGAGGATAAACATGGCAAAAGAAGCCTTTAAAAGAAATAAGCCGCACGTCAACATCGGTACAATCGGCCACGTTGACCACGGTAAAACGACACTGACAGCTGCTATTACGAAAGTGCTGTCGAAAAAAGCGGGCGGAACTTTCCGTGATTACGCGTCTATCGACAACACTCCGGAAGAAAAAGCTCGTGGTATTACTATTAACTCCAGCCACGTTGAATACGAGACTGAAAACAGACACTACGCTCACGTAGACTGCCCAGGTCACGCCGACTACGTTAAAAACATGATTACCGGTGCCGCGCAAATGGACGGAGCTATCTTGGTTGTGGCTGCGACTGACGGTGCGATGCCTCAGACTCGCGAGCACATCTTGCTTGCTCGTCAGATGCAGGTGCCTCAAATCGTTGTCTTCCTTAACAAGTGCGACATGTTGGGCGAAGCGGACCAAGATCTTTTGGATCTGGTGGAAATGGAGCTTCAAGAACTTTTGGAAGCAAAAGGCTATAACGATGTGCCTATCGTACGTGGTTCCGCATTGAAAGCTTTGGATGATGATCCTAAGTATGTAGAAGCTATCGAGCAATTGATGGCAACTGTAGACGAAAAGATCCCGACACCTGAGCGTGAAGTTGACAAGCCTTTCTTAATGCCTGTTGAAGACGTATTCTCCATTTCCGGTCGTGGTACTGTGGCTACCGGAAGAGTTGAGCGTGGAATCGTTAAGACTAACGATAAGCTTCAGATCGTTGGATTGGGTGATACCCGTGAAACGGTTGCGACCGGTGTTGAGATGTTTAACAAGACTATGGACGAAGCTAGAGCCGGTGAAAACGTCGGTCTTCTTCTTCGTGGAGTTGCGAAAGAAGATATCCAGCGTGGTATGGTATTAGCCGCTCCCGGATCTTGCACGCCTCACACGAAGTTCAAAGGGCCTGTTTACGTGCTTACTAAAGACGAAGGTGGCCGTCATAAGCCCTTCTTCTCCGGATACCGTCCTCAGTTCTACTTCAGAACAACCGACGTAACCGGTACGGTTGAACTTCCTGCGGATGTAGAGATGGTTATGCCTGGCGATAACGTAGAGATCACTGTTAAGTTGGTCGCTCCTGTCGCTATGGAAAAAGGGATGCGTTTTGCGATCAGAGAAGGTGGCAGAACGATCGGTGCCGGTACGGTTTCCGAAATCCTGGACTAAATTTTAGTGATTAATCTGTGAAGCGGAATTGCTTCACAGATTTGGGTGTGTAGCTCAGTTGGTAGAGCAGCGGTCTCCAAAGCCGCGGGTCGGGAGTTCGAGTCTCTCCGCACTCGTATAGCGAATCGGTGTTATAAGCGCCGGTCTCTCTTTAAAACAGGGAAAGGTTTCAAAGTGGGTATTAATAGCAGAACTATGGATCTTAAAAGAGAACCGGTCGCCAAAGAAAACGGCGCCTCTCAAAAAGCGGTAAATAGCCGTTATATTGAAGAGATAAAATCAGAGTTTAGGCAAATCACTTGGACTACCAAGGAAGAGCTTTTTGCCTATACCCAAATAGTCGTGGGAGCCACTTTCGTTTTGGGTTTGGGCGTCTACTTGGTTGATCTAAGTATTCAAACCGTGCTCGATACACTTACATGGCTCACTCGTATAACGATAGGGTAAAGATTAGATGAATCAAAAATGGTACGTTGTGCAGGTACTTTCCTCTCAGGAAAAAAAGGTAAAAAAAGCCTTAGAAGAGGGAAAAGATAAGCATAATATGACAGATTTTGTCGGTGAAGTCCTATTGCCGACCGAAAACGTTCAGGAAGTAAAAAAAGGGCAGCAAATCGTCGTCGAAAAGCGCCTCTGGCCCGGATACCTCCTGATTAAAATAAACTTAAACGACGACTC
Source organism: Chlamydiia bacterium (assembly GCA_020440465.1). Taxonomy (GTDB): domain Bacteria; phylum Chlamydiota; class Chlamydiia; order Chlamydiales; family Parachlamydiaceae; genus JAGROB01. The sequence goes on from JAGROB010000002.1 coordinate 10,791, forward strand.
TTGGCAGTACGTAAAAAATACGAACGGCGTGATCGACTTTCTTGGGGGTGACAAACCCAATCCACTTACCGATCAGGAAGTGGAAGAGATCTTAAAAGATCTTGCGGAAAAGAAAGAGAAAGTCACTCACAAGCATAAGTTCGAAGTGGGCGATACGGTCAAGATTACCGATGGAGTCTTTGTCAACTTCACCGGAACTGTTACGGACGTATACCATGACAAGGGACGCTTGTCCGTCATGGTCTCTATCTTTGGACGTGACACACAGGTCGATGATCTGGAATTTACGCAGGTAGAGGAAGCTTCTGACGAGGCTGACGTTATATAAATAACTTAACTATTAAAGACTGAACCAAAGACCCTTTTATGGCAAAGAAAGTAACAAAATTTATTAAATTGCAGATTCCCGCAGGTAAAGCGAACCCCGCTCCACCTATCGGACCGGCATTAGGCGCCGCCGGCTTAAACATTATGGGATTCTGTAAAGAATTTAACGCAAAAACGCAAAACATGGGCGGCGATATTCTGCCTGTCGTTATTACCGTTTACGCAGACAAAACCTTTACCTTTATCACGAAACAACCGCCTGTACCTGTTCTGCTCCGGAAAGCGACAGGCATTGAAAAGGGATCATCTGTTCCCAACCGTGATAAAGTCGCGAAAATCAAGCGCTCACAGGCCAGAAAAATCGCTGAGCAAAAGCTCGAGGATATGAATGCCGATGATCTTGAGGCCGCAACTGAAATGGTCCTTGGAACCGCGCGTTCCATGGGCATTGAATTAATTCCGGAGTAAAAGAGTAGAACAAAAATATGGGTAAACCAAGTAAAAGAAATCGGGAGATCGCCAAGCTCGTAGACAAAGATAAAACCTACGGCTTGAAAGAAGCGATCGACACCTTAAAGAGCTGCCCGCCGGTCAAATTTGACCAGTCGATCAACATCTCTTTAAGCATTGGTGCAGACCCACGTAGATCAGATCAGTTAGTTCGTGGCACCGTTTCACTACCGAATGGAACGGGTAAAAAGATGAGAGTGCTTGTCTTTGCCAAGGGCGAAAAAGCCGAAGAGGCACTTAAAGCTGGAGCCGACTACGCGGGGCACGAAGAACTTTTGACCAAAGTTAACGGAGGGTGGACAGATTTTGATGCTGTCATCACAACTCCTGACCTGATGCGAGACGTAGGTAAGCTCGGTAAAGTTTTAGGACCTCGTGGTCTTATGCCTACCCCAAGAGCCGGAACCGTGACGAATGATATCGAAAAAGCGGTAACGGAAGTTAAAGGTGGAAAAATCGAGTTTAAGTTAGACAAGCATGCCATCATTAACAATATGCTTGGCAAGTTGTCTTTCGCTGCCGAACAGCTGGATCAAAACATTCGCTCGTTTATCGATGCGGTGCTAAAAGCTAAGCCTGCAGCTGCTAAGGGAAAATATATGAAATCGGCTTATCTTTCCTCGACCATGGGTCCTGGACTTAGGCTTGATCTTCGCGATTTGATGAACGAAGAGTAAGAGGGAGGTTCAAGTTTCATGAGAAAAGAAAAGCAATATCTGCTGGACGAAGTTGAAAATCAGATTTCTGACTCCGGTTCGTTCGTCATGATTTCATACAGCGGCCTTTCCGCGAACGCGGTTAACGGCTTTAGATCCTCTATTCGAAAAAAGAATGGCGGAGTGGAGTTCGTTAAGAAGCGTCTTTTAGTGAAAGCTGCCGAGAACTTAGGGTTTAAGCTAAAGCTTAACGACCTTCCTGGACATATCGGGATCGTCTTAGCCAAGCAAGATCCCATCGAGATCACCAAAGAAGTTTTCAATTTCCACAAAGACAACAAAAAGAATGTTGAAGTTGTCGGCGGCAGAATTGATGGCGCGTTGGTTGATGGCGAACAAATGAAAACGCTCTCCCAGCTTCCGGGCAAAGACGAGATGCGCGCTCAACTTCTGGCTACGCTGGAAGCGCCGTTATCTCAAACCTTGGCTACTATGGAAGCCCTTGTCACAAGCGTCATTTACTGCTTGGACAACAAGGCAAAACAGGGCGAAAAGAATTAATTCAATTATATAAAGAGGTATAACCGTGAGCAATAAAACTGAATCACTAGTAGAAGAGCTGTCAAAGTTGACCGTTCTTGAAATGTCAGAGCTGAAAAAAGCTTTGGAAGAAAAATGGGGCGTACAAGCCCAAGCAGCAGCTGTAGCAGTTGCCGCAGCTCCTGCTGCAGGTGGCGGTGAAGAAGCGGCTGCCGAGTCAACTGACTTCCAAGTTATGTTGACCGAAGCGCCTAAAGACAAAGCTATCGGCATCATTAAAGTCGTACGTCAAGTTACCGGTCTTGGCTTGAAAGAAGCTAAAGAGTTGGTTGACGGCGCTCCTAAGGAAGTTAAAGCTTCCGCACCGAAAGCTGAAGCTGATGAGATCAAGAAAAATCTTGAAGCTGCAGGCGCTAAAGTTACTTTGAAAGGACTTTAATTTTTCGAAAATCGACACCTCTCCCTTAGGAGAGGTGTCGGCTTTTTAAAGCCTTTAGTTTGCGATGGGACTGACTTACTGCTCCCATTTTGTTATTTATCCGATCGCGAACTAGATTCTTTAAAAATATCGGGGGACCCTCAAACATGATGCTTAAAGCACCGGAGCGTGTGAGTGTGGTGAAGAAGGAAGATATCATCGACCTTCCCAACCTCATTGAAGTCCAGGTTAAATCGTACAATCAATTTCTTCAACTCAACAAATTTCCTGAAGACAGGGAAAATATTGGATTACAAGAAGTTTTTAGCGAAATTTTTCCAATTAAGTCTTACGACGAAAAGACGGTTTTGGAATTTATCTCTTACAGTCTTGGGGTTCCTAAGTACTCTCCCGACGAGTGTCTTCGTCGTGGAATCACTTATAACGTCACGTTAAAAGTAAAGTTCCGTTTGACGGACGAGACGGGGATTAAAGAAGAAGAAGTCTACATGGGAACGATTCCTGTAATGACTGATAAAGGGACGTTTGTTATCAACGGCGCGGAAAGAGTTGTCGTCTCTCAGATGCACCGTTCGCCCGGTATCTGCTTCGAGCAAGAAAAGCACTCGAAAGGCTCCGTTCTTTACTCCTTTAGAATTATTCCTTACCGCGGAAGCTGGTTAGAGGGTGCATTTGACTCGAACGATTTAATCCATATTTACATCGATCGGAAGAAGCGAAGAAGAAAGATCTTAGCCACCACGTTCATCCGTGCTTTAGGCTTTTCTTCCAACTCTGATATCATCGAAGAGTTCTTTAATGTTAAAAAGTACAAATTAAAGTCTGAAAAAGATTTTGATAAATTAGTTGGCCAGATTTTAGCCGAAGACGCTTATTACCAAGACAAAGAACTTATCTTGGGTAAAGCGGGCGAAAAGCTTACGACAGCGATGCTTAAGCGTATCTTGGATGCAAAGATCGACCACATCAAAATTGCGGAAGGGGCCGATGAAAGCTCTCCCATCATTAAGATGCTTGCCAAGGATCCAACAGACTCTTACGAGTCTGCCCTGAAAGATTTTTACCGAAAGATTCGTCCGGGCGAACCCGCGACCCTTTCCAATGCAAGATCTGCCATTATGCGTCTTTTCTTCGATCCAAAGCGCTATAATCTGGGAAGAGTGGGGCGCTATAAGCTTAACTCGAAATTGGACTTTGATATCAATGACGAGACGTTATCAGTTGTCACTTTGATGAAAGAGGACGTGATCGGCGCTCTTAAGTACCTTATCGATCTTAAGACGGGCGCAGAACACGCCCAGATCGACGACATCGACCACCTGGGTAATCGACGTGTTCGCTCTGTTGGAGAGTTAATTCAAAACCAGTGCCGTATCGGATTGGCCCGTATGGAAAAAATCATCCGCGAGCGGATGAATCTATTCGACTTTACCTCTGATACGTTAACTCCCGGAAAAATTGTCTCCGCTAAGGGGCTTGCCGGGGTGCTTAAAGACTTTTTTGGAAGATCTCAGCTGTCGCAGTTCATGGACCAGGCAAACCCGGTTGCAGAACTTACGCACAAAAGACGTCTCTCCTCTCTTGGACCCGGAGGTCTTAACAGAGATCGCGCCGGCTTCGAGGTGCGTGACGTTCACCCAAGCCACTATGGAAGAATCTGCCCGATCGAAACACCGGAAGGACCAAACATTGGTTTGATCACCTCGCTTTCTTCTTTTGCGAAGATTAACGAGTTTGGCTTTATCGAAACTCCCTACCGTATCGTAAGAGACGGCGTTGTGACCGATGAGATCGAGTATATGACGGCCGATCAGGAAGAAAAGTATATTATTGCACAAGCAAACGCCCCACTTGATGAGTATAATATGTTCAGCACCGAAAGATGCTGGGCACGTCATAAAGGGGAGCAGTTTGAGGTTGAAACAGCAAGAGCGACCCACATGGACGTCTCTCCGAAGCAGTTGGTCTCTATCGTAACGGGATTGATTCCGTTCCTTGAGCACGACGACGCGAACCGAGCTTTGATGGGCTCTAACATGCAGCGCCAGGGCGTGCCGCTTCTTCGTCCAGAGGCTCCTATTGTGGGAACCGGACTTGAAGCAAGAGCCGCAAGAGACTCCGGCGCCGCTGTTGTCGCTACTGAAGATGGGGTGGTCGAGTATGTCGATGGTTTTAAGGTTGTCGTTTCTCCGCGCGGAAATCGCATGGAACGAAAAGTCTATCAGCTGAAAAAGTTCATGCGCTCCAACGCCGGAACAGCCGTTAACCAAGTTCCGCTTGTGAACGTCGGAGACAAAATTATTGCCGGCGATGTGATCGCTGACGGACCTGCTACCGATAAAGGGGAAGTGGCTCTTGGAAAGAACGTCCTAGTGGCGTTTATGCCTTGGTACGGCTACAACTACGAGGACGCGATCATCGTCTCCGAAGAGTTAAGAAAGGAAGACACCTTTACTTCGATTTACGTTGAAGAGTTCGAAATCACAGCTCGTGAGACAAAACTCGGTAAAGAAGAAATTACAAGGGATATTCCGAACGTTCCGGAAGAGGCACTAGGTAACTTGGGCGACGACGGAATTATCCGCATCGGAGCAGAGGTTAAACCGGGCGATATTCTGGTCGGTAAAATCACGCCGAAGTCAGAAACCGAACTTGCTCCGGAAGAGCGTCTATTAAGAGCGATTTTCGGAGAAAAAGCTGCCGATGTAAAAGATGCCTCTCTAACTGCGCCACCGGGAACGGAAGGGGTGGTAATGGATGTGAAGGTCTTCAAAAGAAGAGATCGTCTATCGAAGAGCGATGATGAACTCGTTGAAGAAGCAAGCCGTCTAAAAGAGCTTCAAAAAGAGTATAAAGAAAAACTTGCCGAGCTTAAGACCGAAAAGCGGGAAAAGATCGGAGCGCTTCTTTTAAATGAAGTCTCTCCCGGAACGATTGTTCACCGTAAATCGGCTGATGTCATCATCGCGGAAGGGGATTACATTAACCAGGAAGTTATCGATACCTTCGATCAAGAGAACATTGAAGACTTTATCCTGCCCGAAAACGATCTGTTTGTTGCCTTGAAGGATGTCATTCATGACTACGACGTTCAACTGCAGACAGTCGAAACTCAATACAAGAGTGAAATTGAGCACCTGAAGAAGGGAGATATTGATCTTGATCCGGGCATTATGCACCAGGTTAAAGTCTATGTCGCTACCAAGCGTAAGCTTCAAGTAGGGGACAAGATGGCAGGTCGCCATGGAAACAAAGGGGTTGTCTCCAAGATTGTTCCCGTTGCCGACATGCCATATATGAATGACGGAACAAGTGTTCAGATCTTGTTAAACCCGCTTGGCGTGCCATCCCGATTGAACATGGGACAGCTGTTTGAAACCCACATTGGCTTTGCGGCCAAACGATTGGGGATTCATGTGGCAACACCTGTTTTCGAGGGTTTCCCGGAAGATAAGATCTGGGAGATGATGAAAAAAGCGAATCTTTCCGATACGGGTAAATTCCACTTGTTTGATGGCTACACCGGGGATCGTTTTGATAACCCTGTGGTTGTGGGTTACATGTATTTCTTGAAGCTGAGCCACTTGGTTGCAGACAAGATTCACGCCCGAGCAGTGGGACCTTACTCGCTTGTCACTCAGCAACCATTGGGGGGTAAAGCCCAGATGGGGGGACAGCGTTTCGGGGAGATGGAAGTATGGGCAGCAGAAGCGTACGGCGCGGCTCACTTGCTCCAGGAGCTTCTAACCGTTAAGTCCGATGACGTTCAAGGACGTACGAAGATTTACGAGTCGATCGTTAAAGGATCCAACCTGCTTGAAGCAGGCAAACCTGAATCTTTCAACGTGCTTATTAAGGAGATGCAGGGCTTGGGCCTTGATATCCGTACCGAAGCGCTTGAAGAAGGGTAAAAACAAGATACAATCCCCCGCTGGTAAGGCGGGGAAGTTAGCCCCCGCCAATGAAGCGGGGCAGTTTAGCGCCCGCCACTTAGGCGGGGCAGTATACTTTAAGGAGAGATTCCATAATGTTTGAAAGCAAGCAGCATGATCAAGAAGCTGACAACGAATTCGATAAGCTGACGATTGAAATCGCGTCGGATGACGTTATTCGTAACAAATGGTCTCGTGGGGAAATTAAAAAACCTGAGACGATCAACTACCGTACCTACCGTCCGGAAAAGGACGGCTTGTTCTGCGAACGTATTTTCGGTCCGGAAAAGGACTGGGAGTGCGCATGCGGCAAGTATCGCGGCATGAAGTACAAGGGCATGA
>JAGROB010000012.1 GCA_020440465.1 Chlamydiia bacterium
AGATCGATCCCTTCAAGCCATTTTAAAAATGCTTTTTCGGAAAAATTTTCATGAAATTCCTGCGCCCCTTTTCGTAGAGCCAGCTGATAGCTTACCCCCTTCGAAGAGATGACTTTTCTGACGACACGCTTGGGACTCGTGAGCGTCAGCTGGATAAACGTGTCGTTATGGATCGAGGATTTGATCGGGGTCAACTTCAGCAACATGGGTAGGTTTGGGTTTCGACAATTCTATGCCATTAAAGTCCAGTTTGTCAACGGAACAGCCCATAAGCTCTTCAAGTTTTTTCCAAAGAGCAGTTTGATCCGCGGCAATCGGTTTGACTTCAAATACCGTGGAATGACGCCCCATGGAAGCTCTATCCGCCTGAGTTGAATCCAAAAATACACCGGCAGGGGCGGAGCCGGCAATTCCCGGCCGTCTTTCTTTTTCTTTACTATGGATTGTGCTTCCAAGGTCCGTAAGCGTTCGTTTCAGCTCATCCTCGTCGGGGAGGAGCGCGACTAAGTTTGTAATAAGCGTTTTAAGTTCCTGATGCTCCTCTAAATAGCCCTCAGGAAGCTCTTTTAGATGCTTGTAGCAAGCGGCTATATACTTATGGCAAAGAGTGCTATTGGTTTTGTCGGCCTCTAAAAGCCATTCCACATTTTGAAGTAATCGATCCATGGTGCTAATGAATCGCTTTTCCTCATCTTGTTGTTGCTGTTCGCGAATTTTGTGGATAACTTCCCAGGTATTCACTCCCAGCTGGAAAATAACACTTAACCCACAGATTAAAGTAATTACCGCTCCAAATGCTACCCCGCCTTTATCGGTTTTACACTCGTCCCCCTCATCGTCTTTGGGGGGGTTAAAGACTTGACTTACGTCGTAGCCCATTTGGGAAAGTCCGACTAAAACCCCTAACGTGCTAAGGCCTAATTTAACCAACTCAATCACGACCCAGGTTTTGAGCTTAAAGTGAGCTGTTGCCTTTATCGGAGCCTCCCTCATATCAGCAAGGTCGACCCGAAGCGCTCTTAAACTCTCGGTCGCAAGCTTTTGCTCCCTTGCGACTTCATCCGTATGTTGTTGTTTGGCAAGCTCGGCGACTTTCCAGCAAACGCCCGCAAGCCGCGTTCTTGCGCTGACCGCTGACGGATTTGTCGACCGTCTATTTCGGGATGAGTGAGCTCTCGATGTCGTTGCTGCAGGAAGGGTTGACAGGGATCGAGTTGGTAAAGGGAGGGGGTCCATAAAATAAATCTCCTTTTTGTTTATCTATATTAAACCCCGGATTAAGGATACAGGCGGAAGTTATCCGCCTGTATTCTAGGGTGTTTCGATCTCGTCTAAGCGGAAGGAGTTTAAAGTTTCTTCCAACTCAGCGATTTTAGATTTAAGCTCACGGTCTTGGTTTTCGGCGCGGGAAAGGACTTCCTGGCTTCGGGTGACCTCTTGCTCAAGCGTCGCTTTTTCCGTCTCTAAACTCTGGGCTAAGGACTCCAGGTTTTGAATCCGAGATTGAAGTCGGCTGATTTCGCCTGCTTGATTTTCCAACTCCCACTCAAGCTCCTTTTCCCTTGCCGTATCGCGTACGGGGGGCTGGTTTTCAAGCTCTGTAATTTGGTAACGGGTTCTTTCGGTTTCCATTAGAGCCTCTTCCAAGTCAGCTCTTAATTGAGAAAGCTCTCTTTCCAGTTGCGACTTTTGGTAAAGCTCTTGTTCGATGGCTCGAGCGAGTTCATCGGAAGAATCTTTAAGAGACGCGATCGTCGCTTGATGCTCTTCCGCTTGCTGGCGAAGCTCGTTTTCCAAGATGTTTTTTTCTTGCCTTACTTGCTCAATCTCCTCAGCTAGCGCAAGAGAGGACTGTTCAAGATCCCGCTTCGCTTTGGCTTCTTGTTCAAGCAGGCTTGCTTTTTCATAAAGCGCGCTTTCCGTACTTTCAAGACGTCTTTCAAGTCCGTTGATGTAGCCTCTTAAGGCCTCTTCTTGCATCTGGTACTCTTCTTGAGAGACATTTAGACTTTGCTGAAGACTTGCCAGCTCTTGTTCGAGTGCCGATTTTTTGTTTTGCTCCGCTTGAAGATGGTAGGCTAAAGACTCCGCCTCGTTTTTAGCAGAGATTAAGCTTTCATTAAGCTCTTCTCTTTGAGCTTCATAGCTCGCTTGAGAGTCGTCTTGAGCTAAGCTTAAGTTATCGATACGCGTGTTAAGGTAAGCAATTTGATCCTCAAGCTCTACTTTTCTTGCCCGCTCTTCTGTCAGCAAGCCGGACAGTGTCTCATGCTCTTGTCTTAGTGCGGTCATCGCCTCGTTTTGCTTTAGACTTTCTTGCAAGAGTTTAAACTCATTGTCTTGTCTGTCAGCTCTGGCTTGATCAAGTTGAGCGTTTAAGCTTCTGATCTCTTGAGTTAACGCTTGTTTTGATTTTTCGTTTTCAGCGATCTCTTCTTCTAGAGCTTCTTGGGCTCGTTTTTCCCGGGCTAAGGAATCTTCAAGATCGTTGATTTGTGCTTTAAGCCCCGTTTCAGATCCTGAAAGATTATTGACGTACGTACGGCTTTCTAAGAGAGAGTTTTCTAAAAGAGCGATCTCTCTTTCAAGATGGCTATGGGTCGCTTCTTTAGAGCTCAGTTCAATGCGTAATTTATCGGCGTTATCTTTTTCGGCATTGAGCTCTCTTTCAAGGGCATCCTCTCTTTCGGTGTCTCGAACCGGAGGACGCGTATCCAATGTGTTTTGAAGTTCTGCCGATTTGGCCTTTTCTTGCTCTAGCTCCTGCTGAAGCGAGTAAACGTCCGCATGGCTGTTATCCATATTGGCTTGTAAGACGGCGATCTCTTGTTGCTTGATGTCAATCTCACGCTTAAGATCGTCAAGGTTGGCAATTAAAGCGGCTCTTTCATCTTCGTTCTTCTGAACGTCTTGCTTCAGTTTCCAGATAGCCATATCTGAATAAGCTTGATTGAGCGATAGCTCTTCATCTCTTTTAGCTAAGGTGGATCCGGCTCTAACCTGATAATCTTCCGATGCCATCGCCAGAATCTCTTTTTCCCTTCCCTCGTTATCAAGACGGGCTAAAAGTTCCTCGTTTTGTCTTTCTTGTTGCTCTAAAAGTGCCTCTAATCCCATGTAGCGTGATTGCAAAGCCGCGTAGCTGTCGTTTAAGTCGGAGTAGGCATTTTTACTTCTTTGAAGCTGATCATGAAGTTCCTTAAGTTGTTCCGAATAATTGTTCTCGGCTTCTTTTAAAGCTCTTTCAAGATCCAGTGCCGCCGCTTCGTTTTCTTGAAGACGATCTTTGATCAAATTGATCTCTTCGATCAGTGTATTTTTGCTCTCGTTTGCATGCATCGACGCTTCTTGAGCTTGGTTATGGTCGGCGGTTTTTTGCTCTAAAGCTCCGTGAATATTTTGAAGCTCTTGCTCTTTTGCTTGCAGGGAATTTTTTAGAGCTGTTTCGCTGGCCTCTTTTTGGGCCAAATCAGACTGAAGCCGTTTTTTTTCTTGCTCGAAGCTATCCTTAAGCTCTTCGATCTCCGTCATAAGCCGTTTTTGGGCGGATTCTTTGGAAGACTTTTGAAGCTCGATCGTGTCAACTAAAGCAATGGCTGTTTTGTCGTATTCGGAAACTTTTTCTTTTTGTTCATTAAGTGCAATTTTAAGCTCATCGTTTCTTCTTTCAAGCTGTTCGGCATAAGCTTCGGCATGATCAAGACGTTCTCTTAAGGCTTTAACCCGCTTGGTCTCAAGGGCATTTTCACGCGAAAATAAGAGGCGTTTTGACTCCTGAATCCGTGTTTCTAGCTGATTTAAATCGCGATGTAGTTTTAAATCGTCAGGGTTTTTAAGAACAATCAGCGGCTTGTTTTTGGTTTGACCGTTTAAAGAAGGGTCGGAATCTTGCCGTCTAATCACTTCCATGGCCAAGATTCCCATGACCAAACAAGTACCAACACCAAGGGCGATTGCGGTGCGTCGTTTTTGCCCTCGATTCGAGCGGGGTGGGGGAGAAGGGGCTTTTTTCATCATATTTTAAGATCTCGCTTGATTAAGATAAAGGTTAGAAGGCTTTGCGGCCTCGCCAAAGTCTCCGTTCTTGTAGCCTGCTTGCATCTCTTGCAAGGTGACATAAGGGACTTTGTCGGCCCAGCCGGAAGAGCCAAAGGTCTTCATTCGAATTTCACAAACTTCTTGCATCGCTTGTCTTGCGAGCGTTAAGTACCCCCTGGGATCGAATTCCTCGGGGTGTTCTTCGAAATATTTGCGTATCTGCCCTGTCATGGCAAGGCGGGAGTCGGTATCCACATTGATCTTTCTTACGCCCGCTTTAACCCCTTTTTGAATTTCCTCTAAGGGGACGCCGTAAGTTTCGGGCATCTTGCCGCCGTGGGCATTGATAATTTTCAAAAGCTCTTGCGGCACGGAACTTGAGCCGTGCATCACAAGGTGGCACTTCGGCAAACGGTCGTGAATCTCTTCGATCCGCTTAATGGAAAGCACCTCGCTTGTCGGGGGTTTGGAGAACTTATAAGCGCCGTGGCTTGTGCCGCAAGCGACCGCAAGGGCGTCTACACCCGTTCTTTCGACAAAGTCGGCCGCCTGATCGGGGTCGGTTAAAAGCTGCTCTAAGGTCAGCTTCCCTTCCGCTCCCACACCATCTTCTTTTCCGGCGGTTAAATTTTCGAGCGATCCCAGCACACCCAGCTCGCCTTCTACAGAGACACCTACACTGTGTGCCATATCAACGACATATCGCGTTACCGCGACGTTATATTCGTAAGAGGAGGGGGTTTTGCCGTCTTCTTCCAAAGAGCCATCCATCATAACAGAAGTAAAACCCTGCTGGATAGCGGAAAGGCACGTTTCGGGCCCGTTGCCGTGGTCTTGGTGCATGACGAGGGGAATTTCGGGGTAAAGCTCCGCCGCCGCAAGCATTAAGTGCTTAAGAAACGCATCTTTAGCATATTTTCTGGCCCCGCGGCTTGCCTGAATGATAACTGGACTTTTTTGCTTCCTCGCCGCTTCCATGATCGCGTGGATTTGCTCCATGTTGTTCACGTTAAGAGCCGGCACACCGAAATTATGCTTTGCGGCAAAATCTAAAAGCGGGCGCATCGGGATCAAGGGCATTGTTTACTCCAAAAAAATGAATTAAAGTTTTTTGATATCGACCTTCAAATAAAAACTCAAGACGAAATTTACAAAAGCCGTTAGACTCCCGAGTATATGCCATCGCACCCGAAGAGAAAAAATCGGCTGGCTTTAGAAAAGTCGCCCTACTTACTGCAGCACGCTGAAAATCCCGTTGATTGGTATCCCTGGGGAGTGGAAGCTTTTCAAAAAGCCAAAGAAGAAGATCGCCCGATTTTTTTATCGATCGGCTACGCCTCTTGTCATTGGTGTCATGTCATGGAGCAAGAGTCGTTTAATAATCCTGAGGTCGCCGAATTGATGAATCAAAAGTTCGTCAATATCAAAGTCGATCGAGAGGAGCTTCCCGAAGTTGACAATCTTTATATGGAGTTTGCCCAGGGACTTATGCCCGGTACGCCCGGCTGGCCGCTGAATGTGATTTTAACTCCGGAACTAAAGCCCTTTTTTGCCGCGACTTATCTTCCCCCATTTGATCGCGGGGATATGATGGGTCTTGCCCAAGTTTTGCATAAAATATCGTCTATCTGGAACTCCTCCGAAAAAGAAAAGGTATTGTTGCAAGCGGAGAGTTTGACCGAAACTTTTAAGCAAGGGATTAAACCGAAGGGATCTCAAATGCCCACGGCAGCCAAAGTGGATGATGGGTCTGAGCTATTATTTCAACTGTCAGATCCGATGTGGGGGGGGCTTTCCGGAAGCCCTAAGTTTCCGATTGGTTATCAGTCTATATTTTTGATTCGCCATACAGCTCTATCGCAGGATGCCAGAGGGATCTTCATGGCCGAAAAAACCCTTGACATGATGCAGCGCGGGGGGATTTACGATCATATTGGCGGCGGTTTTTCACGTTACAGCATCGACAAAGAATGGCGAGTACCCCACTTCGAAAAAATGCTCTACGATAATGCCCTTTTGGTCGACGCTCATCTTGAACTATATCAAGCTACAGAAAAGCCGTTATTTAAGAAAATTGCCGATGAGTGCTTGAAATATATAGATCGGGTTTTAACTTCCCCTGAGGGCGCTTTTTATACCTCAGAAGGTGCTGACGCAAACGGGGAAGAGGGGGGTTTTTACACCTGGGACAAAGAGGAGATCCTTCAAGCGTTAGGCAAGACGAAGGGAGAGCTTGTAGCCGACTATTTTGGCATGAGCGATCCCGGTAACTACCGCGGCACGAATTTGATGCATCTTCTTCTTAGAGAAGAAGAGTTTTCGGATATGAAAGGTCTTGACCCCGAGCTGGTTGAAGAGACCGTGGAGCTTGCTAAGAATACGCTTTTAGAGATAAGAGAAAAAAGACCCCGCCCTAAAATTGACGATAAGATCTTAGTTTCCTTAAATGGACTTATGATTCATGCGCTTTCCAAAGCTGCTCGTGTGCTTGGGAACGAAACATATTTAAAGCGCGCAATCAAAGCCGCGGAATTTATTAAGACGCATATGTTTCAAGGCGATTTTTTGTTCCGCCGTTTTCGCGATCAGGAGGTTAGGTACGAGGGAAGCTTAGACGATTATGCCTTCATGATTCGGGGGTTGATAGAGCTATTTTTAGCCGATGGAGAAGGGGAGTGGCTCGAGTTTGCTCTAGATTTGAACCGGATATTAGAGAATCGGTTTAAAAGTAACGAAGGAGCTTACTTTTTCGCGGAAGCGGGCAGTCAACACTTACTTTTAAGAAAGTGCCTTTTTTCCGATGGGGCGGAGCCGTCCGGAAATGCGGTGCAGTGTGAAAATTTACTTAAGCTAAGCACGCTTACGTTTGAGGACCGATATCTGGCTCAAGCCGAAGATATTTTCCGGGGTGTAAAAGAGTTTGTCGATAATTACCCCCCCGGCTATATCTACCATTTAATGAATCTTGAGCTTTACAACGCAGTTTCAGGTGCTAAAGTGGTAATTATTGCTTTAAATTCAAAAAGTGAAGGTTTATACCAAATAAAATCTTGGTTTCAAAAAATTTATAATCCATTAGTTCAGGTAATTTACAAAAGAGAAGAAGATAAAGCTTTGATAAAAGCTTTGCCCCATCTTGAAATGTATGTCCCCAAGGATAATCGGACGACTTTTTATCTTTGCCAGAACAAAGCGTGCCAAGCCCCTCTTACAAAAATGTCTGATATGGAAGAGGCTATACTAAAACTCGGTCAAAAGGTATAATTTTTCTCTATGAATTCAAAGCCATCCCTCAAAGAGACGCTACAAGAGATCGACTCCACACAGAAGTTTGAAAAGCTTGAAGCTTTTAAGCATCCGAATCAGTGGAAAAAGCTTAAGCCTGATGATATGTCTCTCTTAGCCAACCTTTTTATCAAAAAGGGGAGTATGGAGCTTTCTAAAAGCCGTGACCAGGCGCAAGAAAGCTTTGAGACAGCTGCCAGAATCACAGATAAAAGCGCTCCGATCCTTTTGCAGATTTCACGTGCCTGGGCCTCTGTTCAAGACTGGGATTTAGCCCTCGATAACATCGAGTCTGCTTTAAAATCAGATGACACCTTTTTAGAGGGATGGCTTGAAAAAGCGGCCCTATACGTTCTTAAGGGAAAAAATTTACAAGAAGAAGAGTATTTCACAAAAGCGCTTGAGATATTCGAGAAAATGAATAAAGAGAGAATTTCCCTTCCCCCGGAATTTCACTTCAAGTGGGGACAAGCGCTTCACTGTCTTGCCCGGTTTTCCCAAGAGCCGTGCGACTTAACGATTGCGATTGAAAAATATCGGTTAGCTAAAACCGAAGGTTTTCAAGACAAACACCTTTTCTTTGATCTCGCTTTGGCGTTGGGGGAGCTTGCAACGCTTGTGGCGCGCTCGGAGCTGGTACATGAAAGCATCCATTTCTTGCTTCAGGCCGTTGAGGTCGATCCCCACTTTCACGAAGGTTGGGTCTATCTTGCGATTACGTATCAATTTTTATACGAAACGGGCGATCGCGACGAGTATTATGAAAGAGCTGAGTCCGCTTTTTATACGGCCTCTAAGCTCAACCCCAGAAATAAGACGATTTGGCTTTCGTGGGGACAGATGCTCCTGAACGAAGGGCGTGCGAAAAGAAATCATGAGATCGTCTCTCTAGCGATCGAAAAGTTTGAAAGAGCATCGGGCTTTTTCCCTAAAGATCACGATGTCGAGTGTTTTTTAGCGGACGCTATGATGGTTTTGGGGCTTTTTGAAGATCGTTATGAGCTTTTATCCGAAGCGAAGACCAAGATTGAAGGAACTTTAGAAGACAATCCTGATGATCCGGCCGCCCTTTTTCTTTACGGGACTTGTCTTGTGCATTTGGGCAAGTATTTTGACGATAAAAACTTAATTCGACAATCGTTCGAGAAGTTCGAAAAGTCGCTCAAGATTGCTCCGGAAGACCCCCACGTCTGGCACTCGCTGGCCCTTGCCCACTATACCTATGGCGAAATGACGGAAGATCCGATCATGCTTGAAAAAGCGATCCATCTATTCGATACGACGTTTAAAAAGCTTAACCGACCCGACTCGGAACTTTTCAATAACTGGGGTATTGCTTTAATGCGTCTTTCCGATGTAACGGGGGACTTGTTAAATGTTCAGGTAGCTGCGGATAAATTTGAACAAGCGATCGCTTATCACCAAGACACCCGTCGCGGCCGTGATCCTGACCCTGAATGGTATTATAACTATGGCTGTGCACTCGATTATTTGGGGGACTTTTACCAAGACCCCTCGTTTTACGAAAAATCAGCTCAAGTTTTAACGCAGCTTGTCAATACCTTCCCGGGATATAGCCAAGCGCGCTATAATTTGGCGCTTGCTCTAACCCATTTCGGCGATGCGTTAGCGGAAGCTGAATTTTTGGAAAGGGGACTGGCTCACTTTGAAGTCCTTTTGTCGGAAGACCCGGAAGATGAGATCGTGTTGAACGACATGGGCGTCGCTCTTGTTGCTTTGGGAGAGATTACTCAGGGGGCAGAGTCACTCTTTGAAGCAAAAGATATCTATCAGCAAGCTGAAGCAAAGCTTTTGCATGCGTCCGCTTTAGGATGCAAGGGGTCTTTTTTCTGGCTATCGTGTCTTTATTCGTTGAATAACTCGCTTCCGGAGTGCATTCATTACCTGGAAAAAGCGCGCGATGCGGATGCGCTGCCTACAAATGAGCAACTGTTGGAAGAAAAGTGGCTCGAAAACGTCAGGGGAACCGAAGCGTGGACCCATTTCTTCAGCTCCCTACCCCATGACTAGTTTTGCTATAAATGTCTTTTAAAATTTCAATGAAGGCGAAGCCGCCTTCTGTGTTTTTGCGCTTTTGCGTTGAAATATCTAACTAACTTTGAGAACTACACTTAAATGTCGCCGCTTATATCTTGTAAAGAGCTGAAGAAAGCTTTCGGAGCCAAAGAGATCCTGAAAGGAATTTCGTTTTCCCTATTTCCCGGGCAAAAAGTGGGCGTGATTGGGCCGAATGGGGCCGGGAAATCGACGCTCTTGAAAATTTTAACGGGCCATGAGACAGCCGACGGGGGAGAGGTCGTTTTTAAAAAGGGGCTTCAGCTGGGATATGTGCCACAGATGTCGGAGCCGTTTGAGGGCACGCTTTTGGAAGCCGTTTTGGCCGTTAAAGATGACGAGGTTGAAGCGAAGAAGTGGCTTTCGAAGGTGGGGTTCGATAATCCCTGGCAGATGGCTAATCAGCTTTCCGGTGGCTGGCAGAAGAAACTTGATCTTGCAAAGGCTATGGCAAGCCATCCCGATGTTTTATTACTTGATGAGCCAACAAACCACCTGGATTTAGCAAGCATTTTGTGGCTGGAGAATTTTTTGTTAAAAGAAGTGCCCGCCTACATGGTAACGAGTCACGACCGGCAATTCTTAGAAAAAGTTACCACCCAAATGATGGAGGTTAGCCCCCGTTTTGCCGAAGGTATTTTTGCTTCGGAAGGAAGTTATTATTCTTTTATCGAAAAAAGGGACGCCTTTTTAAAAGCTCAGGCTGAGTATGGGCAAGCTTTGAAGTCAAAGGTGCGGCGTGAAGTCGATTGGTTAAGAACCACCCCTCAAGCCAGAACGACTAAGTCCCGTTCACGTATCGATAAAGCGCATGCTTTAATAGACGAATTATCAGATGTTAGCCGCCGCAATAAACAGTCGAAGCTGAATATCGACTTTTCGGGAACGGAGCGGGCCACCCGAAAGCTCATTGCGGCCAAAAATATCTCGAAAAGAGAGCTGTTTAAGAATTTAGATATCTTACTTTCCCCAGGCACCCGTTTGGGAATCTTAGGGCCGAATGGCTCAGGCAAGTCGACCTTGATGAAGATTTTAGCGATGGAACTTTCTCCCGATACCGGTACTGTAAAGACGGCCGAAGGGGTCCAAATCGTTTATTTTGATCAGATGAGAGAGCAGCTGCCCTTAGATTTGAGTATTAAAGAGGCGCTTAGCCCTAACGGAGAGTGGGTGGACTATCGGGGAAAACAGCTCCATGTGAATAGCTGGGCCAAAAAGTTTTTCTTTTCCCCTGATGTGATGGATCTGCCCATCGGCTATCTTTCCGGGGGGGAAAGGGCTCGTCTCATTATTGCGAGGCTTATGCTTAAACCGGCGGATGTGTTGTTTTTGGATGAGCCGACGAATGATTTGGATATTGAAACCCTTGAGGTCATCGAGGAAAGCCTGGATGAGTTTCCAGGGGCTGTGGTATTGATTACCCACGATCGGGAGATGATGGACAGGATTGCCCAAGAAAGGATCGTTTTAGAAAAAGCCGAAGAAAAGAAGGTTGAAAAGGCGGCGCCGGAAAAAAAGAAGTCCACACTAAAAGTCTCTTTCAAAGACAAGTTCGAGTATGAAAAGCTGGGTAAAGAGATCGATGTTTTGGAGCGGGAAGTAGAGGAGCTGACAAATGCGCTTTCAGACCCGGAACGCATCGGGGAGTTGGAAGTGTTGGGAACAAAGCTTCACGAAAAAGAAGAGCGATTGCAAGCGGCCTTCGAAAGGTGGCACGAGCTTTCCGATCTGATTGAATCTTAAGAGATGTCAAGTTGATTCAAGAATTTATCAGGGAATTTCAGGAAAGTTGTCATGAAATCTCTCAAGATTTCAATGATCTATTTAAAGATGAAGATATTTGCTTTGTAATTGAGCTAATCGCGCGAGTCAGTCTTGCTAGCTTTGCGGCTCTAGCAACCCTTTTTACTTTGGGAGCCTCTTTGATATACCCCACAGCAATATGGATTATCATTCCCGTGGGCGTAGTCATCACCATTTCACTCTTGATAACACTGGCCTTCACCTTTGTAAATACTACCCCCCAAATCCCATATCCAAAGTAACAATTTTTTGGAGTGCGGCGATGAGGCCGCGAGATTCTTTTGGAGTGCGGCTTCATCGCCGCACTCCAAAAATTAGCCTTTTTTCTGGCGGCTCAGGCGGGTGCGGTCGGACTCTGAGAGCAGCTTCTTGCGAAGACGAATCGCTTCGGGCGTAACCTCGATCAGCTCGTCATCGGCGATGTAGTCGATCGCTTGCTCCAAAGTAAACCGCCGTGGGGGCGTCAAGATCATGTTCTCATCGGAGCCGGCGGCTCTAACGTTCGTGAGCTGCTTGGCCTTGGTCACGTTAACGACCAGATCGTTATCGCGGTTATGTTCACCCACAACCATCCCTTCGTAAACATCTTCACCCGGCGATACAAACAGCGTACCGCGGTCTTGCAAATTGAAACAGCCGAAGCTATTGGCCTTTCCGGGCGCATTCGAGATCATCACACCGCGAAGACGGCTTGGGATCGGCCCTTTATGCGTTTCAAAGTCATGGAAGATAGACGTTAGAATCCCAAGACCCCGTGTCTGCGTCAAAAATTCGCTGCGATAGCCCATAAGGCCCCGCGTCGGAATTAAAAACTCAAGCGACGTGATATTATGCTCGTTTGTGTCGAGGTGCTGCATCTCTCCGCGACGCTGAGAAAGCTCCTGAATCACGGTGCCGGAGTGCTCTTCGGGCACTTCGACATGCACCTTTTCAATCGGCTCTAAATCACCCTTCATCACCACTTTCGGCTTGGAGACGGAAAACTCGTATCCTTCTCTTCTCATCGCTTCGATCAGAACGGATAAGTGAAGCTCTCCACGACCCGCCACGGTGATTTTATCGGGATCGGCCGCCGACTCTTCGATTCTAAGCGAGATATTAGCCTTTTTCTCCTTCATCAGACGGTCACGGATCTTGTTCATCGTGACATGTTTTCCCGACCTACCTACAAAGGGGCTGGTGTTTACGGTAAAGTCAACCGAAACGGTTGGCTCATCCAGAGTAATAGGGGGAAGGCGGACGATGTGTGAGGGATCGGTAAGCGTGTCGCCGATCATCACTTCCGGAACTCCGGAAAGCGTTACGATATCCCCGACAGAAGCCGATTCCAGCTCTACTTTCTCAAGTCCCAGCCACCCTTGGATCTTGGTGACCATAGCACGACTTTGTTTGCCGTTATGATCGATGTGGATGATCGGTTGGTTCCTTTTAACGGTTCCTTCTAAAATCCTTCCACAGGCTTGTCTTCCCAGATAATCGTCATAAGAGATGGTGGCAGCTTGCATCAAGAAGGGGTTTTGAGCTTCTCCCGTCGGAATAGGGGTGGCCTCTACGATCAGATCGAAGAGCGGCTTCATGTTCTCTCTGGAATCACCAAGCTCTTTCATGGCAAAACCGGAAAGACCGGAAGCGTAGCAGTAGCGGAAGTCTAGCTGATCGTCGTCGGCGCCCAGCTCTGCAAAGAGATCGAATGTTTCATTTAAAACGCGGTCGGGATCGGCGTTTGGGCGATCGATTTTATTCATGACGACAATCGGCTTCAATCCCATCTTAAGGGATTTAGATAATACAAATCGAGTTTGCGGCATCGGACCGTCTTGTGCGTCCACCAGAAGAATAACGGAGTTAACCATTCCCAAAATGCGCTCCACTTCTCCGGAAAAATCGGAGTGGCCCGGAGTGTCGATGATATTAATCTTTGTATCATTGTAATAAATCGACGTGTGCTTGGCAAAAATGGTAATGCCCCGCTCTTTTTCCTGGTCGTAAGAGTCCATGATCCGCTCTACGGGAGCTTGGTTCTCTCGGAAGATATTAGATTGTTTTAAAAGGGCATCGAGCATGGTCGTTTTGCCATGGTCAATGTGCGCGATAATCGCAATATTACGTATTTTATTTTTTTGTGATGTCATAGTTCCAGGGAGTATATCTCAAAAACCTTTTGAAATCAACGAATAAACACGCTATCATTCAGGGGTATGACGGAAGCTGAAGAAGCACAGATAGAAGAAGAGTCGGAGTTTTCCCGGATGAGTCAACTGGACGATGAGTTGGCGTATAAGCTGGAAGAAGCTTTTGAAAGCCCGACCCCTAAAATTTTACTTCACAATATCAGCAAAATCACGTCGGAATACGATGCCGTTGACTTGGCTTATGCCGTTACTCGCTTGCCCCCGCAGGAAAGAGTCGTAGTGTATGAGAATCTTCCGGATACCGAGTCAAAAGTTATTTTTATTGTCAGTACCGGAACGACCACACGTACGGCAATTTTCCGGCGCATCTCCGACAGAGACATCAAAAAGCTTGTAGAAGAGATGCCCCTGGACGAGGCCGTCTGGATTCTGGAGGATATGTCCGACCGGCGCCTTCGCCGGGTACTTGATTTGATTGAGCCGAGAAAGCGCTCCCGCATCATTGAGCTTCAAAAGCACGACCGAAACTCCGCCGGTCGCTTGATGACCAACGAGTTTTTCCAGTTCCATATGAACACGAAGATTCGGGATGTGGCGCTTCAGATCCGGGATAACCCGGGAATTGCGCTGACCAAGTACATCTTTGTGATCGGCGACAAAGGAGAGCTCATCGGAGTTGTTCCCTCCCGAGCTCTGATTATTAACCCCGACTATCTGCCCCTTCGGCAAGTGATGCGTCCTGTTCTTTATGCCGTCGATGCCGATGAGTCAAGAGAAGAAGTCGTGGACATGGTGGAGCGTTATAAAATCGACGCGCTTCCCGTCTTGGACGACGAAAAAAGGCTTGTGGGGGTGATTACTTACGAAGACGTGGTCGAAGCGATGGAAGATATTGCCGACACGACCATCGCTTCTATCGGGGGTACCGCGGAAGAGATTGGAGAGGGGGATCCGATCCTTCGCCGTTTTTTCTTAAGAGCGCCGTGGCTGATCGTCACGCTATTCGCTGGACTGACCAACGCGGCGATCATTGCCCACTTTACGGGAAATCCGTGGTTTGCGATCGTTCCGATGTTTATTCCTCTTGTCACGGGGTTATCGGGCAACGTCGGGATTCAGTGCTCGACCGTGTTAGTGCGTTGGATGTCGTCAGGAGAGATGTCTTCCGGCGAAAGGAAGCTTGCGATTGTGAACGAGCTTTTGATCGGACTTTTGGTGGGTGTCGTCTTCGGGGTAGCTTGCGCCGCTATTGTTCTTGCGATGAATGCTTCTGGCATACAACATGTTTCCGATAATTTCGGCGGGCTGTTTTTGATGATCGTATGCGGGATCTTTGGAGCGTGCTTTATGTCGACGATGTTGGGAACCTTTTCGCCGTTTTTCTTTGAGCGATTTGGAATTGATCCCGCAGTGGCTTCCGGTCCGATTGTGACGGCGTTTAACGATGTGATGTCGGCTTTGATGTTTATCTTAGTGGCTCAAGTCGTCTACACGCTGGTGATGACTTGACTTGGTTTCAGTTTATTCGATTTCAGCTTAAAGACAACTTCACGATTTTTAAAAGATACCCCGGTTTTACCCCTCAAAGTTTTTTTTTAAGCTTACTATACTTCTTTAAAAACCCGTTCAGAGTTTCAAAGAGCTTTTGGGTTGAAAAAGGGGCGGATGAGGTCGATGTTTACGGAGAGACCCCGTTGGTAACCCTGGACAAAATCGCGGCGCGCGCAGCTTTATCCAAAGAAGATACCTTTTTTGACTTAGGGATGGGCAGGGGAAAGGGGGCGCTATTTATAAAACACAAAGTAGGCTGCAAGGTGGTGGGGCTTGAGATCATTCCCAACTTTGTGAAAAAAGCGGAGCGGGTGAAGCGGTTTTTTGGCTTAAAGGATATCTGGTTTTTGCTGAAGGATTTAACCGTAGCAGACTTGTCCCGCGGGACGGTGTTTTATCTTTACGGCAATTTCTTGTCTGACGAGACGCTATTAGAGTTAGGAAAAAAGCTAGACGAGCTTCCGAAGGGAACCAAGGTCATTAGCGTCTCTTTCCCCATCAGCGATTATACTCATAATTTCAAAGTCCAAGAATCTTTCGAAGGGGAGTTTCCCTGGGGCAAAACGGACATATTCATCTCTAAATATTAAAATATCCTGCCGCCGAAAGCGATCCTGCCTATCCTGTTATTAAATTTGTTAAGATTTTGTAAATATTATTTTGTCTTATCATGTGTTATCATTTTTACTTTCAGCAGCTTTAAAAATAGGCGTTATTGCAGGTGCTGCAACCGGACTGGTTTTCTTGGGTGTGGTTGCACCCCCAGTTGCAATTACGACTGGAGTGGCTCTTGGAATCATTGTAATAGGGCTTGCAGTCATTAAATTAGCGCCGCAGAATAATGTGCAGCGGTTCATAGAAGCCGGAAGAAATTACTTTCCCGCCGTGACGCTTGTCCCGACTTCAATGTAATTTAGCGAGATTCTTTTGGAGTGCGGCGCAAAACGGCGCGAGATCTTTGGTGCAACACTCACATGGGTTACACTTTAACCCAATGACATGGGTAACACTTTTGGTGTAAATTGTTTTTGATATTTGTACTATCCGACTCTCTTTTGAGGGTCGGATTTTAAACTATACACGACTACTCTTTTATCTTAGTGATTTTTTGATTAGTGAGACTTGGCCAGGGGGGCTGGGGGAGCTATCCCCCAGCTTGAGCCACGTTAATGCCCAGAGAAATTGGCTATTCGGCCATTGGAATCACACAAAGCTTTCGCTTTTCTTCAAGGCAAAAAAGCCCCGCTTCTTGGGTACTAGCTATTCCATTATCCTATGACAGGTGGGATCTACCCTTTGGAACTCGTTTTCTTGCAGCTCTTCTAGCAACCCTAAGTGAGTTATCACCGATCACTCCAAGCTCAATGGGGCCATAGAATACAACAAGCCCCTCGTCCCTCTCGCATATCCCGACGGGCTCTCCTTCAAAGACACGACTGATATATATCCCTCTACCCTGCCAGCTCATTTTTCCACAGCTGCCCACTTTACAGACTTTGTACTCATCTGGATACTCCGGTGACTTAAATCTACCCGTCCATTCTCTGGGTGATACCACATGGACAGCCCCAGGAGTTTTCTGGTCTATAGCCTCATGAGGCCTTGTAAAGTTATAATACTCGATAAATTCATCAAGCTTTTTGACTTGTTCAGCAAGAGTCAAGTCCCCGAAAATTCCTTCGTCTTGAAGCGTGCGATGCATCCTTTCTTGTCTGCCATTTTGTTCCGGATGCCCAGGCTCCGTCCACTCCGGAATAACCCCGGCTTTTATAAGCTTAATAGCCATCTTTGATAGTCTTCCCGGTGCAGAAGAGGCAAAGGGAGGGCCATTATCACTTCGAATTCTTAAGGGTAAACCATACTCTCGGAAGCTTTTATCAAGAACAGCCCAGACATGGTCGGTGTCATCCATATTTAGCCGGTTGCAGGCGAATAAATAACGGCTATGAGCATCCATGAGTGTAAAGGGGCCACACTTATGCCTATCGGAAGTTAATCCCCAGCCCTTAAAATCCGTACACCACAGCTCATTTACGCCCTGACAATGAAATAAAGGCTCAGTCCTCTCAGCAAGTCTTCGTCGGAACTTCCTCGAGAGAACGAGTCCGTTTCTTTTAAGAATATTTTCAACGGTAGTTACGGAAGGATGCTGGATATCGAGATAATTATTTTTTAAATAAGCATGCACTTTTTTTTGGCCCCAAGTCGTCCACCTTTTTTTAATACCTAGGACTAAGTCAACCACTTCATCAGAAACAGATC
This sequence comes from Chlamydiia bacterium, assembly GCA_020440465.1. GTDB lineage: Bacteria > Chlamydiota > Chlamydiia > Chlamydiales > Parachlamydiaceae > JAGROB01. Next base: position 17,148 of record JAGROB010000012.1, read on the forward strand.
GTGGCCTTATATGGGGAGCCCTCGGCTGATTATCCAGACCATACAAGCCGTTATCGTGAAAGCGCTTAACCCACTTGTAGCCGGTTTTACGACTAATCTCAAACTGACGACAGAGCTGAGCAAAACTAAAATTTTTATTTAAAACTTGGGAGATAAACTCTTTTCTTTGATCTACCACTTTAACCTCATTCCATGGCATATACCCCTCCTAATTAAAGAGATATATGATACACCAAAAGTGTTACCCATGTCAGTGGGTTAAAGTGTTACCTATGTCTTTGGGTCATACCCCGTCCGAAAGCGGTGACAAGTCACCGCACTCCAAAAGAATTCCACAGCTTCAACGCTGCACTCCAAATAAATTTCTATTGGCTCTGAATATCTTTTAAGCTTTTTTGCATGGCGACGCCCATGATGTTCATGCCGTTATCAACGAAAAGGATCGTTCCTGTAATAGCACTCGCTAAATCGGATGATAAAAACGCTGCCGCATTGCCGATCTCCGCGCCCGTGATCTCTTTTTGAAGGGGAGCGTTTTCCTTGGAGTACTCGATCATATGGTCGATGAAGCCGATCGCTTTGGCCGCACGGGAGCGGTAGGGGCCGGCCGATAAGCAGTTGACTCTGAAGCCCCACTTTCTTCCCGCCTCCCAAGCCAATGTTTTGGTGTCGCTTTCAAGCGCCGCCTTCGAAGAGCTCATCCCCCCGCCGTAGCCGGGGATCACCTGGTCTGCTGCCAGGTAGCTTAAATTCAAGGCGGAGCCCCCCTCTTTCATAAGGGGTCCAAAGTGTTGAAGCAAGCTGATGAACGAGTAACTGGAGCTAGATACAGCTGCTAAATAGCCCTGTCGGGATACCTCTAAAAGCGGTTTTTGCACTTCCGGCCCGTTGGCAAGGGAGTGGATAAAAATATCGATCGTGCCGAAGTCGTTTTTGACTTTTTCAGCCACTTCCGTAATGGTATAGCCTTCGACATCTTTGTAACGCTTGTTTTCCCGAATCATTTCAGGGACATCATCCGGCGTCTCAAACGTGGCATCCAATGGGTAGATCGCAGCGAATTCCAACATCTTACCCGATGGAGTGGCTCTTGAAGCTTCAAATTTGCCGTTTTCAAGCGAGGTTTTAAAAATTTTTAAAAGGGGAGTCCAGGTCCCGATAATGACTTCGGCCCCAGCTTCGTAAAGAGTTTTAGCGATTGCCCAACCGTAGCCTTGATCGTCAGCAACACCGGCGATGAAAGCACGCTTTCCTTTCAAATTAATGTTTAACATAACTCCTCGCAAATTAATTGCACCCTATTTTACGAAGTTTTATCATTAGTTCGCTATGAAAAACTTTTTCCGCCTTCACTCACAAAAAGTAGTCCTTCTGATCTTCGTGATTTCGGCCTTGTGGGGTCTTTCACGCCTATATTTTTCCGTAACGGGGGGATTTTGGGTGGCTAATATCATCTCCAACTTGAATCCAAGTCCTGAAAAGGCTGTAAGAGAAGCTTCACCGGAAGAAAAGGCCCTTTTTGCGGAGTTGTCCGATAAACCTTGGCGCTACTTAGGAAAAGGGTGTCAGTCGTATGCTTTTGAAAGTGAAAACGGGGAGTATGTTTTAAAGTTTTTTAAACATCAGCGGTTCCGATCGCGCGCTTGGATGGCCCCGCTTTATCAGCTTCCCTTAATACAAGAGTCCGTCAGGAAAAAACAAGCGCATCGGGCGGCAAAACTTGCCGGATTTATGGAGTCGTGGCGCTTAGCCTTTGATGAGCTTTCCGAAGAGTCGGGCATTATTTGGGTCCATCTAAATAAGTCGAGCAATCTTAACAAAGACTTTATCTTAAAAGATAAGGTGGGGTTAACCCATAAAGTTCCGGCGGACAGCGTGGAGTTTTTGATCCAGCGAAAAGCCGAGCCCCTGGAAGACTGGATCCATCGCACGATGAAAGAGGGGCACCCCGATAAGGTCCGAGCCATGCTAAGCGACCTTTTAGCTACCCTTATGAACGAGTATGAGCGGGGGCTTTCCGACAATGACCCCGCCCTTTTACAAAACACCGGCGTTTTTAACGATCGCCCTTTCCACATCGATGTGGGACAGTTTGAAAAAAATAATCGCTTTAAAAACCCCGACATCTGGTCGGTTGAACTTTATAATAAAACATACTTTTTCCGTCTTTGGCTTCTTGAAACCTACCCCGAAATGGGGGAGCATCTAACTCTCTTGTTAAAAGAGATTCTGGGCCCTAAATGGGATGAAATGAAACCCTATTTCGGCCGAATCCACTAATCTGGCACGGATTTTGCTCCACCTCAGCCATAACTAATAAAAGAGGTCTATTATGCATTCAGGTGATTTACGTCCTCCTGATCCCTTACACAGTACCGGGTCAGGATTGCCCCTCCACGCTCCAGAACCACCTCCAGAAAAACATTGGACGGGGCGTCGTATAGCAAAAATGTTTGGGTGGGGAATTGCCTCCGGGTTAGCCGTCGCGGGAACCCTTGTGGCGGGAGCGGCCTCGGTCATTTTTATGCCCTTAGCGGCACCTGTCATCGTCGCCTTGGGACTTGTTGGTGCGGGGTTTTCCGCCTACAAGGTCTGGGACACCGGCTGGGGAAAAACGGCTAAAAAAACCCATAAAGCCGCTTTTTCAAGACTCCCTTTAGGAGGGGATCAATCCTCTGTTCCCTCTCGCTTGCCGAGTGCAGTTGCTGTTGTCCGCAGACAGGAAAAACATAATGAATTGAATGTGGTTGATGGGGAATTTGCCAAAAAAATGATGGATCAATGGAAGAATGTAAAAAAACCTGCGCAATTAGAATTTGAAGAGGTTCCTTTAGATGATTCTCCGTCTCCGCTTCCCGCTGCCGAAGTGAATCCAACTGCAATTCGACTTGATGCAAACGTTATGGAAGATTTAATTAGGTTTAGCCATGAAATGATAAAGAATAGAGTTGTAGTCGAGTTAGAAAATAGGGGATTTAGTCCGGTTCAGATTAACAAATTTGAAGTTAGACCTTCAGGGGAAATTTGGGCGGAGTTTGATGCCAAAGATGGGGAAAAATTTCTTAAGGACTCGGCTGTATTTTCCTTGGTTTTTGCCGATGGGGGATATGAAGCTCATATCCACATTAAACACTCTGGCTCCTATGATTCTCCTCCAAAAGTTCGTACTCCCACTCTAGAGTCGCAAAGGGGTATTTTTGATCCGAATGATGGCGGCCCGGGTCCTGCGGCCGCTGCCGCAGCCGCTGCCGCCGCAGCCGGTACCGATGAGCCCCCAAGATTTTTAAGTGCCGCCGCAGCTGCTGCCGCCGACCAACCGATTGCAGGAAGAGCTGAGGCTTCGGAATCCACCGGACCGGAACCCGGATCGGTGGGTAGTGATGAAGATGTTTCTCAAGACCCAGTTGCTCAAGCGATGAAAGCCCAATTAGAAAATGCCGGTATGCAGGGGGTTCAAGAGGTGGTAGAAGCTTTCAAATCAGGAGAAACAACAGCAGAACTACCTATCAAAGGTCAAGTCGAAAGAATTGCGGTGCTTTTTAGAGATATTAAAGAGTCAATCGAAGAGCTTAAGATTGATAATGAAACTTATCGTTTTCCGCATCAATTTTTAATAGATGCTCTCAGAGATATTCCAACAGGTAAGATTAAAATCAACGATTTGTCGATGCTCATTAGACCCCCACCAAGCTTTCTAAGTAGCCTTTTAAGACCAGCTCAACCTAAGGCGTTAACCGAATTAGATGTGGCTCAAATTTTTGTTAGAGCTCTTAAGGATAAGGGACTAAATAAAGAGAAGATTGAGCGATTAGCATATGCGGTTACCCAAACATCAGATGCAAGCTACGTACTCTTGTTAAATTTGATTTATACTGAAAAATTGAAGGCTCAGATGGGCAATAGCTACAACTCAATGCTTTTACCTCGTGTTAGCTTTGATGCTGATAAACGTAAGCGAAATATTGAGATTACCGATGACAACCCGCCGAGAGTCGTAGTAGAAAGTGGGTTTAAAGTTTATTCAACGGTTATTCAACAAGATGAGGGATTTGGATTAGTAGATGCTATAGACCACGATAATCCAACCTATCTTGGGACTGTAAGTATGCGGGTAGAAAATCCCATGAATAGGGATAAAGAAGCGGTTGATGCCCGACTGACAATTACTCAAACAGCACAGCTAGGTGGCAAAGGCGCTTGGCGCTAACTCACTTTAAGGACGATTTTGCCGCGGGTGTGGCCCTCTTTACTCTTTTCCTGGGCGGAGGCAGCGTCTTGAAGGCGCATCTCTTCGATAAAGGGGGATTGGATCTTTTTCGCATCAATCAGCTTGGCCATCTCGGTAAGTTGTTCGCCGTTGGGGCGGACAAAGACATAGTGGCTTTCAATACCCAGCTTCTCCGCTTCATCCGGATCGAGCTTTTCTACGATCCCGACGATTTTGCCCCCTTTTTTCAGAAGCCGGGCTGACTTTTGCATCGTCTCGCCGCCGATCATCTCGAAAACTAAATCTATTCCTTTCGGATACTTTTTCTTGATTACTTCCGAAAAGTCGTCTTTGTGGTAGTCGATGGCTAAGGTGGCGCCCAGTTTTTTCACGTAGTCGAAGTTTTCTTGGCTGCAGGTGGTAATCACTTCGGCTCCGGCCCACTTAGCCAGCTGAATCGCAAAGCTTCCCACCCCACCGGCGCCGGCGTGAATCAGGCAAATCTGCCCCTTTTTTAATTGTCCTATGTCGAAAAGCGCCTGCCAAGAGGTAAGAGCGGTTAGGGGCATGGCGGCCGCTTCGGCAAACGAGCATTTTTTCGGCTTCAGCGCGACATGCTCCGCGTCAAAGCAGATATACTCGGCGTAAGTGCCTTCGTGAACGGTATCTTTTCGGCAATAGGCGTAGACTTCATCGTCTTCTTTTAAGTGTTTCACGTTTTTGCCGACAGCGGTGACCACTCCGGCGGCATCCCAGCCGGGAGTCAGGGGAAATTCGTAGGGGAGTCTGCCCGATAAAAAGCCCTCTCGGATTTTCCAGTCGACGGGGTTGACGGAAGTGTAGTGAATGCGGATCTGTACTTCGTTGTCAGCGGGCTTCGGAATCGGAAGGTCCGCCATGCGAAGCTTTTCGGCTCCGCCAAACTGTTCATACACAACCGCTTTCATAAGTTATCCCCTTTCATGTAGGTGACTGAAAAGCATCCACGCCTGTTTGTCATGGGCTCTCATTTGTTGAATATATAAGTCTGCCGTCCCCTCGTCGCCACACTCTTGCGCTCTTTTGATCGCTTCCGTAAGCCACTTCGAGATTTCTTGGTGATCGAGGCCCAAATGGCGGATCATTTCATCGCCACTTAAATGCTCCGGGGGAGAGTCGATAAACGATAAGCTTTTAAACGCGTCGAACGTTCCGGGGGAGGGCTGTCCCAGCATCCGTATTCTTTCGGCGATTTCGTCCGTTTGCTCCAAAAGCTCCCGATACTCTGCTTCGAAAAGGGCATGAAGTTCGTTAAAGCGGGGATCTTTCACATTCCAGTGGAAGTTTTGCGTTTTTAAAAACAGCGCATAAGAGCTGGCTAAAAAAACAGAAAGGTCTTTTGCCATGGTTTGACAGATGTTGGGTTCCAGTGCAGGTGTCATTTTAATTGCCTCCTTTCGTTTTCTCTATGATTATCAAAATTACTCTCCCATGTCAATGGCACTCAACTGATCCTCAATAAAGTCATCGACAAGCGCCAAGACCCCGGGCGATTCCGCTCGACCTCTAGCTAAGGAATTTTGAAGCTGGGAGATTTCGTGCCCTTTGCTTTGAGCCTGGGCCTCTAAAAAGCAATGTTGGTCTCTATAAGACCGCTCTTTTTCGATAAGCCCTTGAAGCTTAATGCGTACCTCATCGGTTTTTTGGCTCAGTTGATGATACGTATCGAGAGGGGAGTTTTTTGGAGGGAACAAATGATCTGTTGCCGTTGAAATACGGATAAGATGGTCTTCTAAGCGGTAAGCTTCTTGGTTCATCTTCTCCAAACTTTCGGGGTTTGGATTTAAGGGGGTCTGAAAGACCTCGTCAACGGTTGATTTTAGGTGGGTTAAAAGCTGGCAGGCCGATTGAAGCTGAAGCTTTGCTTGCTGCTCTTTTTCGGCATATTCTAATCCCGTTCTTTGACGATCTCTTTCAGCTTGCTTCCAAAGCTTTTCGGTTTTTTCGGCCAAAGTTTGAAGTTTTTCTTGCTCTCTTCGAAGCGTTCTAATCTTCGCGGTGATTTTATCCACCGTGGTGGGCTGAGTGGTGCCGAACCACCACAAATTCAACGTCGCCTGGATCAGCGACTGCGGCTCGGGAAAAGGGGAGGGGGTATAAAGAATAACTGTCGTACCCCCCCGTATAACACAGGTTATTTTAAAGTCCGAATGTAAAGGAGATCGCGGCGCGGGTTCTTGCCGGGCGGACGTAGTGCACCGGACGGCAGGGTCTGGTTTCGACAAAAATGACTTCGGGGGTGTAGTAGACAGGCTGGGGTCTTTCCACAATAATGGTACGGCTGTGGTGGCAGCAGTACTCGCAAGCTTCTAAATTTGAAGCGGTAAAGGCCGAAAACAAAAGGCCTAAGCATAATACAACTTTTTTCATAAATCATCCTTTATAAGTTGATTTCAGAAATAGTATATTTAAACGAATTATTTTTGTGAAGTATATAACTAAAAACTAAAGTTAAGTAAATAATTATAAAAGTTTCCGGGACATAATCTACTTTGACGGGAGGGATGAGATCCACAGGGGCTTCTTTCGCAAGATCGAGCAAAAAAGCGGTGTAAGCGGAGTTCAGGGGGTGTAGAAACGGCAAAAGGATCGATAGGATAAGCAAAAAGATGGATAGTGTAATCAAGAAGGGAAAGAAAAGATTATACACTAAAGAAGCTAAGGGAAAGGTTTGAAAGAGCTTAAGCAGCACGGGAAAAAGGACAAAAGAGATGGTCAGATTCAAGGCGACGACATTCTTTATTTGGCTTAAAACGACTTTGACCCCCCGATCAAATTTGGATAGCTTATAGATTTCAGCTTTGGACTGAGAGGGGAAAAGGGCATCTAATTGCGCCTTAGCCGGAAGAAAGCCGAAAAGGATCGCACCTGTGGCCAAAAAACTTAATTGAAAGCCGATATTTTCGGCCGCCATGGGATCGATGGCAAGAATAATTAAAAGAGCTGCTCCCAAAGCATTTTTGCTGTTAGAGGCCGCTTGAAACAGGGGAGCTAAAAGAAACAAAGAAAGCGCGATAAATGCCCTGAGGACGGAAGGGGAGCCCCCTAAAAAAAGGCAGTAAAGGGAAAGCATGACAAGCATCCCTTTAGCCCTTGATTTAAGGGATAGAAAAGGCTTTAAAAGCCATGCCAAAATAAGCGCCACAATCGAAAAATGGAAGCCCGAGATCGCCAAAAGATGGGAAAGACCCAAGTTGGAGAAGGCTTTTTTTAATTCCCGATCATCAAAATCCCCCGTAATAAGACCTGACAGCAAAAGCGCGGAATTTTTATCCGAAATATTTTTAAAAACCCAACCTTTGACGCTTTCTTTTAGGTAAAGACGTATTTCAGCTAAGCTGAAAGTCCCTTTTACAGCCAGCCAGGAAGTGTTCTTTTCCGGTGTAAAAAAGGGAGGGGTTAAAGTTCCCCGAACGATCCAATCCCTGTCGGCAGAAGGTCTTTGATCTGAAAGATAAAAGAGTACGGGCAGGTTTTTATATCTCTTATCCTCCGTTTGAAAGGTTTTAAAGACCCCCTTATAAAGCATTTTTTTCTTTCCAAAGACGCTTTTCGGAATAATCTCGTTAATATGAAGCTGGCCCTCTCCGCAGATAGCTGTAGAAGGGGGAGCGGGGCGGGCGGTTTGATGGGTAAAATATCCCGTTCCCGCAACAAGCGCTATAAGAAAACCCCTTTTTAGCCCGGAAAAATAAATCAGTGCGAAAAAGGGAATCAAAAGATAAGGCTGAAACAGCATTCCAAGAAAAAAGGCAATTCCGTAAGCGAGAAGGGGCGACATCCCAAATACTGTGCCAGAAATTTCTCTATTTTGCTATCCTTACCCATATGGAAAAAACGCTAAAGTGGGCCAAACGTGCCGAGCTATTTAAAAAGCTGAATTTTGAAGGGCATGAAAAAGAGTTTCACCGTTTAGCGGAAGAGGGACAAACGCCCAAAGCGTTATTTATTGGTTGCTCCGACTCCCGTGTGCTACCGGAGCTTTTCACACACTCCAAACCGGGGGAGCTTTTTGTGGTGAGAAACGCCGGCAATTTTGTTCCCACCTGGTCCCCCGATATACGTTGGGATGGCGTGGCCGCGTCGATTCTTTTTGCTGTGGAGGTGTTAAAGGTTGCCGAAGTTATCGTTTGCGGCCACAGCACGTGCGGAGCTATCGAGGGGCTTTATAGCGAAAAAGGGGAAGAGATGCACCCTTATTTAAAAAATTGGATCCGTTTGGGGGAAAAAGCGAAACGGCTTGCAGAAGGTGCTCATCCGGAACTTATCGGTAAGACGGAGCTTCATGATTTAACCGCAAGGCTTTCGGTCGTATTACAACTTGAACATCTTTTGGAGTACCCCGCCATTCAGGAGCGGGTTAAAGAGAAAAAACTGTATCTTCACGGATGGTTTTATCATATCGACACCGGCGAGCTCGATTATTTTGATCCCGAAGAAGAAAAGTTTATTCCCCTTAAAACCCTTCTTAAACCCTGCTCAGACGACTCTTGACAAAGGCTTCAAAAGAGTTGATCACCAGGCTATCTAAAAGCGACGCATGTCAGTTTTTGTTGATGCTTCACTCAGACTAACGGCTCTGGTAGCGGATAAGGCTTTTCATAAAACTTAAGATTTTCTAAGGTTAAAATTCAAATTTTAATCTTAAGGAGGGGTTATGGCCACGGCAAAAATTGTTGAAGTGATTGCAGAAGGAAGCAGTGTTGAGAATGCCATTGAGAATGGGGTTAAAGATGTAACGAAAACAGTGAACTCCGTTCAAAGTGTTTGGGTGGATAACATCCAGGCAGTCATTCGCGATCAAAAAATCACAGCCTACCGTGTGAACTTAAAGATCACCTTTATTGTAAATAACTAAATGTTGAAAGCCCTGTCTAAGGAAGGGGATAGTTTTCTTTCCGAGTATGACTTTGAGGAAATACATGAGAGAGTTATCCCCGCCACAGTAGAGGAGACGTTTCAGGCGTTTCAAAGCGTAGATTTTTCTGAGTCAGGAGTTTTAAGAGTTTTATTTGCCTTAAGAGGGATCAGTAAGCCAGAAAAGTTCCAGAAGAAATTTGTGACCCTTTATGAAAACGCTCCGCACGAAGTCGTGTGGGGGTTGGTTGCCCGCCCTTGGAAGCTGAAAGGGGATGTTCTTTTTTTGACCTCCCAGGAATTTAAAGCCTTTGATACTTCCGGCTATGTGAAGATACTCTGGGGGTTTTCATTCACTTCTGACAGTCTGTCTAAGGGATGCCGGGTCCAAACAGTCACGCGAATAAAAGCCACGGACAAGGCAAGCTTGAGGAAGTTTCGCCTCTACTGGTTTTTTATACGGCCGTTTAGCGGATTTGTTCGTAAAGTGATGCTAAGACTGATTCTGAAGCAAGTCAAGAAAGTAGCTTAGGCTAAAGCCTTGAACTACATAATTTGGGTGGAGGTTTTTGGCGAGTGGTTTTGGCTTATCGCGACGACGGCAGTGCGAGTAGCACGGCGGAGGAGCTAGAAGTCAAAGACCCCGCCAAAAAAAAACGGAAGAGGAGGGATTTGAACCCCCGTCACGGTTACCCGTGAATCTGATTTCGAGTCGGATTCCAGTCGGCTATTTCCAGAAATCGACTGAACTAAACTGTAATCATATTAGAGAGAACTCGCATCAGTCAATACTGGGAATTATTGTGAATTTGAGAGGGCTTTGGGGAATCAGTGTGAAAATTTTGTAAAAAAATAATTAATCTAGAACTTTCTAAAACATTAACTTTAATATATTGGTAAATAGTGTTTTAATATGTTGATTTTTGGGGTTGATTGTGGTATAATAAGCTTTACTAAAGAGGTTTTGAAATGACAAGTACTTTATCGTTAGACTTATCACTGCGCAATATTTATGGCACCGCTGGTATGGAATCTGTCAGAAAAATGGATCAAGCTGTTCGAAAAAGAGGCTTAGGTTTGGATTTCGATTTGGGAAGCAAACGGTTTACGGTCTTATATAGTTCTGGTATGAGCAAAGATACAGTTCAGTTGATTTTTAGTGAGTATAAGTATTGTGTTTGGAAACCTTTGGTGATCGATGAAACTGACAGATTGGGAAACTTCCAGGTTAAAATGATTTGGAAACCTTTGGTGATCGATGAAACTGACAGATTGGGAAACTTCCAGGTTAAAATGAAAAGTATTTGTGATGATGCTAATTATTTTGTGCGTCATCAGGACAAATTTAATAATCTTCAACCTACATGTACCCTTGTGTAATCAAACCTGTTTAAATAAATATTGATTACCCATATCATTGATAAGTTTGTATTCGTTCATAAAAGCATCAAAAGTCGCTCTGTGCATTCCCTTTCTTTTGGTCTAGTTATTGGCATCCTCGAAGGACATTCCATATCTTTCTAAAAACCTCATTACCCAGAGTATGCAGCTTAGGCTAAAGTCTTGAGCTACATAATTTGGGTGGAGGTTTTTGGCTTATCGCGACGACGGCAGTGCGAGTAGCACGGCGGAGGAGCTAGAAGTCAAAGACCCCGCCAAAAAAACGGAAGAGGAGGGATTTGAACCCCCGTCACGGTTACCCGTGAATCTGATTTCGAGTCAGACGCATTCGGCCGCTCTGCCACTCTTCCTGAAAATACTTTATGACACCACGACAGACAGAATTTTCTGCTCCGGATTGGGGCGATCACCGGGGCCTGTGGGGCTGTTTTCAATTTTTCGAACCACGTCCATGCCGGAAGTGACTTCTCCGAAAATGGTATGTTTGCCGTGAAGCCATGGGGTGGGAGCACAGGTAATGAAAAACTGGCTTCCGTTCGTCGCAGGCCCGCGGTTGGCCATGGCGATTACGCCAGGCTCGTTAAAGTCAACTTCTCCGGAAAACTCATCTTCGAAGTTTTTGCCCCAAATCGACTGCCCGCCGGCGCCGGTACCCGTGGGATCGCCGCCCTGAATCATGAAGTCTTTGATGACACGGTGGAATAAAATCCCGTTGTAGTACCCTTTTTCAGCCAGTTTCACGAAGTTTTCAACCGCCTTCGGGGCAATGTGGGGTTTAAGCGTCAGCTCAATATCGCCGGCTGTTGTTTTTAGCGTAACTTTATGCTTTGGTGTCATTAGAGTCTCCTTGTCAAAAGGAAGAGATTCTAACGACTTTAAAGCTTAAAGGCAAGGACGTTTATATCCCCCCGGCACACCATTAGGGGATAATACAAATTGCCAAAGTTCTAAACGTCTTGCGCGGAAGGCAGCGGCGCAGGTGAGAAGGTAATATTTCCACATTCTGTAGAATGAAGAATTTTTATCGGGGAACGTGTTTTCAAAATTATCGTACCAGGCCATAAGTGTTTTGTCGTAGTCGGCGCCGAAGTTGTGGAGGTCTTCTACGATAAAAGTTTCTTCAAAGGCTTTGGCCATTTGGGTCAGGGAGGGGATTTCCCCGTTCGGGAAGATATATTTTTCCATCCAGGGGTCAGCGCCGGCATAGGTTTTATCGTTTCCTATCGTGTGAAGAAGCATTAACCCCTCTTCAGATAAGCACTGTTTCATTTTTTGAAGATAAGTCGAGTAATTTTTCGAGCCGACATGTTCAAACTGTCCGATTGAGACAATTCGATCCCATTTTCCGTTTAAATCTCTGTAGTCCATTAATTTAAACTCAATATCTAAACCCTGAGCGCGTTTGGAAGCCTCGTCTCTTTGGCTTTTAGAAACGGTAATTCCAGTTCCTTTTATACCGTAATTTTTGGCTGCATGAATTAGAAATCCGCCGAAGCCGGAGCCGACATCAAGTACTTTCATACCTGGTTTTAACCCCATTTTTTTGCAAACAAGATCAAGTTTTGCTTCTTGAGCCTCTTCAAGGTTTTTGGATTCTCTCCAGTAGGCGCATGAATAGACCATTTTCGAGTCGAGCATATTTTTAAAGAGATCAACATCTAAGTCGTAGTGTTCTTCACCCACCTGAAAGGCTCTGCCCTTTGACTGGGGGTTCATAAAAAACTTTTTTATTTTCCAAATGAGCTGGGGAAAGGAAGCGGCAATGCCACCGTCCAAACGGGCTTCAAAAAGCCGGTAGAAGGCCTCGTCGAGTTTTTCAACGTCCCAGGTTCCCTCTACATAACTTTCTCCCGCACCAAGAGACCCTTTTAAAGCAATGTCTCTTATCGCTTTGGGGTTTAGAATCTTAACATCCCATGGACGATCCCCGTCCAATTGGATGTCCGCTTTTTTAAGCGTGCTTTCAATCCAACGGCTTTTCATATTTCAGACTTAAACAGCTTAAAGAATTTATTTTAAATAAAAATTTAAAGCTGCCGGATTAAATCAAAGTCTTATCGGGAAGTTAAGAGTTTTTTGAGCTTTTTGACGATGTTTTGGCCTGTTTTATTGTGTCGAAGGCTTCTTTCCACAAAGTAGCGGAGGCGCTGTTTGAGGGGGAGGCCGACTTTTTGCCCTAAATACTTATGGGGTACAAGTTTTCCCGTGCGGATGTCGACGAATTCTTTCCACCAGATAGTTTCTAGGTAGACATCGGAGTAAAGGGGGGTGTAATAACGGCAGTTGTCGAAATAAAAGTGGGTGACCTGAGAGTGGCGGGTTCTTGAAAGGTCTTTAATGGGGTCGCCGCCATGGAAAAGGTTTGCCGCCCAGATAAGTACTTGTCCCTTTTTCATAGGAACAGTTTTCTTTTCAAGACCGGAGTCTTTCATAAGCTTTTGTACAAAGTGCTCATACTGTTTGTACTGTTCGTTTTGCATTTTAAATGAGCTTGCTTTAATCCCGATATCATGAAGTTCAAAAACGGGGAGTTTATGGCTTTTGGGATAGTAGTGAAGTGCGCCGTTATTTTCGTCCGTGTCTTCTAAAGCCATCCAGACGCCCGCCATGAAACGCTCGGGGAAGGAGTTGAAGTGAACTAAGTCGCTATGAGTTGCTTGCTGAGTCCCCATTTTAAAGTTTAGCGTTTGGAATGGGATAGGGCGTCGGCGATACAAGATTTCAAGCCATTTAATAACTTCAGGATGACAAGCCAAATCTTTTACTTCGGGAATATAGCTCCAGGCATCTTGCACTCTGGATTCTTTATCTTGCTCCGGTTTGAGCTTGTTGATAATCGCTTCGGCCTTTTGATCAAATCCCTCGATGTTAAGATCCAAAACCAAATAGCCATGCTCATGGAAAAAACGGATTTTTTCCTTGGTCTCCGAATCGAAACCGCTTGTTGCTAATAGCTCTTCAAAAAACGGCGACTCCACCCAAGGCGTCCCTTCTAATTCCGGCGTCTTAATTTGTGTCATAAGTCTAAATCCCTTATTTTTTGATAGATAGTCTGCAAAAAAACCGGCAAAATATCAAGGGTTATGATCTTAGGAATCGTAACATTATAAGGAGTTTAGTGTTACGATTCTGCGAATTGTGACATAATAATGGCTTTAGTGTTACGATAAAAGGAAATCGTAACACTAAAGATTTGCAGGGGTAGTGATATGGCAAGACCGATACAGCAGACTGAATTTAAGGCCATACTTGACTGCTTAGTTCTGTTTCCTAACGGAGCATCTATTAATGATATCCGTTCAAATCTAAAGATCTCCTTGCCGGTCTATACCGTGCGGCGCAGGTTGAATATTTTAATAGACGAAGGCAAGGTTTTTTCGCAGGGAAAGGGACGTGCTTTAAGGTATCAATTAGCTAAGAGTTTAAGAGATGAGCCGGAAAAAGAAGAGCAAATCGTTTTGCTTTCCTCGTCTTCACAAAATATTTTGAGTGAAGTAGCCCAGCCCATTCAAAGTCGAACTCCCATAGGCTACAACAGAAAGTTTTTGGATGAATATCGACCTAACGTTACTTCTTATCTTTCGGAAGTGGAAAAAAATGAGCTTGCAGAGTTGGGGAAAACAGATGGTGAGCGGCCGGCCGGAACCTATGCAAGAGAGATCTTTAATCGTATTCTTATTGATCTATCGTGGAACTCCAGTCGTTTGGAGGGGAATACTTACTCACTCTTAGAAACAGAAAGACTGCTTGAGTTTAGTGAAGCTGCGGAAGGGAAAGATTTAAAAGAAACTCAGATGGTGTTAAACCATAAAGCAGCTATTGAGTTTCTTATCGATTCTGCAGACCACATTGATATCGACAAGCAAACAGTTTTGAGCGTTCATGCACTTCTTTCAGATAACCTTCTAATTGATCCACAAGCAAGCGGACGTTTAAGATCAAAATCTGTTGGAATTGGTAAATCTGTATATCATCCTTTAGTTGTTCCCGATTTAATTAGTGAGTGCTTTAGTCAAGTGTTGGATACGGCCCGTGCAATTAAGAATCCTTTCGAACAATCGTTTTTTTTAATGGTGCATCTTCCTTATTTGCAACCTTTTGAAGATGTTAATAAACGTGTATCAAGGCTTGTAGCTAATATTCCGATGATACGTCTTAACCTTGCACCTTTATCGTTTATGGATGTTCCGCAAAAGACATACATCAATGGCCTTTTGGCAATTTACGAACTTAATAAAATTGACTTGCTTAAAGATGTGTTTGTCTGGGCCTACAAACGATCCTGTGCACTGTATTCAGCAACTTGCCAATCCCTTGGTGAACCGGATCCTGTTCGGCTGAGATATCGAAAAATCATTTTTGATGCCATTGGGGAAGTAGTTAGAAAAAGGATGAATAAAAGACAAGCGGTGCTTTTCATTAGATCTTTGTCCAATGAAACGGTTCCTAATGAAGATCAGTCAAGGTTTATTGAAACTGTAGAGAAAGAATTAAGGGGTTTGCACGAAGGGAATATAGCTCGATACAAGCTGACTATTTCTGAGTATAACAGTTGGCTTCAAGGTTGGTCGTGAGTAGGTGGAAGTCATGGAAAAATTTTTGTCTTCGGAAAGTGAAGAGCAGTTAGAGAAAAGTTTGGAGTTGCTTAAGCGTGTGCCCGGTTCCAATAAAACTGGCTGAACAAGCTTTCGCTTCGGGCTCGTATCGAACCTTGCAAATTCACGTGGGTTCGAGTCTTTTTCTTGCCAAAAAAAAACCGCCCTTGTGGGCGGTGTTTTTTCGGAAGAGGTAGGATTCGAACCCACGGACCCTTTCAGGCCTTCTGTTTTCAAGACAGACGCAATCGGCCACTCTGCCACTCTTCCAGATGGGTAATTTAACCAAATTCTTAGAATAAAAAGCAAGTCATAAATACCTGTAAATAAAATTTTCAATTAAATAAAAAAGTGTGTGATAATAGTTCTTAGTAAGAGTTTGTAAGGTGGTTAAAATGAAAGCTACATCAGAAATGAATATATTAGATGCCGTAGAAATGTTGTCCAACATTACGGATCTCGACTTGGATAAACCGGTTGGCATACTCAAATATGAAGATAAGAAAACGGGTAAAATTACGTTTAAGACTTTAGAAGCCGTAGACTCTGACAAGAAAATAAAAGGGCTTCACGACGTGGAAGAGGCTTACTTAAACACACTCAGATATTTAGGATCATTTTACAAAGAAGAATTTGCGTCTAAAAACTGGAAGGAAACCGAAGATCGCATTAAGTCCTTGATGGTTATTGTGGGGGATTTGGCCAAAAAACTGGACCGCTATGGCGAGCTGATCGAAAAAAATGAGCACCGAAGCGTTAAAACCTTTAAAGAGTTCAGAAATTTACAAGAATTTTACCAAAAGAACATATCCCCCAAGGTGTCCGAAGGAACCCTCGGAAAATGGATTTTAGAGGCCGCAAGAGGCGCCTGGGGGTCAGATTCGACCGAAATCAGAGGAAGAGCCCAAAAGGGTAAAAAAGTCCTTCAGACCACTCGTATTTTCATAGATTTAGAATCTGTTAAGAATGACACGGAATACGAGCTTTTCTACCTTCGAAAAGAAGACGGAGGAAGATTTTTCTCTCCGGAGTTAATACGTAATATCAAGCTCGTTTCCGACTTTGGTGACTTCATCAATAAAGCGAAACCGGGGGATCTTTTAACCGATATCGACCTGTGGCAAGACAAAGTGTGTCAGAATATCGCAAAATCCATGATAAAAACAGCTAACGAAGAGATAACGCTCTTTTTTCATGACCTTTTCCGCCATAAAGATCATGACCATATCAGCAATCTTTCCAAAGCGTTATTTGCCCTCTTTGCGGCTTCAAACCCCAAGAATCTTAAAAAAGAGGTCTCGGTGAAATGCGCAGTCGATTATTTTTCTGATTTTTTAATGTTTTTTGAGCGGGTATTAAAAAATCCCGAATATCAAAAAATAGTGGCTTACCCTCCGAAAAAGAGCCACACCATAGCCAGAAATACTTTAAGAGTTGTAAGAGCAATATCCGATGCCATTTTTGAGCATAAAGGGTTTATTGAAGCTGCTCGTCCCTTAGTTCATCAACTTTTAGAAGAGGGAGGACATAAAATCTCTTCCGAACATGTTGTGGAAAATAACGCAATTTGGAGTCGGTTGGCTCAAGCATCAAAAGCGATGGATAAAGTGGTTAAAACCCACCCGAATGGGCCCCTAAATAAAGTGATCGAAACGATTGTGCGTGGCCAGTATAGAACATATCAGCCGATATCTCCCATAAACTTTCCCGGATATCTTTATAGTTTTTATTATGATGAGAAAGCGGTCCGAGTGCTAAGAATTCCAAGTCCCACAAGACAAGAGTCGATTGACAAGTCGGAAGTACTATTTGAATTCATTGACTTTGTTCAAAGTGAAAAGCCCCATTTGATGATACAAATGCAGGATCGAACGACTTTTAAAGAAAGCGCAAGAGCTTTTTGTTTAGAAAAACTAAATGACAACATCTCGGTTTTTACCCTTCCCCTGGATACAGAGTTTTATCATCAAACCCATCTTTATTACGACGAAGACTCATGGGACATTTTCTCCGACCAGGTTTTAGATTTAGCGCTCGATCCCAACGCAGGTTTTTACTTAGATGAGGATATAAGAGATAAGATAGAGCCTTCGGTGCCTAGCATAATAGAGACCCTCCATTCCCTTTTCTTTCAAAACAAAAAAGCGCTTAAAAGAATCGAGCGGCTCGTATTTTTGGATCTTTTTTATCTGTTTCTAACCCTAAAAGTGATTGAGGTAACGAAGCCGAAAACCTTATCTTTCACTTGCAAGGACGGGCTCGATACCTCTAACGTCTTTAACGCGCTCTTCTTTGTCTTTTTCGAGCTGTTGTCGGAGGAAAAAATTTCCGAAGCGAAGCTTTTAGACTTAGAAACTCTTCTTTTCGCCCCACCATTGTTAGCCAGAGAAAGAGCTCCCCTAGCTCACAGGCTCATGCGGCTTACCCACACAATTAAACACCTTGAGACCACGAAAGGGACACTTGGGGACAAGGTTTATAGAGATTTTGTCAAAGAAGCGCTTCGCCTTTTAATCGGTGATGATATCGCCGAAGGCTGGGTCAGCTAATTTTTTTTAAACGATAGGCTAAAATTGCGGAAACTAGAATGAAGGGGATAAACATGACCCAAAAAGGGGTGTAGAGCTGCCTTTCCCCAAGAATGGTTGCGACATTGAAGACGACATAGATGAAAAAGAGGGAAAATAGCGAAATCACATAGATAAAAAACACATTTAAACGTCTCGTAAACTGTGTCGCAAAAGGCGCCGGGATCAAAACGGCAAAAAGCGCAAGCCAGGGTAAAAAGAGTTTTCTAAATAGCTGTGTTTTTATCCGCGCTTCTTTTTGGCTTTTGGCATTCGATGGGGACTTTTTCCAAAGTTCCGAAATCGAAAGCTCATCGGCAGGGGTTATAGTTTCTAAGAGCCGTTTGGGATTATATTCTATTTCCGGGAAAAGACGGGCGGAAAAGCGCTCTTTAATCCGCATCATATTATCTTTTCCGCGTGAAAAATGCTCTCCCTCTGAAGCCTTTGGAATCGCTTCTAAAGAAAGGGTTTTAAACCGCCAAACGTCATCGATGGATGGGATCCAGAAGACATCGAATAGCTCCTTTGTCTCCGGCTTTAAACTGCCAAAAATAAGAAGGGAGCCCCCCTTTAGTCTTAGATGTTTCGCGCTTTTAGAGGACGTTGATTTTTGAATATCCCCAATCTCTCTTGAGCTTTCCATGGCCCAGGGAACAAACACTTCTTCGTTAAGGTACAAAAAACCCACGCCCAAAAGTCCCACTCCTATAAATGGAAAAAGAAGCTTTTTCATGGATTGTCCCGACGCTAAAAGCGCTACTAACTCATTTCGGGTATTCAACTTGGTCAATACCCGGGTTACGCCTACCAAAATTGCAAACGGAAGTAAGATTTCGCTTCTTCTTATGAGCTCACCGGTATAGAAAACCACCAGCTGAAAAAAACTTAACGGATCTTTGTGGTGGTGAAACGTACCGGAGTGGCTCGCGTAGTCGATAAGCACATATAATCCCCAAAATGCGGCCAAGAAAAATCCGATCACTTTTAATGTATCGAAAAAGAAATAGCGCTGCCAGATTCTCATTCGATCCCCCGGCTGATTTTTCTTACGTAGCTCAAGCTAAAAAAGATAATTAGAAAATGGGGAATAAAGTAGAGGGTGAGCGAGGGAAGAATCCGGCTAGAGGCGCCCTTAGCAAAGAAAAACGTCGTTAAAAATAAGGTCGCAAGAAGGGTTGCGAAGATAAGTCCCTTTTTAGAGTCTCTTCGGCTAATAGAAAGTCCAAATGAGAGTCCCATCAAACTAAAGGTAAAAGGGGCAAGTCCCAAAGAAAGACGTCGAAAAATTTCTGATATGGCGCGTGCTTTGGCTTTTGGGTTTTCGGGGTTTTTGACCTTCGCAAAAAGATATTTTAAGTTAAGGTGCTCATCGGAAAAAGAGAAGGCCTTTTGCCGGATAATATCGGAAAAATCTTCGATCTCGGAGCGGGTTCGGCCAATATTTTCCAAAACTATCTGATGTCTTTTTTCCTGGGGGGTGAAAAGGGTGATGTTTTCCCCTTCAAAATTGTGTCCCTGGACTTTCAGTTCTTTGGCCAAGAATAAAGAAAGGCGCTCGTTGTCCTTGGACGGAAAGGCGATGACCACATCAGAGGCCGTCTCTCCCATTTTAAAAGCCCCCAAGGCATCGTAAAATATTCCTTTTGTGCGAAGTAAATACTTGTTTTGCAAAAGGATCAGCGGATTCATCGACCGAAGCTCAGATTTCAAAAGATTTGTTTTAAGGTGTGTTTCCGTCGCAATCTCTGAGGTAATAAGAAAGTTGGCAATACTGATTAGAGTTGCTATAATTAGCACAGGTTGGAATATAGAGCTTATGGAATAGCCAAGTGCTCTCATCGCCGAAATTTCATGGGTTGAAGAAAGCCGCTTTACCAGGATCATCGATGAGATTAAGCAAGCCAGTGGGATTGCGATCGGGAGGATGTAAGGGATTTGGTAAAGAATAAAGGTAAGCAAGTACGTTCCCGTTTGGTCTAAAGACCAAAAAGAGGCGATCTCTTCTAATCGGAGCGTCAAAAGGCCGCCGATTAAAGCGATCGTTGTGAAAAAAAATACCTTTAGGAACTGCCACGCAAGGTAGCGCCACAAAACAGGAAACTTAAGGCCCATACAATTGGGTATATTATCATACATGAACCTATCCACAAACTCATATTTGCTGCATATCCTGCCTTTTCAAGACTCTTTCGGGTCTGACTTCTTAAAGTTTGCCATTGATGCCAGCCCCAAAAACTCCTCAAAGAAACAAAATATTCAACTAAATAGCAATTTACGGACAGGTTCATATGGATAAATGCTGGTATTGTATTGTTGAGGGGGGGGCCAAAGGGCCATTCACTAAAGACGAGTTACTGTCGAAACCCTACTTCACCCGTGAATCTTTGGTCTGGAAAGACGGGTTTTCCGATTGGGTTCCTGCTAAGCAAGTCAAAGAATTATTTGCCGAAGAAGAAAGCGAGTCTCCCAAAAAGCCCAAGTTCGGCGAGTTGCCCGAAGAGTCGGTGGAAGGGGATGGGGAAGTCGTTCTTTTGGATGAAAAAGAGCCCCCTAACTTGATTTTGTGGCTTTTGATACTGGTCTTAATTCTGTTTTTCTACCTGTTTCAGATGTATTCAACATGATTGAGAAAAAATTATTAGACGCTCTAAAGCCGTATCGGAAAAAACGCCTTGTGCTTGGCTTTTCAGGCGGAGCGGACTCCATGGCGCTGTTTAAGGCGCTTGTTGCGATTCGGCAGCCGTTTGTAGCGGCTCACGTCGATCATGGCTGGAGGGATTCAAGTAGGCTTGAGGCTGAAAATCTTCATAAAATCGCCTGTGAACATAACATCCCTTTTTATCTTAAAACCTTAAAAATAAGTGAATATAAGGGGAATTTAGAGGCATCTGCAAGACGTTTTCGCTTAAATTTTTTTAAAGAGGTGCTTGAAAAAACGTCAAGCACGGCTGTTTTGCTGGCTCATCATGCAGATGATTTGGCGGAGACGACCTTAAAAAAGCTATTTGAGGGGGCTTTTTTGCCGAATTTGGGATCAATGACAAAAGCCGTTGAAATCGAAGGGGTTTTAGTTTTAAGACCTTTTTTATGCTTTGCGAAAGAGGAGCTTCTAAACTATTTAGGCAAAAACTTTTATGTAGATGACACCACTAATCTTTCCCCCAGATTTTTAAGGGGTCGTCTTAGATCGACTTTAATTCCTTATTTATCAAAGACTTTTGGTAAGAATGTCTCAAGCGCCTTTGTGAGTCTTTCCGACGAAGCGTTAGAGCTTAAAGGGTTTTTGGCAGAAGCGCTTAAGGCTTATGCCCCAAAAAAAGATCAGGGGAAAGCGGTGTATGATTTAACTTCAGCCCCCCATCCCTATCTTTTAAAGAAGGTTGTCGAAAACGCTTTCAGAGAGGCTGAAATTCCTGTGAGAAAAAAGGAGATTCATGCGCTTTCGGAAGCTATTTTAGAGAAGCGAAAAGGGTTTCAACGAACCATCGGCCACAAGACTCTGATCGCGGACGGGGGAAAGCTTATTGCGCCTCTTAATCCTCATGTGCTAAACTAAGGAAATATAGCTAAATAATCAAAAGTGGGTATTCATGGCAAACGATAAAAAACCCGATCTTAAAAAAAGTTTTCCCGGTGGCTTCGTATGGCTTCTCATGGCACTTTTCTTGTTCATGATGATGCTACAGAACTATGTGGATACAAAATTTGCTTCAGTCGGGTTTAGCTACGAGCTTGAGCATTTAGTTAACTTGCAGCTGATAAAGCCGGAAGAGTCTAAAAAGACTGCCGGATCGGATAATTTAGTGACTTTTTCCGGAGAGTTTAGAGAAAAGCTTACGGAAGAGGGCAAAGCCCGCTATAAATATCTTGAGCTGCTCAATAAAAACCATGAACTCACTCAAGAAAAAGAGATCGTTTCGAAAGAGCTTTTAGGATTAAGAGCAAAAGTAAAAGAGTCTGCCGATCGCTTTTTAGCATTATCGGGCATTGAAATTCCTGAGGGTGGTTATGAGGTCGTAGATGAGCTTTTCAACACTCCCGGTCAGGATCACAGCCTTGTCATTCGCGAGCTTTCAAGAAAGAACTACCTAAGCCTTAAAGATTTAAGCGAGCAATTTAAGCAGGTTAAAGAAGCTCCGGATAACGAAAGCTTAACCCAATTCGGAAAAGATTTAGCAGAGCTGATTACCGATTTTCGCTCCCAAACGCTGGGGATCGGCTCCGAGCCGATGAAAAATGAGCTAAAGGCGCTCGATCAAAAAGTGGTCGCTGTAAATGAAAGCGCAAGATCGATTAATGATCGTCTTCAGATCTACACCAAAGCCATGGATGATTTATCCGCTATGGTAGCGCTTCTCAATAAGCCCCAGGACCATATTCGTCTGCTCCAACTCCGTTCGGTCAGAAGCTACAATGAAGCAATTGACCGCTATACCAAGCTAACCCAAGATTTAGAGACGAATCAAACCCAGTTGGA
The DNA here is from genome assembly GCA_020440465.1 of Chlamydiia bacterium. Lineage (GTDB taxonomy): Bacteria > Chlamydiota > Chlamydiia > Chlamydiales > Parachlamydiaceae > JAGROB01. The sequence continues at coordinate 39,294 of JAGROB010000012.1, forward strand.
TAAAGCCCGTATGGCTGTTTCAGAAGTGGTTTGGTTCTTTAATAACAAAGAGCTATCTACAAGAGCACTTGAAAAACAAGATTCCGACACCTTCCACCAATGGTTTTTGAATGCGAAAGAGGAATGGAATCAGTTTCCTGAAAATAAAGGGGGCTATTTCAAAGCTCCTGACCAGCCCCTCAACAAGGTCTTGGAAAAAACGTTCCGCTCCGAAGAGCCAACGCCGAACTATGTGAGCTACATTTTTACGCTCCTTCCGATTTTCTTGGTGCTCATGGTACTTTATTTTGTCTTCTCAAGACAGATGAAGGGCATGGGATCCGGCGCGATGAACTTTGGAAAGTCTCCTGCCCGCTTAATTATGCCGAAAGGGGAGAACAAAGTTACCTTTAAAGATGTCGCCGGTGCCGAAGAGGCCAAAGAAGAGCTGGAAGAAGTTGTCGACTTTTTGAAAAATCCCCACAAATTTACGGCCCTTGGCGGAAGAATTCCGAAAGGGGTGCTTTGTATCGGGCCGCCGGGAACGGGTAAAACCTTAATTGCAAGAGCTGTTGCGGGTGAAGCCGACAGACCCTTTTTCTCGATCTCCGGTTCCGACTTCGTTGAGATGTTCGTGGGGGTGGGCGCAAGCCGTATCAGAGACCTTTTTGACCAGGCAAAGAAAAATGCCCCCTGTATCGTCTTTATAGACGAGATCGATGCTGTGGGTCGCCATAGAGGCGCCGGAGTGGGCGGAGGTCATGACGAAAGAGAGCAGACCTTAAACCAACTACTCGTGGAAATGGATGGGTTCGAGGCAAATGAGGGCGTGATTTTGATGGCCGCGACCAACCGTCCCGATGTTTTGGATAAAGCGCTTTTAAGACCGGGCCGTTTCGATCGTCATGTGGTAATTGGCCTTCCCGATATAAAGGGACGCTTCGATATTCTGAAAGTGCACGCCAAGAGAATTAAGTTGGATCCCGATGTCGATTTGATGTCGATTGCGAAAAGTACTCCCGGCTGTTCCGGAGCTGATCTTGCCAATATCTTAAATGAAGCCGCGCTTTTAGCTGCGAGAAAGGGTAGATCTGCGGTGACAAGAGCCGAGACGGTGGAAGCCAGAGACAAAGTGCTTTACGGAAAAGAGCGCCGATCAATGGAGTTAGATGTAAATGAGAAGCGGTCAACTGCTTATCACGAGTCGGGTCATGCGATCGTGGGCCTTAAAGTCGAGCACAGCGATCCTGTAGATAAAGTGACGATCATCCCGAGAGGAATGTCCTTGGGTTCTACGATGTTCTTGCCGGAGAAAAATAAAACCAGCCATTGGAGAAAAGAGCTTTTAGATAACATGGCGGTTCTCATGGGGGGAAGAGCAGCAGAGCTTATTTTTGTGGGAGATGTCTCTTCCGGCGCTTCAAACGATATTGAGCGTGCAACCGAAATGGCAAGGAATATGGTTTGCCATTGGGGTATGAATGATGTGGTCGGACCCGTGGCTTATAGCGATAGGGCAGACGCCTCTCAGGGTGTGCAAGTCCACGATAAGACGTATTCTGAAGAGACGGCGCAAATTATCGATGCTGAAGTGAAAAAGCTTCTTCAGGAAGCTAATGAATATGCGCTTAAAATTCTGAAAGAAAATAAAGAAGCGGTTGAATTGATGACTGAAATGTTGATCGAGTTTGAGACACTTGATGCCGAAGATGTGAAAAAGATCATTAACGGAGAGTGGACTCGGGAAGATAAGCAAGATCGTCTTAAAAAACAAGATGAGCTTCATAAAAAGTCGGAAACGAATTCGGCAGCGACCCCGCCCCCTCCGCCGGAGGAAGAAAAGGGCAATGCTTCACCGAATAACCGCGTTCCCAACCCGATTTAATCTATTGCGGCCTTTGGCGCCGCGAGATTCTTTTGGAGTGCGGAGCCCTGGCTCCGCTTTCAGACGGGGTGACCTGGCACCCCGC
>JAGROB010000013.1 GCA_020440465.1 Chlamydiia bacterium
CATTGTCTTATCTACGCTGTCAAAACATCAAAATAATTTCAGAAGCTCTCAGACTTCTTTTTCGTTCAACACTCTCACTCAGGAGAGCGTTTCATGCTGAAGATGTTTAAAAACATACATCGCCATGCCTATTTTCGGCAAGCGGTATTTAAAAAAAAGTGAAAAAAAATCCCTGACCCTGTTCAGAATAGCTTATGGAGCCATTTCATAGACCAGGGTTACGCTGGCTGAAATGGTGACCTCCCCCGGATTTATGGGGGTAGAATCGCCCATTTTGGCCATCATTACCGGAAAATTTCTCTGTCTTGCGGGAGAATAAGAGTCCTCGTCGAGGACTACTTCAAGCATTCGGACCAGTTTTTGGCCGGTCGCGTCTGCTAGAGTGCGGGCATCTGCCACCGCGTTTTTCGAAGCTTTGGTTATCGCTTCTGACCTTAGCACTCTAGCATCCTTCGTGCCAAACAGCAGGTTTTCTATCTGATTTGCCCCATTTTTGGTGGCAACATCAATAATTTGTCCCGCCTTATCCAGTTTTTCAGTCCTGATATTCACCAGGTTCGTCACCCTGTAGGCGATGATCTCAGGGGTATATGAACCCGTTTCTTGTCTTGAATAAACAGGCTCGATCGAAATTCGTCCCGTAGACCACTCTTTTTCATCGAGACCCAAAGACTTTAGCGCCTGAATCACTTTCTTAATCGTTTCTTTATTGGCATTAATTGCCGATCCGGCAGTTTTTTCCTGGGTCACAGTACCCAAACTTACCTGCATTTCATCCGCCGGGGCAAAAAGCTGGGCCTCTCCTCTCACCGACAACTTCGACCTAGTATCCACCCCCTGTCCCCACAGACTTGCCGTCATGGCCATTAATATTAAAACCTGTCGCATCATTTCCTCCCGATGATTTAAAATAATATTTATGCCGAAACCATTGATTATTCACCATCCCGATTCGTTAATGCATGAAACGGGCATGCTACACCCCGAAAGAAGCGCGCGGGTGGGCGCTGTCTTGAGCGGGCTTAAAGAGGTTGAGCATCGCTTAGCCCGGGCGGCCAATAGGGAGGAGCTTCAGTGGGTTCATCCGACGGAATATATTGAACTTGTGAAGCAAGAGATTGGAGACGGTAAGGAGCTGCTAAGCACGGGTGATGTGGTGCTGTCGGCGGGATCATGGGGCGCGGCCGTGACGGCGGCGGGCGGAGCCATGGACGCGGTTGATGCAGCGTTCGAGGGATTTCGGCCGTTTGTCGCGACCAGGCCCCCCGGACACCACGCCGAAGCGGCTAAGGGGATGGGATTTTGTATCTTCAATAATGCCGCTTTGGCCGCAAGGTATGCCCAAATCAAGAAGGGATTAGAAAGGGTTTTGATCGCCGACTTCGATGTCCATCATGGCAACGGAACGGAGGCGATCTTCTGGGACGACCCTTCCGTCTTTTATTTCAGCACCCATCAACACCCTCTATATCCCGGAACAGGACTTGAGTCTAAGGATCATATTGTCAACTATCCGATTTCAGCCGGCGATAACTCCCGAGACGAAGTCTTAAAAGCGTTTGAAACGCTCCCCGGCTTAATGGATGTCTTCAAGCCCGATCTCGTGATTATCTCCGCCGGATTTGACGCGCATTCGTTTGACCCCCTGGGAGGATTTAATCTTAATGACAAAGATTTTTATCGTTTAACTGAAATCTTGGTGCAAATTGCCGATAAACATGCCGAAGGACGTGTGATCTCCTGTCTTGAGGGGGGCTACAGTCTGGAAGCTTTGGCCGTTTCAGCCAAAACACATGTAGACGCGTTAAGTAAATAGGAGTTGCTATGACCGAGCACTCAAAACTAGGATCGTCAGACATCAAAGTCTCTTAAGGTTTGCCTGGGCATCATAAATCAAGCGAGCGATCCTGCCTATCCTGTTATTTATTTACCTTTCTTGTGATTTAAAGGGGGAGGCTTTAGATTGGGAATGTTAGGAGGAAATTTATGAACAATGCTATCGCGACAGTACTTTATATCTTGATTAGTACGATTGCCGTTTTTGTAACCGGGCGGATTCTACCCGGTGTAAGAGTCGATGACTTTACCACAGCGCTTTTAGTTGCTGTTGTTTTGGGTGTGATTAACGCGTTTATTCGTCCCCTGTTGATTTTGCTTACGCTGCCGATCAATATCTTGACTATGGGTCTCTTTACTTTGGTCATCATGGGCTTTTGCGCCTGGCTAACCAGCTTGATCGTACCGGGCTTGTATATTGCCAACTTCTGGTGGGCGATCGGCTTTGCGGTTGTTTTGGCGATCATCAACGCTTTTTTCAATGCCATCGTCTTTTAATGGGGTCAACGCCCCCGTCTTTTCGTTAAAGACGGAAACTTCGGGGGGGATCGGGGAATATCTAGACCTGATCCCTCTTATCGACTGGGCCCGTGCTCACGGGCTTAACGTTATTCAAATCCTGCCGATCAACGACAACGGGCTTGATCCCAGCCCCTATAATTTACAGTCCGTTTTTGCCTTAAATCCCCTGCTTATCAAATGGCCGGGCGTCTCCGACAAGGGGCTTAATGACCTTATCCGGATCGACTACGACGCCGTAAGAGATCTCAAAGAAAAAGCCTTCAAGGCCTATAACTTCCCCTATAAAGAGGTCGAAAAGTTTCGAAAAAATGAAAAATGGGTCGACACCTACGCCCATTTTAAAGAGGGGGAAAAGACGGTCTGCGAGCAGTGGCTTGCCGCCACTCAAATGAAACAAGTTAAAGCCCACGCCGATAAAGTGGGCGTTAAAATCATGGGAGATCTTCCCATTTTGGTCGCCCCCGACAGCGTGGAAGTTAAACTCCACCCCCATCTATTTCACTTGGATCGTTCAGCCGGAGCGCCCCCTGATCAATTTACCGACGAAGAGCAAAACTGGGGCTGTCCCATTTACAACTGGGAAGCGATGAAGAAGGAAGATTTTTCATGGTGGAAGGCGCGCTTAAAATACTCTGAGCATTATTACCACATGTACCGGATTGATCACATCGTGGGATTTTACCGAATCTGGAGCTATCCGGCGGATGACCCTAATGCCAAGGGTGCGTTTTATCCGAAAGACAAAAATGTCTGGATACCCCATGGAGAGACCATTTTAAAAGCAATTATCGATCACTCCACCATGGAGCCGATCGGAGAGGACTTGGGAACGATTCCGAAAGGGGTCACTGAATCGCTCGACCGTCTGATGGTTCCCGGAACCAGAGTACTTCGCTGGGAACGTTTTAAAGATCCCCCCAGAAACTACATTCCCTTCCACCGCTATCCCCCACTGAACTTGGCAACCGTCTCTACGCATGACGTCGCGCCTTTAAGGCTATGGTGGAAAGAAGAGACGAAAGAAAGGACGCTTTTCTGCCGCTTTATGGGGTGGAAAAACGAGAAAAAAATATCGGATCAAAGAATTATCGATATTTTAAAGATCAGCCACAACACCCCCTGTCTTTACGCCGTGAATTTATTGCTCGAATATCTTTCGGCGGTTCCAAGTTTAAGGCATAGCCATCCGGAATCCGATCGCATTAATCTGCCCGGGAAAGTCAGTCCAAAAAACTGGCGGTTTAGGATGAAGCCGACGATTGAACAGATGGCCAAATCAAAAGAACTTAGCCGTATATTCAACGACATCTTATACTGATTGCCTATGCGATTTTTTTTAATACTAGGACTTATTTTTTCCGTCGGGCATATCAAAATGCTCTACAACAGTTTGGATCCATCCTCTCTTCATGAGCACTTAGCTTTTTGGGAGCTTTACCCCGACACAACCGAAGGTGAAAAGGCTCTGGGCGTTGTAAAACAGCTCCTTCAGGCTGAAAATATAGATCACGACAGTTTCAAAGGTAATTTTCAGAGCGTACTTCAGGGAATGGTGACGCTTGTCAATAAACCGGGCGAAGATGCTACGCCGATTTTAGATTATAAAACGCTTGATTTCGTACAAAACGCTGCAAAAAATCTGTCGAACCGCCGCCTTAAGGGGTACTGGGCTGTGACGGAGGAAGAAGTGATAAAGCTTCCGCCGGAAGAGATCGATCTCGCGCGGGGGCTTTTTTTAAGCGAGTTGGGTGCGGAGAATTTTGATAAAATTCGGTCGTATGAAGCGATGCTTGACTTGATGGCGCTTCAGATTCAAGCGCGATTGACCCCGGGGGCAAGCGACCGGGAAAAGGTGGAGCTTTTAAACCGCTACATCTTCGAGGAGTTGGGATTTAGATTCCCCCCTCACTCCACGTACTCGGAAGATATTGACTTGTACACGTTTTTGCCGTCGGTGATGGATTCACGGCGCGGCGTATGCTTAGGCGTGTCGATTTTGTATATTACACTCGCTCAAAGGATTGATTTAGAGCTTGAGATGGTCACACCGCCGGGGCACATTTATGTCCGATCGGGCGATATCAACATCGAGACCACTGCACGCGGGGTCGATATGGATGACGAGGTATATCTGGGAGTTGATACGAGATCGCTTCAGGTAAGGGATGTTAAAGAAGTGATCGGTTTAGCGCACTTTAACCAGGCAGCCGTATTTTGGAGAAAAAAGGACCCTAAAAAAGCAATCGAGATTTATTCCAGGGGGAGGCCCTACCTGAAAGAAGATCCATTATTACTTGAGCTGATAGGGTATAATTATATTCTGGATGGCGATGAGACGACGGGGCGGGATTATTTAGAAAGGGTGAAGGATCATGTACCTGATTTTAGCGTCTCTGAAAATACCGTTCCCAGGGACTATCTGGAGGGAAAAGCGGACAAGGAAGCGTTAGCGGCGATTTATAAAGAGGTCGACGAGAAACGCTCGTCGCTTTTAGAGAAGCGAGACGAGTTAATTAAGACGTGTCAAAGATGCCCGGAATTTAAAGCGGGGTGGTTTGCGTTGGGAACAACGTATTTGCAGCTGCATCGAATGAAGGAAGCTTTAGGGGCGCTTAGAGAGCTACATCGAATTTATCCCGATGACCCCAATGCGGAGTATTATCTGGCCGTTTTGAGCGCCGAAAGGGATGAATTTTCCGAAGCGTGGAAGCATCTGAAACAGGCGGAGAAGCTCACGAAAGCAAGATTTCACCATCCGAAAGCGCTTGTGGAATTAAGGCGTCAGCTCTCGATTGTCTTCCCCGAACCGTTATAAAAATTTTAACGTAGTCTTTCAGACTACGATTTTATGCAATTCTGATTTATATATATATTCAAGTTTGTACAGAAAATTAGGCTATGTACATTAGGCCGAAGGCCTAATTTTGTATAGCCTGGGGCAACGCCCCAGGTTAGGATAGTTTATTTAAATCGTAGTCTGAAAGACTACGTTAAAGATTTTTACTACTGATTTTAGAACCAAGGGGATACTATTTGATTGTCTAAACGTAGTCTTTCAGACTACGACAAAACTGTTCTACTCCGACCTGGGGCGTTGCCCCAGGCTAAACAAACAAAGGCCTTCGGCCTTGGAGCGGAGTCACAAGTCACCCCCCGTGGTAATGACCTCTACACCTCTACAGCGGAACTTGTAGCCGACGGTGAGGGCGCTGGGGGTACGGCCGCACTGTCTGAACTCACAGCGGACCTCGCAGAGGGGGCATCGGCAGCCGCATCTGCAACCGAGGGGGTAGCAGGTTCTGGGGGTTTCACATCGACTTGTGGAGCTTCCACGGAATCACTGCTTGCTGAAGGAGATTGCCGTGGGGATGCGTGGGTTGAACTTTGTCTTGGTGAGTCGCTTGAGGAACGGCTACCGGTGCCATCGTCATCACTATCATCCTCATCCCCTTCAAGAGCCACTCCGGACTCTCCCTGAGCCGCAGTAACAGAAGGAATCATAGTCGCTGGGGCAACCAAGACAGACGGATTTTCAGATGCTTGGTCAGGTGGGCTAGGTGATCGGGGCGGCATCGAAAGGCTTGCAGCCAAAACTTGAAGTATCTCGACGCTTGGTTGGCCTGAGGATGGAAGAGAGCCGTTACGGGATGATTGCGGAGAGGGAATGCCGCCCGAAGCATCGTCCCCGTCAGCACCAGCCGCCACTTGTGCTGTGGATGATGAGGAGGAGGAGCTATCTCCCCCGACAGAACCTGCCGGAGCGGTTTTAGAGGGACATTTACAGCTTCCGGAAGAAGGAGTGGGGAGTCGATTCAGAGCCACCCGGCAGATGACCGCAACCCCCGCTGAAAATAGCCCAATAATTACAACCGACTTTAACGTAAGCCCGGTAAGGGCAACTGCTCCGAGCAAGGCCGCCGGCAATACAGGGGCTGCTAAAAGAATCACTAAAGCGGCCGTGGAAACTGTTGCCACAATCGTCGCGGTGAAGCCTACAACCTTCAGTGCCCTTGAAGCATGAACGAAGTTGGGGTTTGCACTTACCTGGGAACCGCAAGAAATCGACACCATAAAAAAGCTCCTTTCAAAATTTAAGAAATCTCTTTATCGCATACTCCCCTTAATTTACCCAAGAAAAGTTTTGAGAACATGGACTTTTACTGGGAATTTTTCCAGTATGGGGTAAAAGGGGTTAAGTATGGCTGAGAAGAAAGTGGCGGTGGTGACCGGGGGGAACACCGGGATTGGGGCAAGCATTGTGTTGGGGCTGGCGAAGGCGGGCTTTAATATTGTGATCGACTACATCGCGAATGAGAATGCCGAAGAGGCGCTTGAGAAAGAGATTGTCAAGCTGGGCGATCAGGTGATCGGGGTGAAAGCCGATGTAAGCCAAGTCGCTGATCTTCAAAAACTTGTGGATAAGTGTGTGGAGAAGTTCGGCCGACTTGATGTCTGGGTGAATAACGCCGGTGTGGAGACGCGGACGTCGACGCTGGATACTTCTGAAGCTCAGTACGATAAAGTGCTGAATATCAATCTTAAGAGCGCTTTTTTCGGCACGCAATTGGCCGCTAAACAGATGATTAAACAAGGCACCGGTGGACGGGTCATAAATATCACGTCTGTTCACGAAGATTGGCCGATGCCGAATAATACGGCTTATTGCTTGTCCAAGGGGGGGATCCGGATGCTCACACGGACGGCCGGGGTGGAGCTCGCCCCCAAGGGTGTTTTAGTAACGGCGGTAGGGCCCGGAGCGGTAGAAACGCCGATCAACAAATCGACCATGGATAACCCGGAGCTTTTAAAAAAGCTCGACAATGCCATTCCCGTAGGACGGATGGCCAAGCCGGAGGAGATCGCCAACGCTGTCGTCTTTTTAGCCGGTGACGGAGCCTCTTACATCACGGCTACATCGCTCTTTGTCGACGGCGGTCTTATGCATCAAAGCCCGGGACTTTAGCTGTGGAAGATATTGAGCTTACCGCCGAAGGGCGTCGTCTTGTCGAAGCCAGGGGCGACATTAAAAAATGGCGTAAATGGGGGCCCTACCTTAGCGAGCGGCAGTGGGGTACGGTCAGAGAAGACTACAGCAAAGACGGCGACGCCTGGAACTATTTCCCGTATGAGCATGCCCGCTCGCGCGCCTATCGCTGGGGTGAAGACGGGTTAATGGGTCTTTCGGATAAAAAGCATCACGTCTGCTTTTCGATAGCTCTTTGGAACGGAAAAGATACCCATCTTAAAGAGCGGCTTTTTGGTCTTAGCGGGCCTGAAGGAAACCACGGAGAAGATGTTAAAGAGTATTATTTTTACCTCGACAATCTCCCCTCCCATGCCTACATGAAAGCGCTTTACAAATACCCTCAAAAAGCCTTTCCGTATGAAGATCTTTTAAAAACCAATCAAAGCCGGACACGGGAAGAACCGGAGTATGAACTCCTTGACACAGGAATTTTTGATGACGATGAGTATTTCGATGTCTTTATCGAGTACGCTAAAGAGACCGACGAAAATATCTACATCCTAATCACTGCGCACAATCGCGGGGATAAAACGGCTCCACTTACTCTTCTTCCGACGGTCTGGTTCAGAAACACCTGGGCATGGGATAAAGAGAGTCCCAAGCCCCATTTATCGCTGAAAGATGACGATACAATCTTAATCGACCACCCTGCATTTTCAAACCTTACGCTTGTAAAGGAGGAGTCGGGAGAGGCCATCTTTACCGAAAACGAAACGAACGAGAAAAAACTATTCGGAAAAGAAAATAAAACCCCCTATGTCATCGACGCTTTCCATGACTATGTAGTCGACGGAAAGAAAGACGCAGTCAACCCCAAAAAAACCGGCACAAAAGGGGCTTTTTTATTTCAGGCCGACATCCCTGCAAAAAGCTCGAAAACCTTTAAACTCAAGCTGGGAAAAAACTTCAAGGAACCTTTTGACGCCCTCTTCGAAAAGCGGATGCAGGAGGCAGAGGAATTTTATCTCACGATAACTCCCTATGATCTACCGAAAGATTTAAGAAATATCCAGCGTCAAGCATTTGCAAGTTTGCTTTGGAATAAGCAGTTTTACCACTACAACGTCTCAAAATGGCTTGAAGGGAATCCGGAAGAGACTCCCCCCGAATCGAGAAGGGACGGAAGAAACAGCAAATGGCCCTACTTCGATGCAAGCGAAATATTTTCGATGCCAGACAACTGGGAGTATCCGTGGTTTGCCGCCTGGGACACTGCATTTCACATGATTCCGATGGCGATGATCGACCCAGATTTTGCGAAAAAGCAGTTGATTATCCTGACGAAAGAGTGGTACATGTCCCCCGACGGCCAGATTCCCGCCTACGAATGGAATTTCTCTGACGTTAATCCCCCCGTTCATGCCTGGGCGGCGATGCGGATCTTCCAGATCGAAAAACTTATGTACGGAAGAGAAGACCGGGGATTTTTGGAAAAAATTTTTCTGAAACTGTCGCTCAACTTCACCTGGTGGGTAAATCGAAAGGACTCCGAGGGAAGAAATATCTTCCAGGGGGGCTTTTTAGGGCTGGATAACGTCGGAGCGTTCGACCGCTCCATGTCACCCCCGGAGGGAGGCATTTTAGAGCAGCCCGACGCGACGGGCTGGATGGCAATGTACTGCCTTAACTGCCTTGAAATCGCGCTGGAACTCGCCGTCGAAGACCCTGTATATGAAGACATGGCAACGAAATTCTTTGAGCACTTTGTCTATATTGCCGACGCAATCGACAATATCACGGAAGAAAAAGGGGGGTTATGGGACGAGGAAGAGGGCTTTTACTATAGCATGCTCATCCACCCGAACGGCGAGACCGAAAGGATTAAACAAGACAATATGGCCGGTATCGTTCCTCTGTTTGCCGTCCAGACGAATAGGGATTCGATCCCGCGCGATCTGCCGGAGTATGGAAAGCGATTTCGCTGGTTTGTGGAAAACCGAAAAGAGATGCTTAACCATGTGGCCGCGATGAATAAAACGGGGGATAACGAACAGATCCTGCTCTCTCTTGCAGATGACAAGAAGCTAAAGCGCATATTTGAGAAGCTTTTGGATGAAAACCAGTTTTTAAGTCCCCATGGCATCCGCTCCGTTTCAAAGCGACTGAAAAAAGAACCCTTTCACATTCATTTGGGGGGCAAAGAGTTTACACTCGACTACGAACCGGCGGAGTCGACGACTCCCTTGTTCGGCGGCAACTCCAACTGGCGGGGGCCAGTCTGGTTTCCACTGAATTATCTGCTTTTTGAGTCGCTTCAAAAGTTCGACTACTACTATGGCGATAAATTTTTAGTCGAATTTCCGGCGGGATCGGGAAAAAAAGCGTCGCTTTGGGAGGTTTCTTTGGAGTTGTCGCGGCGACTTGCAACCCTATTCTTAAAAGATAAAGACGGCAAGCGGCCGATTTATGCCAACCGGAAAAAATTTCAAGACGATCCTCACTGGAAAGACTACATTCTCTTTTTCGAGTACTTCAACGGCGACACAGGAGAGGGTCTGGGCGCAAGCCATCAAGCAGGCTGGACCGCCATCATCGCCAAGCTAATCCACCAATACGGCAAATACGCCATCGAACACACACCCCACAGAGAGCTGGAAGAAGAAAAAGTGGGCCGCATTTAAATAACAGGATAGGCACGATTTTCAAAGGTGGGTTAAATCCATATCGGAACAAAAGATTTTTAAAGTTTTAACGATAAGAACGATATAACGATAAGAACGATATCTCTTATTTGGTTAGCACCTTAAAAAAGGCATTAACCCTATTAGAGATATCGTTTTTATCGTTATATCGTTAAAACTTTTTAGGTTATTTGCCCCAACAAAACTCACGTAGCATAAAAATCCTGCCTATCCTGTTATTTATTAAGCGGGCTGTCCCCCCATCATCGCCAAGGTGATAAAGAAGAATTTGGAGCAATCATCGTTTTGTCCGGCTTGCTTACCCTTATCTCTCCCTTTTGCATGGCTAGTAGAACCTATACTAAGTTGAACCTGAATGATGATCAAGTTTCGATAATTAAACAAAATGCGTCGAGTATCGAGACAGAAAATCACCAACTGGTTGAGGTTAGAAGTTATTATTTCGGTCCAAAAGCAATGAAATACCAACTTCACTACGAACCTACAACCGCTTAGTAAGACAAAAATAACAGGATAGCCAAGATCGCTTGCTTATTCTGTTATTTTTTTTGCTTGAAATTTTGTTCATGGGCTAACTTGACCCCATGAAAGACTATGACCTTATTATCATTGGCAGCGGGGCCGGCGGCGGAACGCTCGCCCGGAAGCTTGCTCCCACGGGCAAGCGGATTCTGATTTTGGAGCGGGGCGGATGGCTCCCCAGAGAAGCGGAAAACTGGGACGCAAAGGCCGTCTTTCAAGAGAATCGCTATATCAGCAAAGACTTGTGGCTCGATGCGTCGGGAAAGGCGTTCCAGCCGCAGGTTCACTATTTTGTCGGCGGCGCGACCAAGATGTATGGCGCCGCGCTCTATCGTTTAAGAGAACAAGATTTTCAAGAGCTCAAGCACTACGACGGCCCCTCCCCCGCCTGGCCCGTGCCGTACGAGGTGTTCGAGCCGTACTATCAGGAAGCGGAAAAGCTTTATTTCGTCCACGGAGAGCGAGGTATCGACCCTACAGAGCCGGCTTATAGCGCTCCCTACCCCTACCCCCCTGTCAAAAACGAGCCGCGCATTCAAGAACTTTACGACAATTTGCAAAAAGCGGGATATAAGCCCTTCCCCGCTCCCTGCGCGATCATGTTGGACGAGGCGCACAAAGAAAAAAGCCGCTGCATCAAGTGTAAAACGTGCGACGGATTCCCCTGTCTCGTTCAGGCAAAAGGCGATGCGGAGATGTGCGGCGTTCGGCCCGCGATGGAGCATAGCAATGTCACACTGCTTATCAACGCCAAGGCGAAAAAGCTGGTTCACGATGCTTCAGGGAAAGTGATCACAGAGGTTATTGCCGAGGTGGATGGGGAAGAAAGGCGATTTACAGCTGACTTGGTGGTCGTCTCCTGCGGAGCAGCGAATTCGGCAAAGCTTTTGCTCGACTCTAGATCGGATAAATACCCTAACGGCCTTGCCAACGGCTCCGATCAGGTGGGACGAAACTACATGTTCCATAACAGCCAGGCTGTTTTAGCGATCTCGAAGGAGCCCAATCCGACAAAGTTTCAAAAAACGATGGCTTTAAACGACTTTTACTTCGGGATGGAGGGGTTTGACTACCCTATGGGCAATATCCAGATGGTGGGCAAGTCGCAAGCGCCAATGTATCGGGGGGAAAAGCCGATCGAAACCTTTCTTGCCCCCAACTGGGCGCTTGAGGAGCTAGCCGATCACGCCGTCGATTTCTGGTTAACCACGGAAGACCTTCCCCTGCCCGAAAACCGCGTGACAGTTGATAAAGATGGAAAAATCACGCTTAGTTATAAGCCGACCAACGACGTGCCGAAGCAAAAACTGTACGACAAGCTCAAGTCGATGCTCTCCCATCTGGGGATGCATGAAGACACCCTAATCCCCCGTGACCTTTACCTTAAAACGGACATCCCTTTAGCCGGCGTAGCGCATCAGGCGGGTACCTGCCGCTTTGGGCATGATCCCAAGACTTCAGTTCTTGATGTGAATTGTAAAGCGCATGAGCTGGATAACTTGTATGTCGTCGATACAAGCTTTTTCCCCAGCATCGGTGCCGTTAACCCGTCCCTTACGGCCATTGCCAATGCCCTTCGAGTCGGCGATCACTTAGTGAACTTATAATTTTTTCCAGAATATCGGCGCATTGAGGACGGCGACCACCTTATCAAATTAATAAATTAAAATTGCTAATTAATTATGTATAGTTTATCTTTCTCGGATGCAAGTTAACACATCATCACCATCCAGCTTAAACAACTGTGCGCCCCTTATCGATGCGGCGGGTACATTATGCTATGTGGCAGGCGTAGTATCATTTATTGCTTTAGCAGTTATTTTGGGAACCGTGCTTGTCCCATTGGCTGTGGGCGGAGCTTTAGTTATCACAGGATTTTTACTCTCCAGATGGGCCGACTCGATCAGAATTAAAAAAGAACCTTGTTTAGACCCCTCATTGAGTCCACCAGCAGTGAATAATTTTGTAGCTGCCGCAGCATCTTTTCCAAACCCCTCCAGTGTCCCAGAAGTTCTTAGTCCCTACGCTTCAGCCACGGATTTAAGCCGTGAAGATGCCATAAGAACCGTAGACGAAAGGGCCGACATTAACGAAGAGTCAAAAGAACTCATTAAAGAATACCTTACAGCCGAAAGGTATGCCTCTATTACTATTGAAAGGTACATAGGCTTCGCACGCCAGCACACAAATAATCCCAAAAGTGACAATCCTGTCTCAAACCTCATTGCCTTCAGAGCTGCCAAAAAACAGTTTGATGAATACGTTGCCGGTATTGGTCCCAGACTGAAAGAGCAGGGGCTAAAAGAGGAAGTAGTTCAAGATTTGCTGAGCGAAAAGGGTACCATTGGCATGATGATTAAAACTTTTTCAACAGGACTTTCTTTCCGGAACGATTTATGGACAGACGGCCACATAGCCAAAAGCGATTTTTCACGATTTGAATCCGGAAAAATTGCAATAGAGAACCTTGTTGTCTGGGCTGTCCGAAATAAATAAAGCGATTAATCCGTTAAATTTTTTACAGGATATCAAAGATGGCAAGGATAGCAAGGATTGAATTTGAGATTCATCCTTGCTATCCTTGACATCTTTAATATCCTGTAAAAAATTCAACACGGACGATTGCATGCTGACACATCTGCTACTCACTTTCTGCACGATCAACTCCCCTGTCGTGACGATGCGAGAGCTTCCGGAGGAGCGCTCCGAAATTGTCTCTCAAGTCTATTTTTCCGAAAGCGTGAGCATTCTTGAAGAAACGCAAGAGTGGGAATATATCCGGAATCTCTCCGACGGCTATCAGGGATGGATTAAAAAGGGGCAAATCGCTCAAAGCGAGTCGTCGTATCCGACAAATCCGATAAAAGTCGATCGACTGGCGGCGCACCTTTATCACGTCGAAGACACGATCTATGGCCCTAATATGACGCTACCCTACGACGCGCTTTTGGATAGGCTTGAAACGGGAGAGAGATGGATCAAAGTAAAAACTCCCGACGGCACAATCGGTTTCATTCAGGCAGGCGATGTGGCTGCTCCCAATCTGATCCCTTTTGAAGAGCTTCCCCAGTTTAGCCAAAAATTCATGGGACTCCCCTACACTTGGGGCGGCCGATCGAGTTTTGGCTACGACTGCTCGGGATTTGTGCAGATGCTCTATCGCCAGGCTGGAATCGCACTTCCCCGCGACGCCAAAGACCAAGCCCTTTGGGAAGGGTTCCAAGAAACTTCCTTTGACGCCCTTTCTCCCGGAGATCTCGTTTTCTTCGGCCCCGAAGCGAACAAAATCCGCCACGTCGGCATGTATATCGGCGACAACCGCTTCATCCATGCTACTGTAGCAGAAAAAGCCCCCTACATCCACATCAGCAAACTTTCCGACCCCGATTGGAACGGCTCCGGACGCTGGGCATTTCGCACAGCCCAGACCCTTAAGTAAGTGCAGGCTGACCGGGCCATTTGAAGTCGTGGGCGTGGACAGGAGCATTTTGAAGATGGGCGGCAACGGCATCTTGCATTTTGCCGATGATGACGTCGTTTGCCTTTGATAGGCCAATGATATTTACCAATCCCGACACCTTTTCTCCTCTAAATTTAGTTACTCGTCGTAAGCTACTACGACAAGTTTTTTTTGAAATAGAGATAGTACATTAAAGCTTCCTGGGTTCAAATTTCTAAAGCA
>JAGROB010000014.1 GCA_020440465.1 Chlamydiia bacterium
CTGTTCGCCAATTAAAGCGGTACGCGAGTTGGGTTCAAAACGTCGTGAGACAGTTTGGTCCCTATCTGTCGTGGGCGTAGGATACTTGAGAAGAGCTGCTTCTAGTACGAGAGGACCGAAGTGGACGAACCAATGGTGAATCGGTTGTACCGCCAGGTGCATAGCCGGGTAGCTAAGTTCGGAAAGGATAAGCGTTGAAAGCATATAAACGCCAAGCCTCCCTCAAGATAAGGTATCCCTATGAGACACGATGAAGACCACATCGTTGATAGGCCGGGTGTGTAAGGACAGTGATGTCTTTAGCTGACCGGTACTAATTAGTCCATCGGCTTGACCTCCTTTTTTTAAAGGAGACTCAAAATTTCATAAGCGTAAGTAAAATAACATACTTATGTATGAGGACGTTTTCAAGCGTCGATTATAGTGAATGAAATGTTGCCCGTAGACGGGAAACAATTATCTCTTAACTTTTTCTTGGTGGCTATGCAGAGGGGGAAATACCTGATTCCGTACCGATCTCAGAAGTCAAGACCCTCGTGGCCGATGGTACTACGCACAAGAGCGTGGGAGAGTAGGTAGCTGCCAAGACTTTCTTTCGCCCTGTTGGATTCGTCCAACAGGGCTTTTTTTTTGTAGATTTTTTGGTGTGCGGCGTCAACGTCGCGAGATTTTTTTGGTGTGCGGCGTCAACGCTCTGCTCTTAGACAACGAGCCCTTGGCAAGTCGCAAAAATTGATTTTAGTTTATCATATTTCTCATGAATCCTACTAACCCGACAACATTCTTTGATACAAGAATTTTACCTTTAGATATTCAGAAATATTGTTTAATGCCGTATTTGGCTGGGGGAGAGTGCTCCAATCCATTCTCGCAAACCGGAATAGATAATCTTAAAGCCTATATGTATGCTTTGGAACCTAAAAATCGCCTCATGCTTTTAGGTTATTTTGCTATAGAAAATGGATTTTATCACCAAAGTGCCGGTTCATCAGCACCCGGACTCAAATCCAATTTGTGCCAAGATCAAATGTTCTCGGTTACTTTTCCTGCGGATGCGCACGGAATCGTCAAGAGCCATGAGTTTCATTATATTTTAACCTCTACTTATAGAGTTTCCCTTAGTTTTAAAGAATACATAATCCGTGCAGATTCGACCCAGTACTTTACCGGAAACACATCGTCTTGCAGTTTTATAGCTCAGGGAGGTGCGGTTCAGGACATCGCTTGTTCGGGCAAGGGGTATCTTTTTGTTGCCACGGAGTTTAATTTATGTGTTTATAGAATGTCCGATACGAAATTAGGGCAGCTCTTGTATAAACACGATTACCGATTTGAGCAGATTGAGTGGGATAATACAAACCAGGTTTTAAAGGGAAGGCTTAAAAACTCTTCCATTTACGATACGGAACTCTTCTTTAATCACTCAAATGCAATGCTCCATACGGGAAATCCCAAAGCTAATTTGTGGGAAAAGATTGAATATCTGGCTAAAGAAATCATCTTTAACGTGTTAAAAACCGGGTTTGATAAGGCTTGGAGTACCACGTCAGAGTTTATGGGTGATTACTTATTCGAGCCTCGAGTCGCCAACATAGGACTTGTGTTTGCGTCGGCTGCGCTAGTCCATATTGTTTTAGGAGCGGTTGTAATTCATTTTACTGCTATGCCGGTCATAACGGCTATCGCAGCCTTAACTATATTTTTAGGATTAATTCCTTTGGGAATATATGGTCTTTATTGTGTGCA
Source organism: Chlamydiia bacterium (assembly GCA_020440465.1). Lineage (GTDB taxonomy): Bacteria > Chlamydiota > Chlamydiia > Chlamydiales > Parachlamydiaceae > JAGROB01. The sequence continues at coordinate 1,747 of JAGROB010000014.1, forward strand.
TTTAACTGTTATTTTACCCATTTGCAGCGGATCAAAGGCAGCTTACAAAAACTCTAAAGAGCTCTTTCATACGAATCTCTTTGCTTAAAGAGTCGCCTGTTAAACTCAATGAGGGCTTTTCAGATATTCTTTAAAAAAACTTAATATTTAAATGTTATTATATCTATTAATTATTATTTGAGATTGACATGAGTGCATTAACACAGCCAAATCCATTTAGAGAAGGCGCCAGATACGCATGGCGCGATTTTTCCGATCTTATGACCGATTCAGAGTTTTGGGTAAGAGGCATTTCCGTTTCCTTAATTTTAGGATCTGTGGCGCTGATTGCACTAACAGCCAGCGTTGCGATCCCTGTGATTGCAAGCTTAAGCATGTCGGTTTTTACTGTCGCTATGGGAGCGGGCATTGCTTGGTCTTTAGGTCTTGCGGTCATGCCGATCGTTTTACCGGTGGCTGCCGGCACGCACATATTTTACCGCCATTTCTTCCCTTCCGCGTTAAGATAGAAGTTTGTAAAGTCATTTATTAACTTTACGGAGTCTATTTTGAAACGACTTTGAATTACGATCACGTCCGATATTGAAATCGTCTTTTCAGCTATGGATTTTCCTGTCGGGTCTTGGATTTCAAGCCCCGAGGATGGGTTTCTGTCATTTTGATATCATTCCCTCAGCCCACAATTTCTTTATAAAATCTTAATTTTTTGTTATTATAATAGATTTTAAAAATATAGGTGTATTCTAATATGGAACCAATAACTTTCACAACTGCAGCTTCTCGTATGCCTGATGAAATACCTTATTCGTTGGCACCTACTTCCCTTTCTGAACGAAGCTATCTAAATATGATACCTGCAGATATTCGCAGGCTGCTTGTTAATTATATCGCAGGAAAAGCATTGGTGGTAAATCAAAGCGGTCAGCTTGATTCGGGGATGGTACGCGATATAACCGACAATGATCTAAGAAACATTGAGGGTCTGAATGCAGGAGTTAAAGTACCGTATCTTCTATGTGTCAAAAACCTTATAAAAGGCCTAGCTAAGGTAAATGTTTCATCCGCTTCTCTTAAGTACTTTCCAGCTCGTATAACTAGGGTAGAAAGACAAAGGAGAGATAACATCGAAGTGAAGACTGATGTAAGTTATTGTTTAGATAATAGACTTCGGATTACGAATACTCACTTTAGAGTTCCAACCGGTAGCTCTGAATCCATAGATCGGGGTGTTTTAAAGAGTACTTACGGATATTATCAATCTTCCGGCGGAGATATCCATGATTTTTGTTTTGTATCAAAAGATATTATTTGTGTTGCGACTACCTTCGACCTAAAATTTGTCGATGTTTCAGATCCAATAAATCCCATGGAGCTTCATAGGCTTGACTTTCAGTTTCAGCACCTTCTCTGGGACGAAATATCACAGTCATTGACAGGCCAAAAGGCTGACGGCACCAATCACGTATTGAATTTTGGATCGGATCACGCATCACCCCTTCCAAAAGCCACTTTAACATCGCATGTAGCAGCAAAAGTTGGCTTCATCGCGACTAGCGTGTTAAAAGCCCTTTTCGTCGATGGCCTCATTGAGGCTTTAGAAATAGAGGCTGGACTTTTAAAGTTATTATCCCCAGGAATTGTTTTGTTGGGCCTATTTACGTTAATTGGAGGGGGATGTATTGGCATAACCTTAATTAGCGCGACGGCGTTGCCTATTCTTGCTGCTTTATCCTTGCAGATTGCATTGGGACTTTTAGGAACGACTTTTGTACTTGGAGGCTTCTTTATTGCGGTTCAGATAATTGTTCCCCCAATTTGCGGCGCTTATGAAGCCGGAAGAATGATTAGGAAAAACGTATACCAAAAGCATGTCTTTATTTAACCGATATCGCAGGCGTCTTGGGGCATCCAGTGGGGGTCTTTGCCGTCCCATTTGACGTTGCAGCCGATGGGGTTGGTGACGGGAGTGGAAACGGGTTTCTTTTGAGTTGCTTCCTCTAAGGCCTTTTGGAGTTCGTGCTTGGTGGTTTTAGAGGGGTCTCTTGGGCTGTCGATGGCACGTCCTGTGTAAAGCAGGGTTCTATCAGGGCCAAAGAGGTAAAAATGGGGCGTTCTTAAAGCGCCATAGGCTTTGGCGATGGATTGGGATTCATCCCATAAGTAGATCCAGGGGAAGAGATGTTCCTTCATTCTTTCTTTCATATGCTCGAAAGAATCTTCTTTATATGTATTTTCAGAGTTTGAGTTGATGCCGACAAATTGCACCCCTTTGTCTTTCCAGGAATCGACCAGTTTTCTTGTCTCTTCATCGGAGTTTTTGACGTAGGGGCAGTGGTTGCAGGTAAAGAACACTACTAAAAAAGGGGCATCTTTGAAGCTTTCTAAACTATAGTTTTTTCCGTTGGTTGCAGGTAAGGAAAAGTCGGGGGCTTTATCGCCCGGGGTTAGGGTAAACGGCATTCAAAACTCCTTTTTCAGATCAATTTAATGAAAAAATCTTTCCATTTCAAGCACTCATAGAGAGCTTTACTTTCGAAAAGATTTGAGTTATCAGAATATGAAAAAGGACTGTGATCGTAAGGCAAAGAAGAATCAGTCGATTTTTAGGGGGAATCGCAAATAGATAGTGGTGGGCCTTTACTGGAAGGGGTTGGTAGCATTTGGGAAGAGGAGTTGCAGGGTATTTTAACCGAAGCTCACAAGCTTCAATAGGTCCAAAGGGAGGAAGCTCGTGAAAATACTTTTTAAAAGCGTCTTCTTTTGCTTTAGTTAAGTGACTCCAACTTATGATGGCATTAAAATCGCGGCGAAACACTTGCCAGGCCAACTTTTTAATCACACGGCAGGTGGGACTTGCGCAGTATACAATCGTTTCCGAGTTTTTAAGCACTTCGATGACGAGTGAGGCAAAATAGTGGTAGGTGTTATTCAAGGTCTTTTGCCTAAGCCGAATATAAAATGCTTGATTTATGCGATAATTGGGCTCTTCCGGGAAGGGTTTAAGGGGTAACCCCTCGTGCATTGTGTCGATATAGGGGTCGATTAAAGTTGCCACGGCTTTAGCGAAAGTATCGGTATAGATCCAAAGATTGCTGTGGCCGCCCAACCCGGTTCTGGTATGAAAACGCACGTCACATCTTGACTGATACGCTTCCGTCCAAGCGTAGGCTTGGAAGCAGTCATTTTCGTGAGCCATGATGGTTGAGACGACAAGAGGGCTAAAGCCCTCTTGTGCAGGTTCAAAATTTTTGTCTGTTACTAACATAGTAGGAGTAGTTTACACAACTACTCTTTTATTGTTAACGGCTCTTTGAATACCAGTTTAAAGCTTTGAGGTCCCATAAGACTTTGTCTTTGATAGACAACGTCCACTTCTAGCCGATTTTCTTGAGTTTCTATGGCAAAGCCATTTTGGATTTTTTCGATTTTAAGGATAGTTTCCCCGGGATTCAGTCTTTTCGACAGCTCCGGAGACCCTAAAATCGCCTGGATTTCTTTTGTGCTTTGGTACAAGGGCGGCAGCGCTCCCTCAGCGCTGTGGGTGACAAGGGTTCCAGCGACAAGAAGCGAGTAAAAACTCTTCATTTGACCCTCCTGTTTTCTCTCTTTTTAAAAAATTCTCCAAAAGATAGGCAAGCTCTTTTGTTTTTGGCATGCTTTTGGCTTGTGCGTTAAGGAGATAAGGAGTTTGTTGAATACCGACACAACAGGTTCGGAATGTCTTTATGATTTTTTCACCACCGGGTTAAAGGGAATGAGAGCTTTGTCCGGTGGTGAAATTTTAAAGGAGTTTTTCGAAGTTCACAACCTTATAAAACAGACCAAAGATCCTTTCTAATAACTTCAGGCGGTTATTTCGAACCTTCTCGTCATCGGCTAAAATCTTGACCTCGTCAAAAAGCTTCGCCAGTGGCGGCTGTAGCTTTGCGATCGCTTCATATGCCGCCTCGTAGTCTTGCATTTGAATGGCTTGGGTATACCGGCTTTCGATAGACTCGAGTTTTTCATAAAGTTCTTTTTCTGCGGCCTCTTGAAGTGAACTCTTATCAAAGGGGGCTTTACCGGAATTTTCTTTAAGCTGTCCTTTTGCCCGCTTAAAGACTTCCATCAATCCTGAATACGCATCGTTTTCCTGTCTGAACCGATGTAGCGCTTTGGTTCTTAAGAAGGTGTCGTAAATATCGTCCGTTCCCTCCGACAAAGAGGCTTCGATCTCCTCCTTCGAAAAGCCATAATCGGTAAAGACCGACTTGATTCGCTGGATAATAAACGCTCTTAGCTCCTCATCTTCAAAGTAGGCGTTTAAACTGAGAGTAAGACGATTCGCGATGATAATTTTAATCAGTCCCAACACTTGTCGTCTCAAAGCGTAAGGATCGGAAGATGAGGTCGGCTTAAGCCCTACCTTATAGCAGCCGTTTAAGTTTTCGATCTTGTCGGCAAGACTTAAAATCACTCCCGTTTCACTTTCCGGAAGCGGCCCCTTTTCACCGGTGGGCATCCACTGTTCTTCAATAGCTTGAGCCACTTCCTTGTCGAGTCCTTTTTCAAGGGCATACGCCTTTCCGATGATACCTTGAAGCTCGGGAAATTCATAAACCATTAAAGAGGCTAAGTCCGCTTTCGAAAAGTGCGCGGCTTGGCTTACTTTTTCCGAAGAGGATAGCTTTAAGTTTTTTTGGAGCGTATCGGCAATTTTCTCAAGTCGTAAAACTTTATCCCAAACGGAGCCCAACTCTTTTTGAAACGTCATTTTCTTAAGCTTTTCATTGAATGCTTCAAGATCGCTCTTTAAATCTTGTTCAAACAAAAAGACCCCATCGCTTAGTCTGGCCGACAGCACTTTTTGGTTGCCGTGGCGAATTTCGTCGGTGGGAGGAACATTAGCCGTAATCACAAAGCGATTCGTTAGCTTGTTTTCGGAGTTGGCGGCAGGGAAATACTTTTGGTGCTCCACCATTTCCGATATCAATACTTCTTCGGGCACTTTAAGATACGTTTTATCGAAATCGGATAGGGTCAGCTGCGGCTTTTCCGTAAGGTATAGGACTTGCGGGATAACTCTTTCAATCTCCAGAATCTGAATCCCTTCCTTAGACTCTAAGCTTTTGAGCTGTTCACGAATAGACACTTCTCTTTCTTTCGGATCGGCAATAACGTGGTGTTTTTTTAACGTCTCTAAATAAGCTTTCGGATCGTCAACTTCAAAGGTGGAGTTGTCCATCTGCCTGTGGCCGTGGCTTAAACGGCCTGAAAGGGTGTTTCCGACGACAAAAGGGATGGGGTGATGATCAAATAGCGCTAAAATCCAACGAATAGGGCGGGGGAACTGAATGTTTAAATCGGACCATCGCATCGTTTTGGGGAAGTTAAGCCCCAAAATGACTTCTGGAAGGAGCTCTTGAAGCCATTTGGCGATATAGATTCCCGGCGTCTCTTTTTGGACGACAAGATGTTCTTTTCCTTTCACGTCCGATAGGGTAAGGGACGGGTTCGCTCCATTTTTCAGCGCTTCTAAAGTTAGCAGCTCTAAATGGTTAGCCTTAAAGAATCCGAGCCCCTTTTCACTTAATGACCCGTTATCAAAAAGCATCTCTAAGCTCGGCCCTTTTTTGGACTCTGAAACGGGGGGTTTGTAGTAGGGCAAATCTTCGATGAGGATGGCTAGACGTCTGGGAGTTCCATACGTATGAATCGCTTTTATGAGGATATCTTTCTCTTTTAAAAGCTTTTCCAAGGCTGACTTTAAGCCACGCATTCCGATCGGAACAAAAGTTGCCGGCAGCTCTTCTACCCCAATTTCCAGTAAAAAGTCGGCCGAGCCCTCTTTTTTTAGCAGTTTTTCGGAAAGGGCCGGGGTTTTGAGGGGGGGCTTTTCGACAGGCTTAAGCAGGGGAAACCCTTGAGCTTCTCGGCTTAAAATATAGCCTTCAGCTACTTTTTTGGATAAATTACGAATGCGGCTAATATACCCTGTTCTTTCGGTAACCGATATCGCCGATCGTGCATCGAGCATGTTAAAGGCGTGAGAGGCCTTCATCACAAAGTCATAGGCCGGCAACGGTTTTTTCAAGTCCAAAAGTCTGATGGCCTCTTGTTCAAAGGCATCGAAGTGGCTATGCCACATTTGCACATCGGCAAGCTCAAAGTTATACTCACTGAACTCTTTTTCGTTTTGTAAGAAGATTTCGCCGTAAGTGACGTCATCGTTGTACTTTAGATCGTATACGCTATCGACTTTCTGAAGATAAGTGGCAAGCCGCTCAAGACCGTACGTGAGCTCTCCCGTTACAGGGCTCACATCTTGACCTCCCACTTGTTGAAAGTAAGTGAACTGCAAAACTTCCATGCCGTCCATCCATACTTCCCATCCCAGTCCCCAAGCGCCCAAGGTGGGGGACTCCCAGTCGTCATGAACAAATCGAATGTCGTGATCGTCCAAGTTAAAGCCCAAAGCCTCAAAGGATTTTAGGCAAAGGTCCTGGATATTTTCAGGCGAAGGCTTTAAGATAACCTGGTACTGATAATACTGCTGCAGGCGGTTGGGGTTTTCTCCGTAGCGTCCGTCTGTAGGACGTCGAGAGGGCTCTACATAAGCCGCTTTATAAGGCTCTGGCCCTAAACTGCGTAGAAAAGTGGCGGGGTTAAAAGTTCCGGCTCCCATTTCCAGGTCGTGACCCTGGTGAAGTAAACAGCCTTGATCTAGCCAAAAGTCATTTAACCTTTGGATCATTTTTTGGAAAGTAAGCATAGTGAGGCTAAGATACCAGAATGAAAGATATAACTCAAAAAAATGACGGCTACGTTAGCAACAGTTTTAAGTAAACGCTCGTCCGATGAGCCATGTCCCGCCGCAAAAAAAACGCACCCTTTATCACCCCCGTTGTCTTTGGGAAGCTTTCCAAACCTTGCCTTTGAACTGGGGATGGATAGTGGGCTTCAGCTTCCGGAAAGAAAAGCGATTCGAAAGCTTTTGTATTCGCTGGTCTCAAAGCCGGAGTGTCCCGTAACGATCCTAAATATTTTTTCGGATCATACCTTAGAAGAGTCCGTTCGACTTTCCATTATTTTGAAATTGGCCTCTCATATTTTCTCCTGGAAAGAATTGCCCCCCATTCCCAATTTTACCCTCCCCGATCCTTCCGGATTTAGCGAGCTTGTCACGCTGCCTTATATCATCGGTCAAATAGAGGCGAGCACAGATGCAACCGCAAATTTATCGTGTGAGGAGCGCTTATGGATTGCTTCCAGCTTAAGGTCGACGCTTTTCGGTGAGATTCTGAAGGATAAGGACTATCCTTATTATATTGACAGAATGAAGCAGGAGCCGGATACGGTTTTTATTCTTGGCAGCGGATATAATAATCATATTATTTACATTATTCTTTGGGGAAGGTATTTGATTCACTGTAATCGAGGTTCCGGCTGCAGGCAGTCCCCCGGCATAAGGGTGTACGACAACCCTTCTTCCGACTGGATAACGGAAGATTGCTTAAAAAAGATCATCTGCCGTATCGACAATTCAGACACCGATTGGCCCCACTATCGTTGGATAGAGAAAGAGCTGAAGTTGAACTTTTTATTCAAAATTTTGATGAAATCACAGGGTATGGGAAATTGCACTTGGGCTTCGACGAAAGCGCTTTTAAGGGCTGTGATAGCTATAAAAAAAATTTCAAAAAACGGTTTTTTTGCCGATTTTCAGACGTCTTATCCCCACTATAAAAAGATGTCGAGCGCCATTAAGCGCCAATTTTTAAAGGATGTAAACCGTCTTACCGAAGAAGAGGGGAGCGAAACGGCGAAGCGGGTTCTTCAGGCCGTTGAAGCAAAGATACCAGTAAAATATCAGGCGTGATAATGTCCAACTATGAGTAATTGGGATGCATTTCAAGAAGAGTGGGATCAGTCGGGGGATCACTTGCTGCCCAAGGTTTCGATTATCATTCCGACCCTTAATTCCGCTCCCTTGATTGCCAGTACGTTAGAGACGCTTCTTGAGCAAGACTATCCCGACTACGAGATTATTGTCATCGACGCGGCCTCGAAAGACCGCACGATGGAAGTCGTTAAAAGCTTAAGAGATAACCGCGTCAAGGTTTACTCGGTTTCCTCTTACTCCCGCTATGAGATGTTAAATAAAGGGATTACCCATGCCGAGGGGGAATACTTAAACTTCTTGTTTCCGGGCGATTTTTATCTGCATCAAAAGACGCTCAGGACGATGATTCGGCTGGCTCAGGAAAATGAAAACCCCTCTATGGTCTACTGCGGAACGGTGTTAAGGGCGAGGGAAAAGCCGGCAAGAATACTTTACAGGAAGCTGACTCTTAATTTGTTAAGGTCAGGAAGGCAACCCACATCCTTACAATCTTGTTGGTTTAAATCGGATGTTTTCAAGCGTTTGGGGATGTTTGATACCGGCCTTCAGCAAAGAGGGGGGCTTGATCTTATGTGTCGGATTATGCTTAACGGAACTTTGAAGTCGGCCTCAACCAACAGAGTTTTTACCGACTATGACTTAAGAGCTGTAACCCAAGATATGGTGGTTCGCCACTTTTGGGAGACAATGCAGATCGTTAATCGCTATTTTGGCTTTGGGGCGACCTTGGTTTGGTTATGCAGGCAAAAAGATATTGGAAGGTATCTGAAGCTTTGGAGAAAAAGCTTAAAAGCTGCCTTTACGGGGAAATAATGGTTTTACCCAGAATGCAAAACGTCCTCTAAAACGCCGGGATGATAGCGTTTTAGAGGACGAGATATTATTTATTAGTATTAGTTTGCAATTTGTTACGAACCTGTCTTACGCCTTCCATTTTACGGACTTGTTCGGCCAGGTCGTTGCTGAGGTCATCGGATTCAATGTTTCCGCTTATGACCACGATCCCATTGTCTGTTTTAAGGATAACGCCTCTGTAATCATCGGCAAACCAGCCTTCGATTTTAGTGCGAATTTTATTGTTAAGCTCTTTATCTTTAAAAGTTTTTGCTGTGTCCAAAGGATATTTGGTGTTCGCTTGAGCACTGTCCATTTGTGCGTTCAACTCAGCAACATGAGTTGGCTGAGGAACTCTTGAGCTTTGGCCGGCAGCTGATAAGCTGGCAGCAAGTACTAGTGATAATGCTAATAAAGTTTTCATGATAAACTCCTATAATTTTTTATTTATTTGGTTTTTTTTGTGTATTAAACTATTATTTTTATTCATTGCCTGTAAGCCCACATATAGAACTCGGGGAGATTCCTGTAAAACAAATTTGTGAAAAATATTGAAGTGTTTATTATCTAGGGGGTTAAGGAAGTATGTGGAGATTAATGGGTAGAGATGACAAGTTTTGATACGAATCTTTTAAGACGGTTTCCAAAGGCACCCGGCGTCTATGTGATGAAAGGGGAGCGGGGAAAGGTTATTTATGTAGGGAAAGCGAAAAATTTAAAGGCTCGGATCAAGCAGTACTTTAACAAAAGCGGTGATGATCGGGAGATGATTCCTTATCTTCGAAAAGACTTAAGAGATATTGAAGTAACCGTCGTTCACTCGGAAAAAGAGGCGCTTCTTTTAGAAAATACCCTGATCAAGAAATATAAGCCCAAATATAACGCCCTTTTGAAAGATGACAGAAGCTTTATCGCCCTTAAGTTAACAACCACGCACCCGTGGCCCCGACTGGAGTTGGTAAGAAGCCGCAAGCGTCAAAAGGGGAAGGGGCTATATTTTGGGCCTTATGCCCACGCTTTTGCCGCGAGGCAGACACTGGATCTTTTGCAAAGGCTCTTTCCGTTAAGACAGTGCTCAGACAGAGAGTTTTTAAGTCGAACCCGGCCCTGTATTCTCTACGATATGAAGCGCTGTATTGCCCCTTGCGTCGGCAAATGCTCGCAAGAGGAGTATCAAACTTTTGTCGATGGGACAGCCAAATTTTTGCGGGGACAGGGGGAAAAGCTTATCGTTCCTCTTAAGCAAAAAATGGAGGAGGCGGCCGAAAAGCTGGAGTTTGAAAAAGCGGCTGCCCTTTTAAAAACCATACGTCAGATCGAAGAGACGCTTGAAAAACAAAAAGCGTTTAAGATCACTGGCTCCGACATGGATGCTTTAGCGATCTTTAGGCATGCTGACGAGGCAGTTTTGGCGAAAGTTTCGATCGTCGAAGGGCGGCTTCAAGGCGCCGAGACATTTAGTTTTTCTAAACTTATGGAGAACGACGAGCAGCTTTTATCCCGATTTATCGTTCAGCACTATGAGCTTTTGGAAGAAAAGCCTAAGGCAGTGCTTCTGAGCGCACGACTAGAAGACAAGTCCGCATTAGAATCCGTTTCGGGACTGAAAATCGAAGTCCCCCTGAAAGGGGATAAAAAAGAGCTTGTAAACATGGCGTATTTAAACGCCGAAGCAGCTTTTAAAAAAGACCGGGACGAAGAAGAAGTTTTAGAAAAAATGTTAGTGGAGCTTCAAGAAACCTTAAAACTTTCACGTTTCCCAAAGGCCATTGAGTGTTTAGATAGCTCGAACTTCTCCGGAAACGAGGCCGTCTCCGCCATTGTTTCGTTTAAGGAAGGGAAGAAAAATACCTCCGGGTACCGGAAATTCAAAATCAAAACCGCTTCCGGTTTTGATGATTACGGCATGCTGACCGAAACGCTCACAAGAAGAGTTCAGAAGGGAGACTTACCCGATTTGCTGGTGATCGACGGGGGAAAGGGACATCTTAATCGGGCTATAAAGCTTTTAGAGCATTTAGATGTGGCGGTCATCGATGTGGTTGCGCTCGCGAAAGAAGAGGGACGGCACGACCGGGGGATGACAGAAGAGAAGGTATATATAAGGGATGTCAAAGATCCCGTAGTTTTAAAACCTCGTTCAGCTACGCTCCATTTTTTACAGCAACTTCGGGACGAGGCGCACCGCTTTGTAATCGGTTATCAAAAAAAGCGGCGGGAAAAAGGGGTGACTGCTTCAGTCTTAGACGATGTCCCTGGAATTGGAGCAAAGAAAAAGCAGGCGATCTTAAAACACTTCGGCAGCTTAAAAAAAGTTTCAGAGGCCGATGAAAAAGCCCTTCAAGAGGTTCCAGGAATCCACTCCGAGCTTGCCAAAATACTTTTTGAGTATTTCCGATTGCGAAAAAAATGAGTTTGAGTTATAGTTTTGCTCATTCAGTAAGAGACATTAGCTCAGTTGGTTAGAGCGCCACCTTGACATGGTGGAGGTCAGCTGTTCGAGTCAGCTATGTCTCAAGAAATCTTAGGAAGCTTTCATGTCGCTTCAGTCATTTGCTTCACACATCTTAGCGAAAACTTTGCTAGAGATGTTCCCTAAAACACAGATTATTGAAACCGGCTTTGAGGGAGTCACCTTCTATTGCCGGTTCGAATCCCTAAAAGGGCCCGATGCTACCTCTCTTGTTTTGATTGAAGAGAGTATGAAAAGGCAAATACAGGCGAATTTGAGCGTTCAAGTCGTTGAAATGGTGGGTTCTAACGCTTCGTGTTTATTTAAGGATCTAAAACAACCCTTTTTATCTGAAAGTTTAGTCGGTATGAAGGGGCTTGTTACGCTGATTAAGATCGGGGAGTATGCCGGACTTTTGGAAGCTGCGCTTCCAAAAGAAAAAGGTTTTAAATTTCGCCTCGTGTCTCTTGAAGATAATAACGGGATTTTGATTTGTGGTCTTATCGCTCCGGACGAGGCTAAATTAAAAGAGCGGGTGAAAATTTTTGATCGGCTGAAGCGGCTTGAGCCGAAAAAGTCGGATCGAATCGGTAATTATTTTTTGAAATCGGAGTCGGGGGCTTTGATTTATTTGAAAAAAGCGCTCGATTTTAGAGAGCTTTTGCTAAATTTTTTTTTAGAGGATATAGCCCGGGTCGATCTTCCGGAAGAGACCGATTATGAAAAAGCTTATAGTCTTCAAAAGGCTTGCCTTTTGCTGGGAGTTGAAAAAGTTTTTTCGCTCGACAGGGGCTCTGACTACCTTTTCACCCTTACGGGCTCGGAGGGGGAAGGCAAGTGGCTTAATTCATCCTTGCAATTGATTGAAAAAACGGCTAGAATATTTCCATTTGAGAGTCAAAGGGTTCTCGGGCAGATTGATCCGCCCCCATCCGTGAAAGATAAGCGGTTGAGAGCCTTATGGAAGACGCTCGGCGAGTGGCTTAAGACCCAACCGGGTCTGGCAGAAACTTATGAAAGGGTAGAAGATGAGGCATCTTCGGGACCCTTTCTTCAATTCTTTTGGCTTGATCCGCTCGAAAGACGGATTTTAGGCCCAAGAATCAGTTTCCTCTCTTCGGAGGCGTCGTCGGGGGTTATGTTGCAGCTTTTCCCCCGCTGGGATCAGCTGTTATTAAAGTTGATAGAGTGCGGCTCGATAAATTTAGTTGAATCGGAGTTGAAAAAGAAACTTGAGAGTTAATAGAGAAATCCGGGCACCCCGTGTCCGAGTGATTGGCCAGAATGGAGAGCAGGTAGGTGTTGTGCCTCTTCAGGAAGCGATGCGAATGGCAGAAAGTGCCAATTTGGACCTGGTTGAGATCGTTCCCAATTCGAATCCCCCCGTATGTAAGGTAATAGACTACGGTAAGTATCGATACGATCAGACCAAAAAGGAAAAAGAGAGTAAAAAAGCACAACACCAAGTAAAGGTTAAAGAGGTCAAGGTAAAGCCCAACATCGGGCAACATGACCTAAATACGAAAATACGACACGCAAGAGAGTTTATCGAGGGCGGAAACAAGGTAAAAATTACTTGTCAGTTCCGTGGAAGAGAAATGGCTCACCCCGAGTTCGGGGAGAAGGTGATCAACCAGATCTGCCAAGAGCTTTCCGATATCGCCCAAAGAGAAGCTCCGCCAAAAATGTTCGGACGGATGATGAACGTGGTGATTTCGCCCGCTGCGGCAAAAAAGGGTCGTAAGTAAGCAAGTACGATTAGGAGATACTAGTGACAAAGAAGTACAAATTAAAAACAAAAAAAGCGGTGGTCAAAAAGTTTAAAATCACCGCTACCGGCAAACTTAAATTTCGCCATCCCGGTAAGCGTCATAAATTGACGCATAAGTCGCATAAAAGAAAACGTCAGCTTGGACAAGCGGATATCCTACAAGATTCCGGCAAAGCTGCCACTTTCAAGCGTCTGATGGGCGTAAAGTAAAGGAGAGAAACTATGGTTAGAGTAACAAACGCTGTAGCTTCCCACCGTCGCAAAAAAAGAATGCTTAAGATAGCAAAAGGTTTCTGGGGTGATAGAAAAAATCACCTTCGTATGACCAATGACGCTGTCTTAAGAGCGCTGGCTAATAATTATAAGCACCGTAAGCTAAAGAAAAGAGAATTCAAAAGCTTGTGGATCGTAAGAATTTCAGCCGCCGCTAAAGCTCATGGAATTTCCTATTCTAAGCTGATCCATGGTCTTTTGAAAGCGAAGTGCGGACTCAACAGAAAAATGTTGGCCGATATGGCCATTCGTGACCCTGATGGCTTTAAAGCCGTTGTGGGATTCGCGAAAGCAGCCCTTGCATAAACAAACGCTGTTTGGCACAATAGATTCTTTCAATAAGAAACTATTGTGCCTTTTTTTATAGGAAAATGATGAACGACTCCATTCAGACGCTCTTAACCTCCTTCCAAGAAGAGCTTAAAGCCATTCAATCGACTAAAGAACTGGAAGATTTAAAAGTAAAGTATTTAGGAAAAAAAGGTCCCGTTCAGGGGCTAATGAAGCACTTAAAAGATCTTTCCCCTGAAGAGCGTCCCGTATTTGGGCAGGCGGTTAATGATTTAAAAGTAGAGATTTCGAATACCCTTGAAGATTTGGCGGGAAAGCTGGTCGCTCAAGAGGAATTTAAAGCGATCCAATCGGAAAAAGTCGATATTACCGAGCCGGGAAGACGCCGCTTTTTAGGATCCAAACATATCCTGACTGCTTCTATGGATGAAATTTTAGATGTACTTGTCAGCATGGGGTTTTCCGTTCAGTATGGACCTGATGTCGATAACGACTGGTATAATTTCGAGTCGTTAAATTTCCCCCCCGATCATCCCGCAAGAGATATGCAAGACACGTTTTATCTTAAGAAAGATCGTCTTTTAAGAACGCATACATCCAATATGCAAGTCCGAATTATGGAAAGCGAAAAGCTGCCTATTCGGGTCGCTTTTCCCGGAAGAGCGTTTAGAAACGAGACGATAACTGCAAGATCGCATGTCTTCTTTCAGCAAGTAGAGGGTCTTTATATTGACAAAGGGGTTACTTTTAAGGATCTCATGTCAACATTGGATGAATTTTTCTTAAAGCTGTTTCACAAGAAAGTGGAAACGCGTTTTCGCCCCAGTTATTTTCCCTTTGTCGAGCCCGGCTTAGAAGTCGATATTCGTTGTATTATATGTAACGGTTCCGGTTGCGGAGTTTGTAAGAACACCGGGTGGCTGGAAGTGCTTGGCGCCGGTATGGTTCATCCCAATGTATTACTTGCGGGCGGCATCGACCCCGAAGTTTATTCCGGCTATGCCTGGGGGATGGGATTAGAAAGACTGGTCATGATCAAGCATGGGATTAAAGATATTCGACTCTTTACCGAAAACAATTTGAAGTTTTTGGCACAATTTTAGGGCGGTCATTTGATGCGGCTTTCCCACTATATTCAGGAGTTTATACATCCGGAAAGCTCGCTTAAGGCCATTAAGAAAGCGATAGAAGAGAATCAGTGCACCGTCAACGGAAAAATCGAGAGGTTTCACTCCTACCAAGTTAAACCGGGGGATGTAGTTCAGTGCAAGCTTTCTTTGTCGAAGCCGTTTACCTATCTTTTTCAGGATGAAAATTTAGCGATTGTTGATAAACCTCCGTTTGTCGTTTGCAACGCGGACAAGGGGTTATTGGGCTGGCATCTTGCACACCGACTGGATAAAGAGACATCGGGATGCTTGCTCCTGGCGAAAAATCAAAGCATATTATCAGACCTTGAAGAGCTGTTTCGGCAGCGAGCCATTCAAAAGACCTATATCGCCGTGGTGGAGAAAACTCCAAAGGAGTCGTCCGGGGTGATAACTGATCCGATTCAGGGTAAAAAAGCTGTAACAAGCTTTAAACTTAAACAAAGCGGGCTCAAATATCATCTGGTTGAGTGTTATCCGGAAACAGGGAGGACACATCAGATTAGAATTCATTTAAGCCACCACGGCATGCCGATTGTAGGGGATGTAAAGTATGGAAGTAAATTCGCTTCTTGGAACAGAGTACTTCTTCACGCAAGCCGCTTGGAGTTCACCCATCCGCTTACCAGCCAAAAAATAGATGTAAAGGCCCCGTTGCCGAAGGAGTTTTATGAAGCTCTTAATCGTTAAACTCTCGGCTTTAGGTGACGTGGTACATGCCATGGACGCGGTAAAACAAGTGCCGCATACGGAGATCCATTGGGTGATCGAAAAGCCGTTTGCCCCGCTGGTGGAAGATATCGCGTCAAAAGTTTATGTCGCGGAGACGAAAAAGTGGCGAAAAAACCCTTTCAAATACTTCTCAGAGATAAGCACTTTCATCCAAAGGCTTTCTCAAGAAAAATATGATATCGTCATCGACTTACAGGGGAATATCAAGTCATCTTTGGTTTTGCCTTTTGTCCAAGCTCCCCGAAAAGTGGGGTTTTCTAAACAAGCTGTCCCTGAAAAGGTGAATCTTTTATTTACGAACGAGCGCTATACCCCCAGCCCGGGGCAAAACATCCGAGAAGATTATTTAGAGCTTTTGGAAAAAGCAATCGGGTTTAAGGGGAGTTTTACGGCCGTGATCCCCAAAAAGTTGGTCGAAAAGATTTTAGTCTGTCCCGGAAGTGCTTGGGAGAACAAAAAATTAACGACTGAGCAGCTGGTTCAATTTCTTAAGACTTATAAAGACAAAGAGTTTTCGGTTTTATGGGGAGATGAGTCGGAAAGAGTGCAGGCAGAAGCTCTCGCAAGCCGGCTTGATAAAGCTCAGGTATTGCCGAAGCTTTCTTTAGATCAGTTAAAGGGGGTTATGCTTAAGCATGATCTGGTGGTGGCGATGGATTCTTTCCCGCTTCATTATGCAGCCTATTTGGGGCTTGCCACTTACTCATTTTTTGGCCCTTCTTCCGGTTCCAAATATGCCCCCTTAAGAACGTCTGACACGCATATTCAGGGATCATGCCCTTACGGCAAATCCTTTAATAAACGCTGCCCAGTTCTTCGCTCCTGCCCCACAGGCGCCTGTCTTAAAGATTTGAAATTTTAACGGGGCAGGGAGGTGAATTTAACTTTCGGAAGGTCTTTTATGCCGTAAGGTGAAAGCTCTATAATTGCTTGTGATTTTTTTAAAGTGGTATCTTTTTTCGGGCCAATAAAAAACTTCTCTAAGATTTGTTGAATCAGCTCATAATCTTTAGCTCCGTGTCTTGCGGCATAAATTCGGAGCATAGCTTCGGTAGTATCTGTCATTTTTGTGGGATCTTCACCACACTTTTCCCAGCTAATCACCGTGGGGTGAGTTACGTGCAAGCAATTGGCAAGCGCTTCAATGGTCAGTCCCATAAAAAGACGCATAAACCGCACTTCTGCCCCTGTAAGAGCATGCGGCTTTAAAATTAAGTGAGCAAAAAAGATCTCTCCGACTTTATCAAAGTCAATATCATAGACTTCATGTCCCTCAATATCAATTACGGGAACATTTTGTATAATCACATTTATGCCCAACTCTTTGGAGTGATACTCTTTAAGATATTTTTTGGGTTTTTTACTCATACTTTTTAATTGGGTTTGATAACGGTTATCACAAGTAATTTATCAATAATAGCAACATGGGCCGACAAATGGATATATCCGGTGTTATCAGAGGCAGGGGCTTTTCCTTCCACACGATATCCCTTTTCATCCCCTTTTGCTTTGTTAACCGAACCCTGTTTTAGCATTTCTCTTACTTGCATGGTCGTCAAATCATATTGATGGATTCTTTCAAGCGCATGCTTTGTAAAAATAATCTTTTTTTCTCGTGCGAGCTTTCGAATTTCCGGTGATTTGTCGGTCATTTGCGGTGTCGATTTCGTTTCTAATCTTATTGTAAATGATTTACATTTTGACTTCAAGTATAGTTTTAAAATATCTAAAACACTTGATTATTAATCATTTATTAATATATGATGCCATGGGCAACCCCTTAAGCGATGGAGTTGCTCCTATGGTTTCTATTAGAAATTTTTTCATTTTATCTTTGGCGCTTGTCTTTAGCCTTGTTGCCAAAGATGACTATCACATTGAATTTCAGCCAGACGCTTTACAAGTTGCTTTCGATCTGCCTTGCAAGGGAGAGATCAATCAAAAAGAAGACGGCTACGTCTATGTTGATGTTTCCAATGATTTCATCAATAAAGTTGCACCTAAAATCATCATGGAAGGACGGCTTCAAACGCTTCCGACCGCAGGCCGTTCCATGGGCGCTCATATCAGCGTCTTCTATGAAAAAGAGAATGTCCAGTTAGAAGAAAATCACAAAAATTATCCCTTCCAACTCACCGATATTAGAAGCTTTGTTATGAATACCCGCGATGGGTTGAAAAAGCTGTGGGTGATCGGAGTCACGGCGCCGGAACTTGAAAATTTAAGATTAAAATATGGCCTTAACCCTTTACTTCAGGGTCACGACTACCACATCACCTTAGGTAAACAGCTCCCGACAGCCCCAGAAGGGTGGGAGTCAAAAACCGCTTTATCCCCCCTGAACTTTTCCTCTTCGGAAACGGAGCCTATGGCCAAATCGGGCGACTTTGTCCAAGTCAATCACTCTAACATTTTACAAACTGCCGCCAAAGTTAATAGTGTCGCCCAGCTTAAGCTAAAGTCCAACGGCTTTGTATACCTCGATGTGAACGACCGCTACATTGACGATATCGTCTCTCAGTTGCCCTTATCCCACCCTTTTAGCGCGGTAGAGACCGGTGGGAAAAAGATGGGAGCCCATATCAGCGTGATTTACGAAGATGAAATGATTTCAAAAGAAATCTGGAATCTTAATGAAGCGGGGGAGTGGTTTATCTTTGAAGTCAAAGAGCTTCGATACATCGATCGAAAAACCCCTACAGGACTTATGCGTCTCTGGGTTCTTGCCGCAGATGCGCCGGCGCTTCAACGTCTTCGAAAGCAATACGGATTAAAGCCAAAGCTTCATGGGCATGATTTTCATATTACCTTAGGCTCGGAGCTTTTAGAGGCCGAAATCAAAGAAGCCGCTTAAATTCACCACACACCCGGAATCAGTCGGTACTTGACTTTCCTGGTGTACTCTGTCCAGGCAGAACCATATTTTGCCTGGCAGCGTTCTTCGTCCCTTAAACAGCGGTGAACCAGCAAAATAAAAAGGAAGACGAAGTAGAAGTAGGGGAATAAACCCTCAAATCCGCACGCTAAGCTGTAGCAAAGCGACAAAATCAGATCGCCCGTATAATTCATATGGCGACTTACGCCCCACCAGCCGGAGAGCAAAAGTCGACTCTCTCTTTTTGAATGGTCTTTAGTCGTGTAGCTACACGTCAAATATTTGGGGGCTTTTCCCCAAATAACAGCCTTGTCGCCCAGCTGTTTGAAGCGATCTTTTTGGTTGTTGGCGTCTAAAAATAGATAAAAACCAACCAGTCCCAACCACAGAACAAATATCGCGTATTCGTTTGAAAGCTGAACCGGGTTAAAGACTAAATAAAGTCCCTGAAGCGTGTACATATAAGGAAGCCAAACCGCATCCCCCCACGCAAGCATCCAGCCGAAGTGATCGTGGTGGATGTCGATCGTTTTTAAATACCACGCTTCTTTCCAGAAAAAGTAGACGACATAAAGCCCCTGAAGCACGTTCACTAAAATCATGGAGTTGGTCACCATGCCGTATTTTGCCCATTGGGCGCCGGCAAAGGATAAATTGATAAGCGTCCAGCCTATTATTCCGGGTCTTCCGTTAAAAAATAATTTTAAATCGAGATCTCCAACACGGGGATTAAGCTCAATTCCCATGAAAAAATCGTAAAGCTTACTCCCGCTGAACTTTCGATCTTCCGGGTGGGAGGGGAAGGCATACGCTTTCACATAGGCAAAAATCGCAAGCACAAATCCGATGGCGTTCGCTCCCCAGAGTATCGGCCCCCAGTGGTTAAAGATCACATCTGCTGAAAATAATCCCAAACCCCAAGATCCCAAAACAAAGGCCAAAACGGAAATGGCCCAAGCTTGAAGGCCGTTGATACGGTAATCCAGCTCATTTCCGGCAGGGGTTACAGCGCCTTTGAGAATCCCGCCCCGGTAGCCGAACCCTTTCAGGCCGTTTGGGAGCTTATAAAGGGCGATCTGAAAAGCGATCCAACCGGCTAAAATCCCTAAACTTTGCCAGCTAAACGGGGGGAGCAAGCTGCCCCAATTTGCCACATGATAAAGGGGCTCGATTAAGCTTCCCTGAAAGTGAAATGCGGCCATGTAAAAATAAAAAACCATGGGCGGGGTAAAGAAAAGAATAGCTCCACAACCCGCGATAGAAACCCAAGAGGGCCTGGCTGAGCGGCCCCATTCAGCTGAAAGATTTGTACTCATAGGCCCACCCTATCACTTTTGGGTAGATTTGTTCTACGAATTACTTTATAATTGTTGAAGCCGGGGAACTTGGGGAAGGGAAGTCTTCGAACCAGGTCAGGATAGGAATATAGCAGCCTTAAGAGGTCGCTTTCTTGCCTCAAGCCCTCTCCGGCATTCTTTTTTTATTTAAACTTATAGACAGTTTCTGAGAGTGCCTTTGACGATGACGTCCGTCACCCCATCTTCAGGGCTTAAGAATTCCGATACCTTTTCGAGCCATGTCTGAAATCCTCGATGGGTTTTCAAAAAGGGGACTTTCTGATTCAGCCAAAAGTGGGAAACCACAACGCTTTCAATTTCCAACTCTGTCATGACTAGCCCTAAGAAAAGCTCCAAAACATCTTCGGAATTCACATCTAAAGGCGTGCTTATCACAACAATTCCCTCTGTCTTAACCAAGCCGGCTATTTGAGACATGGCAAGCCGTCTTAGCTCTTTTGGAACCTCTGCAATCAGATTCGCCGCGACCACTAAATCATAGACCCCTTCTTCTAAAGGGGCGTAAGGGACAAATCCTTCTATCGTGTGAAGATTTCCCACCCCTTGAAGCTCTTTCAGCGGGCCTGTCGCCACATCGACCGCGTCGACTTGCATCCCGTTTTTAGCCAAAAACTTGGCCACTTCGCCCGCTCCACAGCCCAGATCCAAAGCTTTTTTTCCCCGGATCGGTTGAAGCAAGTCGATCAGCTTTTCTTCTTGCAATAGCTCCTTTGCTAAACGCTTGCTCCGTTGAAGCCAAAGCCTTTCATACTTCGCTTTGGCTTGTATACGGCTGGACGTTTCGGCCTTGAGGGGCTTAGATCTTTCCTGTGACGAGATAACTTTAAGGGTCATGTCTCCGACAATAGCTCGCTTAAATCAGTGGTGGGGGGCTTTGGGCGAATCGGGTGGTTGATAAATAGATGAAACCATACCTCCAGCACTAAGATGCTGAAGAGATTTCTAAAGTTTTTGTTCACTTTTCCGTGGGCATCTAACTCTTTTTTAATCCACTCTTGAGAGATGATTCCTGTTTGTACCAAGGTCCCGTTTTCCAAGTAGCGGAAGATCGCGCTCATTTCAGGTTGCTCCGCCCACGTTTTTAAGAAGTTAGGTCGAGATTTCTTTGGCCTTTTAACAATCGCTTCCGAAAAGACGGGCTCAATTAAGGGCTTTAAGTAAGAGGCTGTCTCATCTTGGGATAGCACATCGGGTTCCGGGAGCGAGGCGGTATATTCAACGATTTCTTGGTTTAAGAAGGGAGTTCTCCAGGAAAGGCCGTTGGCTTTTGTGATCCTTTCATACTGGAGCATGTAGTGATCGGGAAGACGTGTTTTTACATCGATATAAAGGTAAGAGGAGACGCTCGAGGTTATACGCGGGAGGTTATGAAATTTGTGTAAAAAGACATCGGGATCGTAATAAGGGGCAAGTCGGGGGGCAGCTTCTCTTAAATCCCCTTCGTTAAAAAGGGCGTTATGCCTCATATACTCAAATTGCCAGGGGTTTGTTTTAGCCACCCTTAAGACATTGAAGGCAGCTTTAGGATAAACTCGTTCCAGAATCGGTACAATGATATGGCGTATAATAGGAGTCGGTATTAAGTTTAAACGGCTTATATAAGGAACATCTTGCTCGACATTGGTATAACGGTTGTGGCCTGCTAAAAACTCATCGCTTCCCATGCCTGAAAAAATGGTTTTGGTGCTTTGGGCGGCAAGTTTAGATAGGCACCAGGTCGCCACCATATTCGGATCGGCAAGCGGCTCCCCCATGTTCCATACGATAGAAACCAGATTTTCAATCAAGCTTTTGGCAGTGACTAATATGCTTGTATCCTTGATGTCCAAGCGCTGAGTAATTTTTTGGGCGACTTCCATATCAATTTCTGTCTCGCTTTCAAAAGCGACGGAAAATCCCCTGGTTCGTCCCGGCTTTGTCTTGCGAGTGACTTCCCAGGCGACAGTCGCGGAGCCTAACCCCCCGGTGACAAAACAACCCACGGGGTCTTCTCCGGGGGGGATAAGGTTTTGAGTGGAAGTTTCAAGCAGGTGGGACAAGTGGGATAAAATTTCTTTGGGACTTTCTTTTGAAGGCTCCTTGAAACAAGCGCTATAAGACCAGTAAGGCTTTACCGACTTTCCTTTGTCAGCGCGATAGATAAGGTAGTGAGAGGGCAAAAGTTTGTTAACTTTTTCGATCGGTGACAAATCTTGGGGAATAAAGCCGAAATAAAGATACATTGCCAAAGCGTCAGAACAGGCGGTTTGGGGGACGATACCGGTGGCTAACAAAGCTTTTAGCTCGCTCCCGAAAATTAAGTGGCTTTTGTCCTGATACCAATAGAGAGGCTTTTTTCCGATGCGGTCTCGGGCTAAAATAAGCTCATGTTTTTTTGTGTTCACGATCGCAAGAGCAAAGGCACCGTCAATTTTTTCCAAGAATCGCTCATGCCAAAGGTGGTAGGCGGCTAAAATAACATCTGCAGGACCATGAAGCGTTTGCGAAATGCCGGCAGCTTTGAGCTCTCGTCTTAAGTCGGGTAAGTTTTCGATCAGGCCGTCCAGCACACAAAAGCAATCTCTTTTTTCGTTAAAGGCAACTTCTGATCCGATAACTCCAATCTGCGAATTTTTAGACGTATGAACCGATTTTTCTCCATCGATGCCCGTACGCATCATGTCGAGCATGACACTAGTTAAATTGTCCGTCTGAAGCACATCGGGATAGATGACGCCGGCAATGCGGGATAGATCACTCATGATCCGGAACATACCACTTCCAAGTTTACCTTTACAAGTCCCGCTTTCTGTTATCCGTAGCCAACAAACCTGCTTCCGTCTTCTCCCAGGTTGACAAGAGCTTATTAAACGGTTAAATTCCCAATGATGAATATTTTAGACGCCTGGTTTCCCAAAGCAAAGGGATTGCCCCCCCCATTTTCTATTACAGAAGTCTTGGGGGCTTTTTTGGTTTTTTTTCTTTCCTACAGCTTACTTCTTGTCTATGTTCAAAAACTCTCTCCCTTTCCCAGGGAGATCACGGCGTTATTAGTCTTCTCATTCCTTCTTTTGGCTTATGCACTTCTTCTGAGAAAAAAACTTAGACTCTATTTTGCCTCTCCCGGGGTCTTGGCGGGTCTTAAGGCCTGGGTGATCGCTTTTCCCTTGGTTATCCTTTGGTCTTCTTTAGTCGAGACCGGTGTTGAGTGGGCGACGGGAGAACCCCGCCAAGAGCAAATTGCGGTTTTAGCCCTCAAAGATGCTCCCAAAGGGACATTATCCTTTTGGATTTTAATTCTTTACGTCATTTTGATTGTTCCGATGATGGAAGAGCTTTTGTTTCGCGGGTTTTTGCAAAACTGGCTTCGGAGTAAACTCAGTCCCGCTTTTTCGATTGGACTGACTTCTTTTATATTCGCTTTTTTTCACTACGCCCCCGGGCAAGGGATTTCTAATATTACGATTGTCTCGTCTCTTTTTTTACTCTCTCTTGTTTTGGGTTGGCTAATGTTTCGTACCGGATCTTTGAAAGCCCCCATGGCTCTACATAGTATTTTCAACACTGTTAGCGTATGCTTGATTTTTATAAGGGGAGAGGGATGAGAAAATTCCTTTTTTTATGTTGTTTAACCATAACCTCCCTTCAGGCGCTTCCCAGAGTTCCCGTTTACCAAGTGGTTCGAAGTAATAACGGCTTTGGGCTTGCCTATTTTACGTACATGGCAAGAGCTAAAGAGAGAAACAACTTTGCCTTTTCCCCCTATGGAATTTCAGCTTCGATGGCAGTGGCGTACTTGGGAAGCAAGGAAAAGACGGAAAAGCAGATTGCCGATATCCTCTTTTATCCCTTAACTCCCAACTTTTTAGGGGAAACGTTTAAGCGTTTTAATGCCGACTTTGCCACGGACGATGCGTTGGGGAATGCTACGGCAATGTGGGTGGAGAAAAACTTACCTCTTAAGCAAGAGTTTATAAGCCGCGCGGAGCAGTATTACGAAAACCACTTTTTCCAGGGAGACTTTGTCTTAAGAGTCGACACGACAAGAAATGAAATCAATAAATGGGTCGCCAAAGAGACAAATAAAACGATTCCGTTTTTCATGGGCGTATCCGATATGCCACGGGGGCTAAAAATGCTTTTAGTCGCCACAATGACCCTGAACGCCAGTTGGGAAGAGCCTTTTTCCCCCCGTTTAACAAAAACTGAAAACTTCTTTACCGATAACATCCGTCAAAGAAAAGTGCCGATGATGCAAAAAGAGGGGGTTTTTCCCTTTTATGAGACAGAGGATTTAAAGGTCTTAGAGATTCCTTATGCTCAGCCGGAGGGGCAAAAGACGCGTCTCGGTTTTTGGATGGTACTCCCCAAAAAGGTAGAGGGGCTCAAGAATCTGGAAAAAAACCTGTCGATTACCGGGTTTGAGGACTGGAGAAAAAATGCCGTTCGCAAAAGAGTAAAAGTAAAAATCCCCCGGTTTCGTGTGATTGAAGTGCTACGAGCTGAAAAGTATTTAGAAGAGATGGGGCTTTCACTTCCCTTTCAAGAGGATGCCGATTTTTCTGAAATGACCGAGGACACAGCCTTTGTCGGGCGTATTTTTCAAAAAACTTTTTTTTCTATTGATGAGAGGGGAACCCACTCTAAAAAATTTGTTTCGACGAGACCCTCTTTTCAAACCGATCTTGCGGACGAGGAAGTTAAAGAATTTTTTGTCGACCATCCGTTTATGTTTTTCGTTTTGGATAACTCAACCGGCCAACTTTTGTTTTTAGGCCATATAATCCAGCCTTGAAAATTAAGTTATTATGATGTAAACTCTTATGAAAAAACAACTTATGCCATATACATTCATATCCGGCGGCCTTTCCGATAAGGGTCTTATCCGAGAAAACAATGAAGACGCCTGGGGAGAGATCGAAGCTTGCAACTTCTATACGTTGGCTGACGGAATGGGGGGGCATCAGGCGGGGGAAGTGGCCGCAAGAGAAGCGGTAAGCCACCTTTTAAGACTTGTTCGAAAATGCTTTAAAAGCTTAAAACCTAAAAGTCTTCCGGAGCTTGCTAAAGAGATTAAGCAGGCGATGATCCGGGTGAATACGATTGTTCATACTCTGGGAAAAAGCGCTCCCGATTTAAGGGGGATGGGGACGACCCTGTGTGCGATTTTGTTTCAAGAAGGGGGCGCAATCATTGCCCATGTAGGAGACAGCCGGATTTACCGGGTAAGAGACGGCCATTTGGAGCAAATGACCAAAGATCACTCCCTTTTTTCCGAACTAGTGGAATTGGGGCAGCTTTCTGAACACATTTCGTCTGAATTCGCTTACAAGAATATCATCACGAAAGCGATCGGGACTGAGCCAAGCGTTGAGCCGGAAGTGGTGATAGAAGATCTTCACCCCGAAGATACGTATCTGCTTTGCACGGACGGTCTTTCCGATTTAATTAAACCGGAAGAGATGATATCAATTTTGACACAGGACAAATCGCCACAGGAAATGGCCCAAGCGTTTGTGAAGCTTGCTAACGAACGGGGCGGGCATGACAACATTACAGCGATTATCATAAAGGCCCATGAAATCTAATATTTACTTTGACAACAACGCTTCAACCCCTTTAGAACCAGCAGTTAAAGAAGCGATTTTAGAAGAGCTTTCTTACGGCGTCTCAAATCCATCTAGCCCGCATAAAGAGGGGCAGGCGGCAAGGGGGCGGCTAAACCGCTACCGGAAAACGGTGGCCGATTATTTGCAGGTTCGTCCCCAGGATGTCATCTTTGTTTCTTCGGGGACAGAGGCGATGAATCAGCTTATCTTTTCTGCCTGTCAAAAAAAACCGAAAAAAATTTTAAGCTCCGATCGTGAGCACTCTTGTGTTTATAACGCTTTAAAAAAACGGCCTGAAACTGTGTGTTTTGACGGCGACATCCCGAATGATGTTGATCTGATCGTCTTAATGGCGGCCAATAACGAATCGGGCGTGATGCAGAATCTTGAAGCGTTGGGAAAAGTCGCTTCCGCCAAAGGTATTCCATTTATCGTTGACGGCGTGGCGCTTTTAGGAAAAGAAAAGTTTGTTTGGCCTGAAGGGGTTTCAGCTTTCGGGTTTTCGGGGCATAAGATTCATGCTCCGGCGGGTGTGGGGGTGATTGCCGTTAAGCCGCCGTTTAAACTTTCTCCCCAGATTATCGGGGGAGCGCAAGAGTACGGGTTAAGAGGCGGCACAGAAAATATGGCTGGGATCGCCGGGTTTGCCAAAGCAATTGAGCTGATCCCCTCCGACCCGGCTCCCTATTTGCGGCAATTAAGAGACCGTTTCGAGACCAAACTAAAAGCGGCCTTGCCGAATATCCAAATCAACGGGAGCCACTTGCCAAGAGTTTCAAACACCTCGAATATTTTATTCAAAGATATCGACGGAGAGGGGTTTTTGATGCGGCTGGATCAGAAGGGGCTTTCGGCAAGTCTTGGCTCCGCCTGCACCTCCGGCGCGCTCGAGCCATCTCGCGTCTTGCTTTCGATGGGCTTAAGCTATAAAGAAGCTAAGTCATCGCTTCGCTTTTCCCTCTCCCGCATGAACACCCCTGATGAGGTTGATAAGGCTGTTGCCCTGATCAAAGCCATCTTATGAACCTATCCGTAAATTGCTATTTTGTTGAATATTTTGGTTTTTTGAGGATTTTTTGGGACTGGCATCGAAGGCAAACTTGAGAAAGTTTGACAAGAAGTCAGACCTGAAAGGGCCTTGAAAAGGCAAGGTATGCAACAAATTTGAATTTGCGGATAGGTTCATAGAAAAGAGCTAGGTGCGGGTGCGAACCTGAATCGTTTTGATGTCCATAAGAGAGCACTCTTTTACAATCAACTCGTAAGGGGGGAAGACAAGGGTTTCTCCCTCTTCCGGATGTTCTTCGAATTTTTTCAGGAAAATATCTTCAAGGGTAAGACAACCCGTCTCTTGGATGTTGACATTATACTCTTTGTTAAACGCCGCAATCTCCATGTCTCCGGGTACAGTCACTTCGATCAATAGTTCTGGAGAAGCCACGGGAGAGGGTCTTCCGAAGATAAATTCCAATATATTATCCAAGCTCAAAACCCCAATCGTCTGCCCTTTTTGATCGATGACACAGCCGACCATTTGTTTATTCGTCCGAAACTGATTTAAAATGGTGTTAAGAGGGGTGTTTTCAGTGATAAACCACGGTGAGGACGCAAAGTCTCTTAACCGTCTATTCCCGGCGGCTTTAACAATATCTCTGATAAACGCGATTCCTACAATATGGGAGGGATCTTTGTGGTAGATAGCAATATAGGGCTCCGCTTTTTTTAGCGTTCTTCTAAGTTGATCTACCCGGGTGTGGGAGGGAACGGCTCTTGCTAAAGATATGGGTACCATTGTGTTTTTAGCGGTGAGCGTTCTTAAGCGGAAGATGTTCGCGATGATTTTGTCGAGCTCTTCGCTTTTCTCGTAGGGTCTTTCATCTTCTTTTTCTTCCAAGACCTTTTGAAGCTCTTCAAGCGTTAGGAAAAGGTCGTGGTGAGTCTCTTTTCCCCCCAGAAGACGGTTGGCCAATTTTGAAATCACACCCAAGATGTAGACAAAGGGTGCCATGACCCGTGCGGAAACGTAAAGTATTGGCGCCCCTATAAAAGCGACATGTTCTGAAAAACGTCTTGCGGCAAATTGCGGGGCTAGCTCTCCAAAGATAATTACTAAAAATACCTGAGACAAGGGGGCAAGATCGGGATCGATTCCTATTGCTGTGTGAAACTCCCGCGCGAATTCCGATCCCAGCATCATCGAAACGTTTACGCCGATAAGTGTTGTGCCGAATAGTCGCGAAGGATGAGAAAGCAGGTAGTGGAGCCACTTCGCACGGCGGTTGCCTTTGGTTAAAAAGTACTGAAGCCGAATCTTGTTCAAGCTGACGAGCGCCATTTCCTCCATGGAGAAAAATGCCAGAACGATAATGGATATGACATTCAAAGCAAGCCAAAAAAGACTATCCATTTTTAAGCCTCTTCACAAAAATCTTTTCTATATGCGTATCGGTGCTGGAGAGAATTTTGAATAAAAATCCCTCTCCTTGATACTCTTCACCAGCTTTTGGGATGGACCCCATTTTTTCCGTAAGCCACCCTCCCAAAGAGACCATGTTGTTATCGCTTTGAAGGTTCACATCGAAAAGGTGGTTGAAAGCTAGAAGTTCCATGTTTCCGTTGGCAATAATTTCAGTCTCTGAAGACGCTTCATAGTCCGCTTCCGGATCTCTTAAGTCCTCAATCTGCCCTACAACTACTTCTAAAAGATCCTCTTTTGTAACAAGTCCCGTGATGGCGCCATATTCATCGACAACGATTAAAAGCTCATCTTCATCGCTTTGAATTTTTCTTAAAATCAGCTTGGCATGAGTCGTTTCCGGAATGAAATGGGGTTTTTTAAGAATAGCAACGAGTTGTTTCGCGTCTTTGATTTTAGGGGAGTGGATAAAGAACGTATACGCATCGATGATCCCTAAAAGCGCGTCTAGATTTTTATCGATTACGGGAAGACGGGTAATTTTTTGATCGGCAAAAAGGTGTTGAAGCTTGGTTAAAGGCTGAGAGATGTCGTAGGTGATCATCTCTTGGCGTGGACGCATAATTTCTTTCACTTCAATATCCTGAAGATCCAAGTAGCCTGTAACAAGCTGCCTTTCTTCGGGTTGAAGAAGCCCTTTTTCTTCAGAGGTTTTAACGACATGCTCAAGTTCATCTCTTGATAGGGTTTCATCTTTCTTTAAAAAGAAAAAAAGCGCCCGGGAGACGGGAACGGTGATCTTTAAAATAAAGGTTCTGATCGGTCTGAGCCATCTGTGAAGGATATCGACTTTGGACGCGACTTTCATAGAGTAAGAAACGTTGTTTTGCATCCCGTAATATTTGGGGACGATCTCCCCCAAGATAAGGGTTAATAGAAGTGGCACCCCCACTTTAAGCCCCCAACCTGACTGCGGTCCAAACATACTTGAGGCAACGTTTTGAAGGACGATATTAATGCACGTGTTGACCATGAATATGGTGACAAGCAAGTCCCTTGACTTCGATAAAAGCTTAGCTATCAGTCGTTTAGTTGGATTTTTATCGGAGCGAAAGGCTTTTACTTTGGGGGAGGGTAAAGAGAAAAGCGCCGTTTCACTTGCCGAAATCCAGGCGCCCCAATAGGTTAATATGCTTAAGGCTAAAAGATATAAAGAAAGTGTCATCCGTCTTTAAAGTAAAACTTTTTTTGTCCTTCCGGAACCACTCCCATTACCCGGATCAAGGTGAGAGTGATCCATCTGGGGTCCGACTGGCTCATAATTTGTAGCTCAAGGCTCTTTTTTCGGGCAAGCGCTCTTGTTTTTTGGGCGATTAAATCTTGTTTTTGAAGCTCCATGCGATGCCTTTCAACGTAAATTTCGTTGAGACTCCGCTCCAAAATCGCTGCCACCAACATCAAAAACAAGAATGGATAGATCCACTTTCTCATACGTTTATCTTAAGCACGTTGGTGAAAAATAAAAAGCGCTATCTTTGAATATGATCAGGATGATACAAATCATTTTATTTCAACAATTTAAACGCAAAGAAAGCAAAGGC
>JAGROB010000015.1 GCA_020440465.1 Chlamydiia bacterium
CTTAGATATCCCCTAAACGCATAAAGATTCGATGTATAGATCATATTTTTTTAGGAGTTCGCCTGATGCGTATGTCCGCTTATCCTGTTATTTAAAAAAAATCCCAGTCTCTAGAAGATTTTTTTTGCCCCATCCAGAATACTCTTTTTTAAAGCGGGATGAAGAGCTCTTCGACTGACAAGATCGACATCGCTATTCAATAGATCTTGGAGATAGAACTTAAGATCGGCAAAGACAAACATCCCCTTTTGAGGGTCAAAATCGACAAGAATGTCGACGTCGCTTTTTTTAGTCGCTTTTCCTTGAGCCGCGGAACCAAATAGCAAAAGGTGTCTGGCCCCCAAACGGGCGAGCTCCTTTTTGTGGGGCGATAGGGTTTTTTTAACTTGGCTGTAATTTAAGCTCATACCCTCAAGTTATCTCAAATAATCGTTAAAATCAAATAACTTCGCCGTGGGAGAGGGTGATGACGCGCTTTAGGTCGTTGATGGTGGACGGGCGATGGGCGATGATGAGAGCGCCCCTTCCACGGGTGAGCTTTTCGAGCGCCTTTTCAATCTTTTTCTCGGTCGGGGGATCGATATTGGCGGTCGCCTCGTCCATGATCAAAAAGCGCCCCGGATGGGCGGCTGCACGGGCTAAAGATAACAGCTGCTTTTCCCCGGAAGATAAGCTCCCCTCGCCAATCGACGCTCTTTTCGGAAAGCCCACAAAATCGAGCGCTTTTTGAGCCTCTCTTGAGCTGATAGAAGGGTCGAACAGGGTGACATTCTCTTCGATCGTGCCGGTAAAGATCACGGGATCTTGTAAGATCACGGAACACGCCTTTCGGATGGAAGCCGGGGAAAACGTTTCGATCGGCTCCCCGTTAATCAAAATCTGCCCTTTTTGAGCTGTATAAAACCTTAATATCAAAGCAGTGATAGTTGTCTTTCCGGAACCCGTTTTTCCGATTAAACCGACTCTTTCTTCCGGGTCGATCTTGAAGCTGACCCCTTTAAGCGCCCATTCTTTGTCGTTATAAGAAAACCAGACGTCTTTGAATTCAATCGTTCGAATTTCATCAAGCAGCTTTCCTTTTTCCACTTCGGGATCTAGCTTCAGAATACCGAAAATTCGCCCTGCCGCGGCAAACGCGCTTTGTAAAATATTATACCGCTCCGCCAAATCTAAAAGAGGGCGAAAGATCATGCCGATGTAGAGCGTAAAAGCAAAAAAAACGCCCGCATCGAAAGGCGTAGAAAATGAGAGTAATATAAATGCGGATATATAAGTTAAGCTCTGAAGAAAGTCGTTTGCAGAGATATAAAAACCGAAGTTTTTAGTGGTTGCCATATTCGCGTCGGAAAGGCGGCTGTTCACTTCCCTAAAAATCCGCCCCTCTTCTTTTTGCAGCCCAAAGCGGCGAATCGTAATCACCCCCTGAAGATGCTCCTGGACGAAGCCGTTCATCTCCTGAATCTCGTCCCGAATTTTTTCATACCCCCTTCTCTGAATCGTTCTGAAATAGTTCGTCAGCAAAATCAAAAAGGGAAGGATCAGCAAAATCACGATCGCAATCCGATAATCCAGCCAGAACATCCCCACAAAAATCAAGACAAACAAAACCAAGCTCCCGATCAAAGGGAGCACGCTTTCGGAAAACATCTGATTGATCTGATCGACGTCGTGAAGCACCCGGGTTAAAAGTTTCCCCACCCGCTCTTTATCGAAAAAGAAAAAGGGCTGTCTTTGTATATGAGCAAAAACTTCTTTCCTCAGCTCTAAAAGCCCCTTAGAGCCGATCCAACTTTTTGTAATAACCGAAAGCGCATCTAAAACATAATCAAGACATAAAAGGCCTGCTAAAAAAAGCCCCTCTTGAATGAAGTAGGAACTCTCTTTTTCATAAGCTAAAATCTCTTGGGCCAAAGAGCCCAATCTTAACGGGATCCACGCTTCGATCGAACGAGCTAAAAGAATTAAGATCAAAGAAAACGAGAGCCCTTTTTTCCATGGGGAGATATAGCGTATAAGCTGTTTAAACAAGCCAAAGTCGAGCTTATGTTTAGAGACCATCCTCTATCTCCTTAAGCTCTTTTAAAAAATCCGTATCAATGATTTTGCCCTGCTTAAGTACAACGACCTTATCCATCTGCTCTAAGATTTTTAGCTTAGAGGTCGTAATCACAACCGTTTTACCCCGATAATTCTCTTTAACGGTCTCAAAAATCTTAAGGGCGGTGGTCTCATCGAGCGCAGCAAAAATATCGTCTAAAAGAAGTAGCGATCTATCGACTAAAAAAGCTCTGGCTATCGCTAGGCGACTTTTTTGCCCCCCCGAAAGCCCCACTCCCTTTTCCCCGATTAAAGTATCGTACCCCTTTTCAAAGTCCAAAACTTCTTCATGTAAAGCCGCAAGCTCATTGGCCAATTGCACTTCTTCATCGCTTGCCGTTTTTTTTGCAAACTTCAAGTTTTCCTTGATCGACTTGGAAAACAAGAAAGGGATTTGATCGACAGTGACGACTTCCTCCCAAAACGCATCCAAAGGATAGTCATGAATATCCCTTCCGCCGATTGCGATCATTCCTCGGGGAATTTCATAATCGCGGCTTAGCAGTTTAAAGAGCGTGCTTTTGCCGCTTCCCGCAGGTCCCGTGATCGCGGTGAAGCTCCCCCCCTCGATGACCAAGTTTAAGTCTTCAAATAAAAGGGGGTGGTCGGGATAGCCGAAATTTAGGTGGGTAATGTCGATAGACGGCTTTTCGGGGATTTTATGGTTTTCAACCCCTCCCTTCACGGCAATTGGCTCTTGATACAATTGATAGAGTCTGTCGTAGGAGGCTCGTCCATGCTGCCAAATCGGAATCACCCAGCCCAAAATCAGGAGCGGGAAAAAGATATACGACTGTATCCACATAAAAGAGGCAAAGTCGGCAGGGGATAAAAACAAGAGCCCCGCTAAGATCACAAGCGCTACAGTCACAATTTTAATTGAGACGACAAGCAAGGGAAAAAAGGCCCCCTGAAGGGCCATCAAACGAAAGTTGAGCCAGAATAGATCGGTACAATCCTTTTCAAACTGTCGGTTTAAAGTCTTTTCGGCAACGTAGCTTTTGACAATACGTATACCGGAAAATGCTTCTTGAACAAACTTGCCCATCTGAGCCAGCTTTTCTTGCACCTTTTGGGAGATATCGTAGATTTTCTTTCGAAACAATAGATTCAAAAGAGGTATCAAAAGCATCGGAATGGCCGTTAAACCTCCCATAACGGGAGAAATATAAATCAAAGCACACAATCCCGGGATAATCATTGTAATGAAGTAGACGGGAAATAAAAGCCCCGGTCCGATAACATCACGATATGCTCCCATATCGCTTGAAAGTCGCTCGATTAACTCCCCCACGCTGTGGCGATCGTGAAACTCCCGCGATTGGTTTTGAACCCGCTCAAACATCTTCAAACGAACGTCTTTTTCCACTTTCCGACTGACCAAACTAAACTCGACTCTCATTTGATATCTGAGCAAGCTTGATCCAAAAGCGATGATTAAGAGTAAAAGTGCCCAAAGCCAAACATTTCTATCGGGTGTCTCGATCGCGAACTTTAAGAGAATCGGGTTTGAAAGCGTCAAGATATTAGCTAAAAAGAGTAAAAACGATGCGAATATTAGCTTTGATTTATTCGCTTTTACCACCGCGATCAAGTTTTGAAAAAGAGTGGGCTCCATAGAGTGTGTTGTACATGAGTTAAAGATTAATTGGGAGTGGACACTGTGGACAATGTGGACCTAGTGGACACTGTGGACCTAGTGGACGAATGGGTAAACTTCGCTTTTCAAGACAAATAAATTTTTGAACCGGAATATGTCCACATTGTCCACATTGTCCACATTGTCCACATTGTCCACATTGTCCACTAGGTCCACATGTCCACTAGGCCTGCATCATGTCTTCTAAGATCTTGGGGTAGATATTCCCCATCTGAATCTCTAATAAAATGGGCTCGAGCGGAATCTTTTGAGCTTCCACCGCCTCTTTAAGCAAACTCAAAAAAAGCTCTCGATGGGGATGCTCCGGATTTTGCCACGGTTTTTTTAGTGGATCGGCAAAATGAATCATCTTTTCGCCCGGCTCATCGCGCTTGATTAAACTTTCGGGAAATGAGCCCACTTCATCATGGGTTAGCCCTCCGGGAAGGGCCCACATCGTCTTTTCGTAAAGCGATTTGTCTTGAGCCAGCTTTATAGCCCAAGTTTCCGGATTCCACGAGCCAAGCTTTTCACAATCGAATAGAAGCGCGGCGCTATAAAATCCGCCGGTATCGGAAGGGCGCGTAATCGCCTGCGCTAAAGCCCCTTTCCCTTTCATATCCAGCGTCATCAAATCGCTGATATCACCCAAGACCACGACCGAAGAATCTAAGTAGAGCACTTTTCCTTGATAACTCTCAAAATGGGGAACAAACCAGCGATAAAAAGGGGAGCCCGGCTTTGCTTTTAAAGGTGTCTCAAGATGAAGATTCCGAATCTCCTTAAACTCCACCGGCTCTTTGACATGCTTTTCAATAGAAAAGCGTAAAACCTCGGCTGCAAGCCATCCTTTTGGCTCGGAGCCGAGGTAGATTATCACTTAAAAATCCCCTCGAAAATTCTGGCGACGTCGTGATAGGTAACGAAGATGAAGAACAAGATCAAAAGGACCGCGAAAGGAAGGATCATCTTCTCTAAGGTCTTCGGTTTGATTTTCTTGCCGCTTAAAAGTTCAAAGAAGCTAAACAAGATCGTTCCTCCGTCCAACATCGGGATGGGTAGCAGATTCAAAACCCCCAAGTTCAAGCTGATAGCTCCCAACCAGAAAAGCACTTCCATCATGCTCATCATTGCCTGATTCTGAACCACACGTACGATCCCGACGGGGCCCGAAAGCCATTTGGGGTTTAAAGCTCCTGTGAAAAGGGCTTCTAATGTCTGTCCGATTTCTCCAAGCACCAAAGAAAACTGCTTAAAGGGACCGGGATTGTAGACCACTTTTTGATCTTGGATGGCGGGAAGACCGATGACATATTCGTTTTGACGATTTTCAAGTGCCATTACCGCCTGCTCTCTTTCATCAGGATCTTCAATCGATTCGGCCAAACGCTTTCTTTCTTTTAGCTCCGTCTTGGCTAGCGCCTCTTTTTCCGGCTCCAGCTGGATATCCTTTCTTTTAACAAGGGGTATTTCGTTTAACAAAACATAGTCGCCGGAAGATTTAACGGGCTTGGCTGTGCCCAAAGACTTGACAATCTTATCCAATGCTTTAAGCTCTAAGCCCTCATCGAAAAGGATATCGGCATCGGCCTGTGACGGCGTTATAGGTGCTTCGGAATCCCTTTTCACGATGACAAGCGCCTTAGGCGTTTGAATTTTTTTCAAAATCTCATAAGAGTACTTCACCGGCTCGCCGTTTACCGCCAAGATTTTATCGCGAACTTGAAGGGGCGCCTCAAGATAAGAAAAAGAGGTTTCGGGATAAATTTCATCCGTCTTTTCGGGGTCGATTAAGCTTAGGGCATTTTCAACCACCCCTTCATTGGTCAGATTGTACGGTAAGATCTTAAGCGACGGCATTTTGACGTCGTTAAGATCCGATTCATACTGCCAATCGGAAAGCTCATCTCTAAAATCATCCAATTTAAATTCTTGCGACTCGACAACAGGAACTCTGGCCAAAAGGGTCTGATCCCCTCTTTGAACGGTTAGTAAGACTCTATTGTCGTTGATAAGCTCTGATAGCCCCTGAACGGAAAAGACCAGATGGCCATTCACCCAAACGAGTCTGTCGCCATACTCAATACCGCTTTTTGCCAAAGGAAGCCCCTCGGAAATCGGATTTTCTTTACCCCCCGGAAGCTTGTCGTATCTAATGAAGGAGGCGGGCGCCAATATCCCGGAAGTGACAATCCCTTTCGTTAATGAATTGGGATGGGGATAACTCTTAACTTTAACATTAAAGGGAGTTTTGTCTTTGGTGGCATAATTGACCCGAAAGCCGGAGATTTCTGTCAGATCCTGGCTAACTAGAGGCTGGTAGATGTGATCCTTTATCCCCTCGTACTCCACTCCGTTATAGGCCGCAATCTCATCGCCGGGGCGAATGCCTTTTCTAAAAAGCTCTGAATTGGGGTCGACCCAACCAATTTTATGGGTATATTCGACAAAATTTTTCTCTCTTCCACCCCCCATCCAGATCAGGGTAAAAGCAAAAAGGGCAAATACCAAGTTCACTAAGGGACCCATAAAGGCCACCTTGATCCTGGCCCATGGCCCTTTTCCAAAAAACCCGTCTTTTACGAGATATGGATCGACATTTTTGTCGGTATCGGTTCCCGCAATTTTGACGTACCCGCCGAAAGGAAGCCAACCGATCTGCCACTTAACCCCATCCCATATCCACGAAACGACCGGACGGCCGAAGCCGATAGAAAACACTTCTACCCGCATTCCGACCCGCCGAGCCATGAAATAGTGCCCCAGCTCGTGGATAAAAATTAAAAAACTTAAGGCCAAAATGGCTAAAATCAATGCGCCTATACTAAACATAATATCCTAAATAGTTAATGCCTCTTCCTTGGCAAGCTTTTCGACGGCCAAAACGTCGTCCAAAGTAAGAACTCTTTGCGGGATGTGTTTTTCCATGAGATCTGAAAGCTTTTCAGCAATTTTTCCCCAGGTAAACTCCCCATTTAAAAATCTTTCGACCAATACCTCGTTCGCAGCGTTCATATATCCGGGCATATCTTGCCCCACTTTCATGGCTTCAAACGCCAAATCTAAACACCTGAACCGTTTTCGGTCTGCCTGTAAGAATTCTAACCGGCTATGCCGGATAAAATCAAATGGCTTTAGCACTCCCCCCCGTCTTTCCGGATAAGTAAAGGCATACTGGATCGGAAGCTTCATGTCAGGCACCGACAGCTGAGCCTTCATCGAACCGTCTTTAAACTCCACTAAACTATGAATAACACTTTGAGGGTGAACGACCACATCGATCCTTTCCGGAGGAATATCAAAAAGGTAGTGGGCCTCTATCATCTCAAGCCCCTTATTCATAAGCGTGGAACTGTCGATCGTTACTTTGGGGCCCATAGACCATGTGGGATGCTTCAAAGCTTCTTCGAACGTCTTTTGAGATAAATCCCCCTTTTCATCACGGAATGCTCCCCCCGAAGCCGTTAAGATCAGCCGATGGACTTCTTCGTTTTTCTCTCCGACAAGGCACTGAAAAAGGGCGCTATGTTCGCTGTCTACCGGCAAAATCTTGACTCCGTTAGCTTTTGCGGCCCTCATCACAATATCGCCACCGGATACAAGCGTTTCTTTGTTCGCTAAACAGATCGTTTTTTTAGCCTGAATGGCCGAAAAAGTCGGCTGTAATCCCAGGGTTCCGGCAATCGCTGACAAAACGGTGTCTGCCTGAGTGTGGCATGCAGCTTCGATAATCCCTTCCATTCCGGAGACAACCCGTAAGTTCGGAAGCCTTTTTTTTAACTCCCTAGCTGCTTTTTCATCGAATAGAGCGACGAGTTCAGGGCGAAATTTTTTTGCTTGGCTCTCAACCAAATCAACGTTACTTTTAGCCGCAAGGGCGACTATCTGATACTCCGGGCCCAAATGCTCGACAATTTCAAGTGCGCTTTTTCCGATCGACCCGGTCGATCCTAAGATAGAAATTTTTTTCATGATTTAACAAATATTCTTTTATAGGCCCAAGAGAGAACAAACAGCAAGATCAGCAAAACAACAATTAAGCCCGATGTAGAGACTAAAATACCTGAAGTAGAAAGCAAGTGTCTCGCTATGGCTACGCCCAAAACCGATGCTAAAGCTCCGAATCCAAGCGCAATAAAAAGCTGATGCTTTAAGCGATAAGAGTAAAATCGAGCGATCAGAGGGGGTATGACTAAAAATGAAAGCACCATTAAAACACCCGTCGAGCGAAATGAGCCGATAATGGCAAAGGACGCTTCCGCCATCAAAAGGGCGGAAAAAAAGGAGACGGAGATCCCTAGCGTTTTCGCAAGCGTTGGATCAAACGAAACTAAAACCAGCTCTTTATAAAACAAAACGATCGTGAGCGCATTAAATAAAAGGACCCAAAACACAAGCTTTAAATCGGTAATATGAAGCGCGTCGACATTTCCCATTACAGCCTCTTGTCCAATGTGGGCCGATCTTGTCATTGTTGTCGCGGCAATGATTCCCAAAGCAAACAAAGACGTAAAAACCATTCCTATCGAAGCATCTTCTTGCAGCTTGACTACATGAGTTAAAAAATAGGTAATTAAGACGGTTAAAAACCCCATAAAAAGGGCCGCTCCCATCAAAATCCACGGATTTTTATATAAACTATCGGGATTTCCCCCAATAAGCACATACGCTATCACAATCCCTAAAAGTACCGTATGGGATAAGGAATTGGCCAACATACTCATTTTTCTTAACACCAAAAAAGTTCCTGAAAGGGCGCAAGCCAAAGAGATGCCCAAAAGAACGAATAGCTGCAACTCGTCCGTCATAAGCTTCCCCTCGAAGCCGGTGAACAAGCGAGTAAAAAAGGTCTTAAAAAACCCAAAGAAGTCTTGTCCGAAATAAGGGTTCATAACATATCTTCCTCCGAGGGGGGAATCGGTTGCTTGTGGGGGTCCAGCTTAGGATGGTTTAAAAGCTCCTGAAGCTCCTCTTCCATCTCCTTTGTAATTACGTGCTCAATTTCTTCCGCGCTCTTGTGCACTCTTTCAGCAGGGGATCCCACCCACTCAACAAGATACACTTCCCACAAACGGTGAAAGCGAATGATTTTTTGTGCTCGTAAAGCGCCCTCTCTTGTCAGCTGCCAAGAATTTGAGCTCGCTTTTTTTGCCCATCCGGCATAAGAAAGATACGCTAATACCCCTCGTAGCGTTTTAGGAGAGTGACTGTAATAAGTGGCAAGTTCTTTTAAAGGGATTGGACTTTCACCTTTAAGACGCCACATGGTCTTTAAGGTATTTTCTACAAAAGCTCTCAATTGGTATTTAACTTGTCGATAGCGTCTGGGAACAATCCCCCTTTTGGGAGCAAAAAGTAAAGCCATAAGCGCCAAAACTGACGACACTATCACAATCATCGGCCCTGTGGGAAACGACAGATCGAGCCGGTAAGAAAACTCTAGGGCAAGTACATTTCCGAAAAATGCGGAAATCGCGCCGAAAAACGCGGCCAGCATAAACATACGACTTAAGTTATCGGTAAACTGCCTTGCGGCTACAGCCGGTTGAATCAACATCGCGGTAATTAAAACTACACCAACCGAGCGAATGCCTGTGACGAGAGATAAGATAATTAAAACCATTAAAAGTCTATCTATCGCCTTAACAGGCAAGCCAAAAGACAAAGACCATGTTCGATCGAACAAAATCGCTTTGAGTTCTTTATAAAAAATCGCAATCGGCAAAAGGATAATCAAGAAAAGGGATAAATAGATCCAAATATGAGCTTGGACCATGGTGGCGGCTTGCCCCCAAA
Source organism: Chlamydiia bacterium (assembly GCA_020440465.1). Lineage (GTDB taxonomy): Bacteria > Chlamydiota > Chlamydiia > Chlamydiales > Parachlamydiaceae > JAGROB01. The sequence goes on from JAGROB010000015.1 coordinate 9,533, forward strand.
GATAGACCTGCACCTGTTTATAGAGCAGCGTATGGGTAAATTGCATCTGAGAGGCTAAAAAGACCCCCACCCCAAAAAAAGAAGATAAAACAAAACAAAGCGCCGCGTCAGATTTAACTTTTAGCTTCTGAGTTAAAAAATTAAGAACAGCAATTCCTATTGAGCCGGTTAAAAAAGCCCCTGTCATCACAAACAGAGGAAACAGCGGATTTTCGGAAGTCCCGTGGTAAAAAAGAGCAAAAAATAGCCCCCCTAAGATTACCCCGGGATATGCGGCGTGGGAGATTGCCTCTCCGATTAAAGACTCTTTTTTTAAATAGACCAAAACGCCTATCAAAGAGGCCGAAAGGCACATTAAAATAGAGCCTAAGGTAGGCGCTCTTAAAACGGGGTCGGAAAAATACTCAAGTAGCGGTATCTCCATATCCCTCTTTTGTTTTTTTGGAAAGCTTCATCACATCATCCAGCAGATGATAACTTCTTCCGTAAGTAAGCTCCAAGTTGTCTGCGTTATAGACCTCCTTTACAGGGCCTGAAGCAGAAAGTCGTAAGTTTAACATAATAACCCAGTCAAAATGGGCTTCGATATCGGGCAGATCGTGGTGAACCACAAAGATCGTCTTCCCTTTTGCCACAAGCTCTTTTAAAAGACCCATAATCACTTTTTCGGAAGTGTGATCGATTCCGGAAAAAGGCTCGTCCAGGAAATAGTAATCGGCGTCCTGTGCAATCGCTCGGGCTAAAAAGACCCGTTGCTTTTGGCCGCCCGAAAGCTGGTTAATCTGGCGGTCTTTAAAAGGGAGCATCCCTACTTTTTCGAGCGATGCTAAAGCGGCTTCTTTATCAGCCGCACGGGGGCGCTTGAAAATTCCCAGTCGACCGTATCGACCCATAAGGACTAAGTCTTCCACCGTGAGCGGAAAGTCCCAGTCGATGGTCTCTTTTTGAGGGATATAAGCAATTTTTTTTTGAACGTCTAAAAGCTTTTGTCCGTCAAAAGTGACTTTTCCACTTAATGGCTCAACCAACCCCAAAACGGCTTTAATAAGCGTACTTTTCCCCGCTCCATTAGGTCCGATAATGGCCACAAGCTGCCCTTGGGGCACCTCGAAGGAAATATCCCACAATACGGGCGTTTTGTCATAGTTCACAGTAAGCTGCTCAACTACAACCTGGTTATTTTTGCCCACTCGTCTCTCCCATTAAGTCTTCGGCAATGGTTTTCGCATTGGAAATTACCATTTTAAGGTAAGTGTCGCCGGGTGAGCCTTTCGGCCCCATAGCGTCAGCGTAAAGATAGGGGTTTCCCAAGGTAATTTCAAGTCCCTTTTCTCTTGCCGCCTCCCGGATTTTTTTCAAGGAATCGGGCGAGACATTCGACTCGGGGAAGATCACTTCGATGTGATATTTTTTTACATGCTCTACGATATCGGAGATGTCTTTTTGAGAAAGCTGGCTGTCGGGAGAAAGCCCCTCCGGCGCTTGAAAGCGCTTCTGCCATGCGTTTTCTTGAAGTTCTTCAGACGTGGCAAGATACGCTTTAGCAAAATAGTTAAACGCATCGTGGCTTGTGACAAGATAGCGCTTTTCTGATGGGACCCTTTGCATGATGGATCTTACCGTTTCATGTCCCTTCATAAGCTCACTATAGAGTTTTTCTTGCCGTTCTAAAAATAGAGCCTTCTTTTCGGGACGTATTTTCGAAAGCGCTTCAGTAATTACCGGAAGCGCTTTGGCGTAAAGGGACAAATCCATCCAGATATGGGGATCTGTTTGCCCGTCAACGCGAATAATATCGTCCGGATACTTTTCCTTAAGACGACTTCCTAAAAAACAAGTCTTATCGCTTGAAGACAAATGGGCATTTAAATTGGGGCCATGCTCAAGTCCAAGTCCGTTTGCGAAAATCACATCCGCTCTGAACAGCTTTTCGTCATCCCCCTTAACTAACTGGTACGTATGAGGATCTAAATCTCCTTTGATTAAGACGATAACATCCACTTCATCCCCGCCGATCTCTTTAGCCAGATCGCCTATCATCCCCACCGTGGCAAGCACTTTTATCTTGCCGTCATCTTGCATCCAGTTTTTTAGATCGTATTGACCCGTTTGGCAGGCTGCTAACACTAAAAGTCCTAAAAGCCATCTCATTTCTCAACCCCAATTTTTATTAAATACTCAAAGGGATAAATCCCTTTTTTACACCCTTCGTTAAAATCGACTTTTAAAGCGTAATCCCCTACTAAAGTGACTCCCTTTGCCTGAAGGTTTAAAATAGGAGTTTTATCTTTTTGACATCCCGCGCAAGGACACACAGCTTCTAATTTAGAAAGTTCAAACTCTTGTATTTTTCCATCTTCCCACTCGATTTGAAAAGCATAAATCCCAACCGTTGTTATGGATTTAATTGCTTTTGTTTTTACAAAGCTCTCTAAATGACTAAGAATATTTAAGAAAACATCTTTAAAAATTGTAAATTTTTCTCTCTCGGAAAGCCAAAAGGAAATTCCCATATCGGAAAGGCGCCCCATTTCGGGATCTAACGGCAGCTTGCCTATCAAAGGAGATTGAACTTTTTGAGAAAGCTTTTCCCCTCCGCCCGTACCGAAAAGAGAAAACGTCTCATTACCGGCAGCAAAATAACTCATGTTTTCAATAATACCAATAACGGGAACTCTCATACTTTTAAAAAGACCCCAGGCTTTTTCCACATCCAGTAAAGCTAAATCTTGCGGGGTAGTGACTAAAATGACTCCGTCAAGAGGACACTTTTGCGCAAGCTCCAAAGGAATATCACCCGTACCGGGGGGAAAATCAAGAATCAAATAATCTAAATTCCCCCAAGCTGTTTTGTTAATAAACTGATGTACCCATTTTGCCGCGATCGGAGCTCTTACATTCATTTGTTCCGAAAAATGCGCAATAGATAAAAAAGAGATACCTTCAGCTTTTGCGGGAATTAAAACATCCCCTTCTAAAACCGGGGGCTTCGATAAAGGGAAGATCTTATCCAAAGAGGGACCGTAAAAATCTGCATCTAACAAGCCGACTAAAAGACCTTTTTGAGCCAATGTACGGGCTAAATTTGCGGCAACGAAAGATTTTCCGACGCCCCCTTTTCCGGCGGCGATCCCAATAATTTTCTTGATCGAATTCTTTTTTGGTTTGGCAATAGGCAGTGGCATATCATTCTCCGGAACGGGCTATTCTAAGATTGTTCTTATTTGTAGGCAAACTTAAAGATCGTCTTGCAATTAATTTCAAACTCTCTTAAATTTAACGACAATTAACTTATATCTTCCGATTTTGCATACTCTGATGCAAAAAAGTGTTGAAATAAATTCACAACGACTCAATTGTTGTTAGTGAAACTTTTTTTGAATACCACAATGACTAAAGGGTGATTATCAATGAGCACAGAAAAAAACAAAGCGACTGGCAAACAACTAGATCAGCTTATCGAGCGCGCGGCAAAAAAAGTAGGCGCTAGAAAAGAAAATGACATCTGCCGTTATATTCCCGGCACAAAAGGGGGATATATCCATCATTTTTCCATGAGAAAAATGAAGCATGAGAACCCCGAAGAATTGGCTTCTCTTTTAAACAACTATATTCTTAACGTAGACAATCCAAAACAACAAAAACCAAGCCCCAGAGCTCCTAGAGGCTCCAGAAAGAAAAAAGATCACCTTCCTCTTACCAAACAAGACATCGACTTACTCTTGGGACTTGCCAGAAAATCGGGCGCAAAAGAAATCGTTAGAAAACTCGCACCCAGAAGAGATTTAAAATCCGTTAAAAGAGATCTTTTGTCTTCCATCAAGCATGGCAGAGTCGAAGAAGATCTTTGGCACTCTTACACAGAGATCGTAATGTCTCAAGCCCAGCCGGTTTAAAATTGGAAGCGGAGCCATTGGCTCCGCTTAAAAGTAAGGTTGGACAAATGGACTGGAATGGACAAAAGCATAAGTTTCGCTGACCAAGATAAACTCCACACTTAAACCAAATTATTATTTAAAAAGTAAGCCGTCCATTTGTCCACTCTGTAGTTGTCCATTTTGCGGCTGTCCATTCTGCGGCTGTCCATTCCAGTCCATTTATCCCCTACCTCCCCCCTCCAAATTTCGTAAACTCTTTTATTTAAATCGTCCGAAACACCCCTTCCAAAGCACTTTAGTTCTCCTTGCATCTTATTGATATTTAGTATATCATATGCGGGTAAGTTCAAATTTAGATAAACAAGAGGTAATTATGACCCAAGCAAAACAACCCGAATTTGGGAAGTGGCGCTCTTTCTTCTGGCCGGTCCACGGCTTCGAGCTAAAGAAGCTACTCCCTATGTTCTTTTTGTTCTTTTTCATTTCATTCAACTATACCATCTTAAGAGACACCAAGGATACGCTCGTCGTAACCTCTTCCGGTGCCGAAACGATCCCCTTCTTGAAGTTCTGGGGCGTAGTTCCTGCGGCCGTCATCTTTATGCTGGTTTACTCCAAACTCAGTAACATCCTTTCAAAAGAAAAGTTATTCTACGCGACAATTTTTCCGTTTATTATCTTCTTCGGGCTTTTCCCCTTAGCTATCTACCCGAATAGAGAATGGCTCCACCCGACAACTTCCGCTGATTGGCTGCAGTCCGTCCTACCCATGGGACTATCCGGTTTAATTTCGTGCTACCGCGACTGGACTTTGTCCTTGTTCTACATCTTGTCAGAACTTTGGGGCTCTGTGGTTCTATCCCTTCTTTTCTGGGGTTTTGCCAACGATATTACTAAAGTTACGGAAGCTAAGCGTTTTTACAGCCTTTTCGGTTTGGGCGCGAACTTGGCCCTTCTTTTCTCCGGCCCCGCGATCGTCTGGGTTTCCCAGCAGCAAGAGTCGCTTCCTCCGGAAAGCGCCTGGCAGATCTCCCTTAACTACTTGATGGGAATGGTCTTTGTGGCCGGTATGGCTGTTGTCGCTATCTACTGGTGGATCAACCGAAACGTTTTGACTGACCCACGTTTCTACGATCCTACCGAAGAGAAAAAAGCGAAAAAATCGAAACCGAAAATGTCTTTGACAGACAGCTTCAAATACTTGCTTTCCTCAAAGTATATCCTTTGCATCGCAACCTTGGTTATCGCCTACGGCATCTCTATTAACTTGGTAGAAGTTACCTGGAAAAACCAGTTGAAACAACAGTTTGCGAACGCAAACCAGTACAGCGCCTTTATGGGATGGTTCTCCTTTACCACAGGGCTTGTTACAATCTTGATGATGCTCTTCGTCGGGGGTAACCTCATGAGAAGAAAAGGCTGGGGCTTTACCGCCATGGTCACACCGGTTGTGCTTTTAGTTACCGGTATCGGCTTCTTTGCCTTCGTTCTTTTCCGCGACTACCTATACACCTTCTTGGTAACCTTCGGAACTTCCCCACTAATGCTTGCTGTTCTCTTCGGAGCTGCGCAAAACATTATGAGTAAGTCTGCGAAGTACTCCCTCTTTGACCCAACAAAAGAGATGGCCTACATCCCGCTTGATCCTGAAGCAAAAGTGAAAGGTAAAGCTGCTATTGACGTCGTGGGAGCAAGATTGGGTAAATCGGGCGGATCGTTCATCCAGCAGGGCTTACTCGTCATGTTCGGAACGATCGGTGCGATTACACCGTATGTTGCGGCTATCTTGTTCGTGATCATCGCTGCCTGGATTGTTGCAGTAAGATCTTTGAACAAGCAGTTCGTAGAAATTACCGGAGAGAAAATCGAGAAGCCGGCTACGGTCTCTTAAAAACGCTCCGGATTAAAATCCTAAAGGCCCGTGGGTTTTCACCCTCGGGCCTTTTTTTTGGACATTTTTAAGCCTCGCGGGGTTATTTTGGAGTACGGCGACTTGGGCAGCCGCTCTTAAACGACGTGCCCTGGCGC
>JAGROB010000016.1:0-10335 GCA_020440465.1 Chlamydiia bacterium
CCTGCCCCTGCCCGTGACCAAAAGGTATTGCTATATCTCCCCCTCCCCCTTATACTTACCCCATGCGAATTCTTGCCGGGCGTCTAAAAGGGCGCCCCCTTAAAGCCCCCAAAGGGGAAACGACACGGCCCACATCCTCTAAGCTAAGAGAGTCCCTGTTCAACATCTGCCGGGAAATTACAGAGGGGGGCGATGTCTTGGATCTTTGTTCCGGATCGGGCGCGATCGGGATCGAAGCGCTCTCCCGCGGAGCAAATTCTGCCACCTTCGTCGACCCTCACCCGAAAGCGATCCAGGCTTTAAAAGAAAATCTTGATAACTTAGCCCTTAAAGGACGCGTCCTTAAAGCCGACGCCCTTAAGGCCGTCCAGCTTTTGACCCAGGAAAAGGCTCAATATGACCTGATCTACATCGACCCCCCTTACGAGGCAGGGCCCAAACAAGCCGCCGGTGAAAGCTCCCTTGCCATGAGGCTTTTAAGAGCCTTAGACGCCTCTTCTCTTCTTAAAGCGGACGGAATCCTCTTCTTAGAAGAAGGGGGCGAGATCGAAGGCCTTGAAACCCTTAAAAGCCTTAAACTTAAGAAGGTCCGCCCCTTCGGAAAGTCCGTTTTATACGAATTTTTCACTCCTTAATCTTTTCTTAATACTCTTGTTATAAGATGGTTACTTAAACCAAAAAGGAGAAAAAATTATGTCAGCTACTGCTATACCAGCACACAAGGTAATCTCATTTTGCTATCACAACGATCTAATCAGTGATGGTCCGGGAGGAGGTCCTTGGAGCAAGGAGGCTCAGGAGGAATTTCGCAAAACTCTAGAAGCCGTAGAGCACTTGCTTCCAAAAACTGGAGCTACGTACTCAGAAAGTAGATACACCACTTCTTCACTTTCAAGCAGCTCTTCTGATTCTTCTTTTTCCGGAACAATCCCTATGAATGTGACGGTGCTAGCAGCTTCTTCTCGCTCAACGACAAACGTTTATGGAGGGCGCTCAGTTGCACCCATGAGTTCAAGTAGCAGAAGAAATAACAATGAGGCCCCCGACGGGGCGCGCGTTGCGGCAGGGGTTGCCGGAGCTGCTATCTTTATGGGCGCCATGGCGCTTTTAGGATTTCAGGTTAAAAATCTCTTTAATGCTTCCGCCAACTATCACAATGCCAGACAGTTTCGTGCAAACGTGAAAGAGGATTTGAAAGAATATAAGAATGACCATTTTGTCGAGGCCTATAAAATTGCGGATCTAAGAAAAAACATCCACGGTACAGAGCTTAGACGAGCTATTTGGGATACCATTCTTACTACGGCTGCTGTAGCTGCCGGAGTCACACTATTAGCCGGAGCCTTTATCGGTTTCACTCCGGTTATTCTTGCCGGAGCCGGGGTGTTGATCGCGGTTTCAGGATTAGCCCTGTTCACCTTTTTCTTAAGAGATAATAAAGGCTTAAAAAAAGATGCGCTTGAAATTCGGGATACCATTGATACAATTACTTCCGAGGCGAGAAAAGAGACTTATCCGCAACCCGGAAGCCGTATAGCCCAAGAAATGCTTAAGCAATCCCAGGTGCCACCCCCTGCTTCTTATGGAGTCGATAGTGTATCTGGAGGTTTTGGATCTCCTTCTTATGCATCGCCGCAGCCAGCTTACGGCCCCCCTCTCCCGGGTCAACCAATATATAGTGGCTCTGCAACAGCTTGGGGACAACATTCTACAGGATATGCTTCAGGGTATTAATAACTTCCAAGTTATTGAACAGGCCATGTAAAAAAAAAGAAAATCTCACTCACCGAAGAGGCGTTTTTCGATCTCTTCTTTGGAGGGGCCCTTTTGCGGGGGCTTACCGGAAAGCTTAAAGTCTTCGCACAAATTTCTCTTCTCCCGATCGGCGACAAACTCCGTGCCGGGAACGCTGCAATCGTTTGGCTTGCCGGGGCTAAAATACTGGCACCCTTTACAGACATGTAAGTCATAGCCGCACTTTTCACACGTCTCTCTAAAACCCACTTTTCCAAAAGTAAAGTTGGGCAAAGCTTCCCCGCAGTGCCAACAACAGGGTTTCATTTGACTTTCTCCCCGTTTTCATACTTTAGCTCCACTTTCAGCTTGCCCGACTCGTCAAATTTTTTCATGACGCCGTGCCGCTTTCCCCCGACATAATCGACTTCGAACAGGATGACTCCCTTCGGACTCCACTCTTTAAAGGGACCGTGAAGCTCTCCGCCTTTGTAAGTGTGTAAAGAGGCGATCTTCCCGTTTTCATAAAATGTCTTCTCTTCCCCCTCTTTAAGATCATGCTTAAAATATGCCTGGCTTTTGACATTACCGTTCGGCCAAAACTCTTTCGCTTCCCCTTCCTGGCAATCATCGTAAAAATTCGCGGCAATCAAGATCCGACCGTCATTGGAAAAGACCGTCGCTTGCCCCTCTTTTTTCCCTTTGACAAAGGGGGTGGAGGCAATTTTTATACCCCGGTCGTTATACTCCGAAACTTCGCCCTCCAAAAAGCCGTTCTTAAACGTCGCTTCCAACGCTTTTATTTTTCCGTGCTCTTCGGACTCGGGAAAGAAAATCTGGTGAAGCCCCTCTAAGACATTATCTTTGTAATAGTAATGCTGCTCCGAGCCATCGTCTTTCTTAATGAAATAATTGCCCTGAAGATTGCCGTTTTCGTACGTCGCTTGCTCGATCAGCTCTCCCGAACGGCTCCAGTGTGCTTTTTTTCCGTGAAGGAGTCCCTCCCGGTAGACTAAAAGCGCCTCCGGCTCTCCGTTATCGTAATAACGCCACTGCTCCCCATCAAGCTTGCCGTTCTTATAAAAGAGCTTTTTTTCCAAAAGCGCTTTTCCCTCCACAGGGAAATACTCCAAATGCTCCCCTACCGGCTGGCCTGAAATAAATCTTCCCTGCTTATAAAGGGTTCCGTCCGAAAGCCACGCTTGATAAAGGCCGTCCAATTGACCCTCTTTATAGTCCGCTTGAAACAAAAGCTTCCCCTCGGGCGACTTCAGCCACCACGAGCCGGTGTGTTTTCCTTTCGAAAAGTGGGACTTTGATTTTTCCTGCCCTTCAGGATACCACTCAGAGACCTCTCCTTCTAAGAGCCCCTCTTGATAAAAGGCTTCCGAAAGCTTTGTTCCTTTTGTCGTATACTCACTTTTAACTCCGTGAAGCCTTCCGTCCTTAAAGTTCGCTTCGACTAAAAGTTTTCCGTCCGGGTCATACTCTTTGTAGGGGCCGTTTTTAAACCCTTTTTTATAAAATGCCTCAACCTTAATGCGCTCATCGGGGTAAAACTCTTTTTCCTCCCCCTCGAAATCTCCGTCGATATAATGATATCGTCTTTTAACCTTTCCTTCCGGATACCACTCCAGATATTCTCCAACCAGTCCTTTGGCATTCGACGAAAAGGCCAAGATTTTGTTCCCTTTTTCATCAAATCCCACCGTCTCCGAAACCCGGTCAAGCTTGGGCTTATAGGTCGTTTGCCGCTTAATTTGGCCGTTTTTATCCCACTCGGTATGGGTTTTGATCGGCCGGCCGGCAAGATAGCGCCCTTTAGTTTTTAACGTACCGTCTTCAAGATAAGCTAACTCGTCGCCCCCTTTTTTCCCTTTTTGATAAGAAACTTCATACGTAAGCTTCCCCTCTGGGCTATAAGCAACATGACGTCCATGGGGAAGCCCAAAGAAAAATTCTTTTTGCGCTTTAAGTTTTCCGCTTGGGTAGTAAAGAGCGTATCCCGGGGTTGTTTTCAGGGTATGAAGGACGCCGTTTCGATAGTTAAAAGCACCTGCAAGTTCTCCTGTCGGATACCAGCTAAAGGCGATTCCCTGTAAAATGCCGTTTTCGTAGTGCTTTTTACTCTCTTTCGATCCCTCTTCATAAAACGTTTCGTAATCCCCTTCAAGACGCCCTTTTCGATAGAATTTTTTGACGGAAAACTTCCCGTTTTCCCACTTTTCTTCGTAAGGTCCCTCTAAAAGTCCCTCTCGATACTCAAAAGCCGCTTTTAAAAGGCCGCCGGGGTAATATTCCCTAAACTCTCCGGAGGGGATGCCCCGATCATAGCTTTCGACCTTTTTGATTCGGCCGGAGGGATAGTAAGTTAAGGTTAAGCCATGAGGAACCCTAATGCCGCCTTCCGAAAGCATATCCGCTTCCATTAGTAGAGCACCCTCTTCCGAGTAAAGCATCCGCTTTTGAGCCACTCCCTTTTCATCCAGCAACACAATTTCTTGAATGGAGCCGGAGGGATACGTCGAAAGCGTCTCTTTTTTCCAAGCGGGATTAAGGGGTTTAAGTTGGGCGGACTCGAGCGTCCCGAAAAAAAACAAAAATAAGAGAACGATAACCTGCATGATTGCAAGTCATTCTACGTCAAGAGCCGTTTCTTCCGCAACTTCCGCAGGGAGTTTAAAAGCGTACCAGATACTTAAAGGAAAAAAAATTCCTATCACCATCAGGGCCCGAGCTGCGGCATCTTCTTCAAATAACTTTGAAAGGAGCCCCGCCCCGCCGGGACCGACAAACTCCGCGATACACCACACTCCCCCCATAAGAAAGGCGGAAATCATGCCGGGATGCTCCGTTGAAATCTTATGTCCCAAAGCTACCGATACCGGACTTACCACGCCTAAAGCGGCTCCGTAGGCAAATAAAAGGGAGACAACTGCCATTTCGGAAATTTGCGGGATTAAAAGAAAGCTATAAAGAAGAATCATAGCCACTAAAGAAGCGACTAAGATCACTGATCGGGAAGAAAATCGATCGGCAATGATTCCACTTGGAATCAAAAGACACACACCCCCAAGCATATAAAAAAAATGTCCTCCGCCATAAACAATCCAGTCGGGAAAGGCGCGAAATTTTAAAATATCGGGGAGCATAAAAATCGTGGTCCACATGATAATTTGAGACGTCATCTGAGAGCGGTAGAGATTTTTTAGGTCTTTATCCTTAAAAAACTCCATAAACTTTTTAAAGGAAGGAGGAGAAGGGGGACGCCCGGGGCGTTCAGGCATCCGAGTCATCTGGGGAATTAAAAACATTAATCCGACTAATGCCAATGGGATCAAAAGAATAAGAGTGTTGCCGTTGAAGGCTTCATAAACTTGCGTATAAACCATTTGACTGAAAGCAAAACCCATCACGCCAAAGGCGGCAAAGTGGGTTATGCAAAACGACTTTTTTCGAAGCGAAAGTCTGGAAGTCAATCCTACAGCTGCGGGATGAAAAGCGCCCGACCCTAAACAAACTAAGAAAAACAATAAAAATAAAATCGCATAGCGTTCGGTAAAAGCAAATAGTGTCGAGCTGCCGACAAGGGCTAACCCAGTAATAATCAACCACTTACGAAACCCTTTATCACTAAGCTGTCCGAAGACAATTTGAAGCCCTTCTCCCGTTACACTGCAAAAGGCATAAATCAGACCCGCTATCGCAAGGTCAATGCCCTCAAGCGTTTTAAACACGGGCCACACTCCAATCATGAAATCGATACAAAAGTGGCCGATACTCAGTCCGAGCAAGGTCGGGTAATAGTTCCACGAATTTTTTGGAGTCATAACTTATTCTTATTTTATTTAGAGTAAAGCGTCTAGGGGGATTCTAAAAATTTTTCTATCTCCCCTACCGTCAAACAGGTAGAATGTGGATTAAAAGAGCCTTCTCTTTTTGCTTGCCCCCAAGAGGGGCTGAATGATAATAATAATTTTAAAACTCACCCTTATTAAGGAGGACCTCCATGAAAAAAGTAGATGTTAAAACTTTAGCTTCTTCTTGTTTGTCTTTAGGATTGCTTTTAGCTGCCCCTTCCCTTTCCGCAAACCTTACCACTAACAACCTTTTAGCCGGCGGCGGATGCGGCGGCGGATGTGGCGCAAAAAGACCTGCTCCCCCAGCCGGATCTAACAGCGGCAACTACAGAGGCTACGTAAGCGTCATGGACGACAGCGAAATGATGCAACAGCAAAATAACGGCGGAAGCTGTGCCGGAAGACAAGCTCAAACAAACGGCAACAACGGTCAAACCAACGGTCACATGAACCAAGGCTCTTCTTGCGGTAACAAAAACGGTAACGGCCAGATGAACAACGGATCTTCTTGCGGCGGAAAAAGCGGTTGCGCAAACAACAGCCAATCCAACAGCAACGGACAAGTTAGCTACTACAAAAGAGCAAACTTGATGTAATCGTCTTTCCTCCGGGGCTTGTCCCCGGAGGAAACTTTCTGCGACGGAATTTTCTTTTAAGGAGTTAAAGCTATGAAACATCCCATAAATTTAAGCGCTTTAATCGCCATGGGCTTAGTGGGCCACCTTGCGGCTTCCACACCGGGTCAACCCGTCGATCCCTCCCACGGCAATATGGGATATAAACTCATGACGGAAGAGGAGCTATCTCTTGAGCTTAACCAGGAAGGGTGGGAGCTTTATCAATCTTTAAGCCCTGAAGGAAAAGCGCTTGCCAGACAAGTGGCCAGCCGAAGATGTGGGGGATCAAATACCTGCAAAGGATTAAATGCTTGCGCTACCGATAAAAACAGCTGTGCCGGAAAAGGGGAATGCAAAGGGCAAACCAAGTGCAGCCTTTCAGATAAAGGCTTAGCCGTCCGCCTTGTCGCAAAGAAAATGGCGGAGAAACGACAAAATTTAACAAAGTAATCGACCCTTGAAAAACCTTGGCATCGGGATCGGGTTAAGACCGGTCCACTACGAAGATATTTTCTCTAAAAAACCCGATATCGACTGGTTTGAAATCATCAGCGAAAACTTTATGGTCGATGGGGGTCCTTGTATCGAGAACCTTGACCGTATTTTAGAGCGCTACACCGTGGTTCAGCATGGGGTTTCGATGGCTATCGGAAGTTTAGATCCATTGGACTTTGACTATCTTACTCGTCTTAAAAAACTGGCTCGAAAAACGAAAACCCCCTGGCTTTCCGATCACCTTTGTTGGGGGCGACTTGCCGGAGCCCATTACCACGACCTTTTGCCGCTTCCGTACACAAAAGAGGTGATTGAACGGGTTGTTGAAAAGGCGCGGATCGTCCAAGATTTTTTAGAAATTCCTTTCGCGCTTGAAAACCTGTCCTCTTATGTCGCCTTCAACCAAGATCAGATGACCGAATGGGAGTTTTATGGCACGATCGTTGAGAAAGCCAATATCTTCATGATGCTCGATGTCAATAACATCTACGTCTCCTCCCGAAACCACGGCTTCGATCCGATGGATTATGTAAATAACATCCCGATGGATCGGGTCATTCAGATCCATTTAGCAGGCCATGTCGATAAGGGAACGCACTGTTTAGATACGCATGACCAGCACGTTTGCGATGAAGTCTGGAAATTATACGGCGAAGTGTGGCCCCGTACAAAAGGGGTCTCTACGCTTTTAGAGTGGGATGACAACTTTTTATCTTTCGAAGACACTTGGGCAGAAGCGCTTAAGGCCAAGGCCTATCAAAAATCTTTGGTTTCTTCATGAGCTTTAAAGAAACGATAGAATGGTTCGGGGGAGTCTTACTTAAGCCGCTTGACCCCGAAAGCCGCCTTATACACACTTCAGAAACGGAAAAAGCAGACCATTATATTACCCTCAGCCCAACTTTAGAGCCCGTTTCAAGAATTGAAATTTACGCTCAACAGTACTGGTGGAGGCTTTTTGCGATTTTACAAGACCACTTCCCCACCCTAACCCGTCTTTTTGGGTTGGAAGGATTTAACGAAAAGATTGCCACGCCCTATCTTGTGAAAAATCCCCCAAAACATTGGAATATTAATCTTTTAGGGGATGATTTAGTCGACTATCTGGTGGCTCATTATACCGAAAACGACGCCCCCTTAATTTTGGCGGCGGCGGAGCTGGATGCGGCGTATCTTTCGGCCTTTATAGCTCCGAAATTATCGCTGCCGTCGTCAGAAACGGAGCCTCTTTATCTTGCCCCGATAGCGCGTTTATTTAGATGGCGATGGAATCTTCCCGTTTTTAGAAAAGCGCTTAAGGAAAAAGAGGCCGATTTTTGGGTCGATAATGACTTTCCCGAACTTGAAAAGGGGGACTTTTACTTCCTTTTATTTCGCTCCCCAACAGGGGACATTCAAGTCGATCAAATTGACCCTCAAGAATTTACCCTTCTCAAAGATTTTGAAAATGGGGTATCCTTAACTGTCTTATGCGAAAAAAATCCCCACCTAGAAAAAAATCTCTCCGAATGGATCCCCCGATGGATCAGCCGGGGCCTCTTAACCCCGGAAAAAGCGAGCGCGAGCGAGCGCTCTTGCAGTACGCCCTATATCTAAAGGAGGGTGCGTTTCTTTCTGAAGCGTCAGCTCTTACCTTTGGAGCCGCTAAACAAGCGATAACCCTGGATGCCATTGCTAAATTGGCACTTTCGCAGGGCAAACTCCCTAAAAAAGCCAAAGAAAAAGCTCTTTTAAGACTGGCTCTCTATGAGCTTTACTTTATGAGCGCCCCTCGCTATGCCGTGGGAGAGGAGTGGGTGAAGCTGGCTAAAAAGCATACCTTTGGGGGGTTCGATAAGTTTTTAAACGCTCTCATCCGCAATTTACCCGAAGAAAAGCCCTATTTTGACGATTTAAGCTTGGATTACTCTTATCCAAAGGAGTTAATCGACGAGCTGTTGGCACTTTATCCGAAAGATCAGGTGATAAAGATGCTCGAAGTGGGGAATCTGCCGGCAGAGACGCAAGCGAGACTGCGTCCCGGCTTTGAAGTGAAGAGGTTGGAAAAGGGGGAGATTGCGGAAGCCATTGAAAATCCCGGGCTTTATCTGATGAACCGGACGCCCACCAAGCTGATCAAGACGCTTTCAGAGAAGATTCCGGCTCCCGAAACGATTTTGGACTTGTGCGCCGCCCCCGGAGGAAAACTTTTGGCGCTTCATGACAAGTTTCCGGAGGCGAAGCTTTTTGCGAACGATGTTTCCGAAAAGAAATTGGATAAGATTCGTGAAAATATGGGGATGTATGGTTTTGAGGCTACGTTAACAGAAGGAAGGGGAGAGGACTTTTCGGAGGAGAAACAGTTTGATCTGGTTGTCTTGGATGTCCCCTGTTCGAACACGGGGGTGTTGGCAAAACACCCGGAGGCGCGGTTTAGAGAAAGCGATTTGGAGGAGTTGCAGGCTAAGTTGTTTGAAAAAGCAAAAAGGCTTGTGAAACCGGGCGGCCATATCTTCTACATGACTTGTAGTATCTTGCCGAGAGAAAATCCGAAGGAAAAGCCCCTCTTTGAGATACAGGTTTTGCCTTTAGAAGTCGGGGTGGATGGTGGCTATGGCGCTATCTTTGGAACCGGTCTCGTTTAAGGTTTCAACGCAAAAAACGCAAAAACACAAAAGGCGGCTTGCGCCGTCAATTTTTTTAGACGGAGTAGCCGCCTTTTGCGTTTTTGCGTTGAGATTTTAAGTGAGAGTTAGATGAGGGTGCGGATGGGGGGAGTCGTGCCGAAGCTGCCGCCGCCTCCTCCGACATTTTGGTTGTACCCTTTTTTAGAGGTATTAAAGGCGCTATTGTACTGGGAAATTCTCCGTTGAACCGTTTGAGCTGTTTTCCCAATCAGAAGCTCTCCCGTCCTTTTGTTTCGAAAGACGTAAATGACCCGCTTTTTTGCTCCCCCACCGGGGGTCAAAAGCGTCGATATACTGGAAACAGGATACCACTTTTTCGGCTCAAAGTTTTGACTCTTTATAACTTGGGCTGTTCCCCTAGGGAAATTATAGCAAAAACAAACTATAATTTTAACTTATGTCCTCTAAGGAAAAAGCGAAGTAGCTAATTGCCTTATCTTTTAAAAAAACAGTTATCTCTTTCCCCATCCAAAAACCTACTCCCCCGGAGATAAACCCACAAAAATAAGGAGAGCCGTGGGAAAGGCAATCGAACAAAAATAGGGCCGTAATACACGTATTAAAAATCGCCGGAAACTTGGTATCGGTGGAAAACTCCGTATACCCCAGAATGCAAAGCTGCATCCGCTCCCCTTTTTGAATCATCTCCTCAAAAAACAAAACGGCCGTAACTCCGATCGCAAAACCCACCGTAAAACAGATGGCCGTAACCACCGGAAAAAAGTACGCCGCGATGGCAAGGGCTGCGACTCTGGCCACTTTCTTAATCAGATCGATCCAAAAAGCTTCCTGATCGGAAGGTTGGGCACTGGGTAGGGCAGAACAACAACTTGTACTTGCGGCAGCTTGCATGGGACTCTCCTTTTAGGTTATGGTATGAGCCATGATTGTAGAAACCGAGATAAAAGGACACAAGGCTATTCAACATAAACTTTTGTTGAACGAAGGGCTTTTCCACGCCCA
>JAGROB010000016.1:10390-21237 GCA_020440465.1 Chlamydiia bacterium
GTCAACCGCTGCTGGCAAAAACATACCGATATTGTTGAAGAAGCTCCTTTTGACGGCACGGCCGACGGACTTTATACTCAAAAAGCGAATATGCTTCTTACGAATCGCCACGCCGATTGCCAAGTCGCGATCTTCTGGGACCCGAAAACCAAGCTCTTGGCCGGGGTTCACGCCGGCTGGCGGGGGCAAGTGAGTCAAATTTACACAAAAACTGTGCATAAGCTTAAGGCTAAAGGGGCTAAGCCGGAAAATATTTTGGTCGGTATCTCTCCTTCCTTGGGCGCGTGCCATGGGGAGTTTAAGGGGTGGCAGGAGTACTTCCCAAACAGTTATGAACCGTTTCAAGTGAAAGAAAATTATTTCGACCTCAAAGCGATCGCAAAAGATGAGTTAGAAAAAGCGGGGATTCACCCCCGCCATATTTCAATCGCTCCTCAGTGCACTTTTGCCGACGAAAAGCGTTTTCACTCCTATCGCCGCGACAAGACCGAAGAGCGACTTGTAACGGTGTGTTACTGTCCGGCGCGTCTTCCCTGAGTGCGAGCCTGACTATAGGAAACCGCTAAGGAACCGTCGTTTTGCGGTACTACATGGGCTCCGACAGCACGGGGATTTACGCCCTGGTTTGAGGAGACGTAAGTCACTGAACTGGGAGTGCTTGCGATGGTTGACGGGCCGACTCGATTTGTGACCGTAACGGTTGTCACAGTGGTAGTGGTTGTAGAGGGAGTCCCTGCCACAAATGCACCGCCGCGAGCATTTGACGCATATTTTGGAACGGGCTTTCCATATGGAGATTGATAGGCGGTAGCGCCTCTTAAAGGGTTTCCGTGTCTTGGATCGGTGGGTTGCATAAAATTCTCCTTGGTTTTTTTCTAGGGTTTTCCCACATTTTGTTGTATCTTTGTTAAGAGAAGATAAAGAATCTATTATATACGTAAGATTTTGACGATGAGAATCGTATTCACTGGTGCCACTTCCTTTACCGGCATGTGGTTTGTTAAAACCCTCTTCCAAAAAGGGCATGAAGTTTTTACCCCGATTCAGAGGGAAAAAAATGCTTACGAAGGGATACGTAAAGCACGGCTTAATGAGGTTGAAAAGAGCTCTCAAGCGGTATTTTCTCTTCCCTTCGGATCGGAAGCTTTTTTCGATTGGCTAAAAGGACTTGAACAAATCGATCTTTTTTGCCATCACGCTGCCGATGTCACGAATTACAAAAGCCCCGATTTCGATGTCATTCAAGCGCTTGAGAACAATACTAAAAACTTGCCCCTTCTACTTCAAATACTTAAGCAAAAAGGGTGCACAGAAATCATTCTTACGGGATCTGTTTTCGAGCCAAAAGAGGGGCAAGGATCAAACCATTTAAGAGCCGTTTCCCCGTATGGGCTTTCCAAGGGGCTTACAACGGAATGCTTCAAGTACTACTGCGAAAAAGAAGAATTAGAATTAAAGCACTTTGTGATCCCGAACCCCTTTGGACCGTATGAAGAGTTTCGCTTTACTTCCTTTTTAGCCAAATCGTGGCTGGAAGGAAAAACTCCTTCAGTTACACATCCAAGCTATGTTAGAGATAATGTTCCCGTGACACTTTTGGCGGAAGCTTATGCCAGATTCATTGAAGACCACACGCCGAAACTCAGCCCCAGTTATTTTAACGGAAGCCAGGAAGAGTTTGTAAGGCGCTTCCAAAAAGAGATGGAGCCAAGACTTCAAGTTCCCTGTGAAGTTATCATAGAAAAGCAAAAAGATTTCTCTGAACCCTTGATCAGAACAAATTTAGATCCTATAACGATAAACTGGAACGAGAGCGCCTTTTGGGACAATCTCGCGAAATTTTATAATAAATATTACAGATGACGACGACAGGCATTTTACTTTTGACCCTAAACGGGGAAAAAGAGATCGAGCGGCTCTTAAAGCCGCTTGAGGGACAAAAAATCGTGGCGATAGACTCCTCCTCCGATGACAATACGGCAGAGATATTGAAAAAACGGGGCGTGGAAGTTCATGTTATCCCCCGCTCGGAGTTTAATCACGGCCTCACACGGGAAAAAGGGCGAAAGTTGCTTGGCACCGACATCGTTGTAATGCTTACACAAGACGCTTTTTTCAAAGGGCCGGAGGATCTTGAAAGACTCGTCGAGCCGCTCGTTGATAAACAAGCTTCCGTAAGCTATGCAAGACAGCTGCCCCGTTCAAATGCAGGCCTTTGCGAGTCGTTTTCCCGGGGGTTTAACTATCCCGAAATCTCCCATATCAGAGGGCTAAAAGACATCCCGGAATGGGGTATCTATACCTTTTTTGTTTCCAATTCCGCCGCGGCCTGGAGTCAAGCGGCTTTAGACGAGATCGGTGGTTTCAAAGAGATCCCTTTCGGAGAAGATACACTGGCCTGTTGCGAGCTTATCCACAGAGGGCACAAGGTGGCCTATCAGGCTGAAAGTTTAGTCGAGCACTCCCACGACTTTTCGCTTAAAGAAGAGTTTCAAAGGAATTTCCAAGTCGGACAATCGAGAAAGCAGATTGAGCCGCTATTAAAAGTGGCCGGAAAGGATGAAAATCGGGGAAGAGCTTTTGCCAAAGCACTTTTGAAACAAGCGTGCAAAACACCCTGGAAAATCCCGTACGCCGCGATGCATTTAGGCGCCAAGTGGCTGGGGTATAAGCTGGGAAGGGCTTCCAGTTCAATTTAAAGTTTTTTACCACCGAGACGAGAGAAAAAGAGGAAGCCCCTCTATTTCTCCCATCTCGGTGGTGAAATAATCAAGCATGAATTTGGATTTGTTTTACTCTTGAAGTTTGTCCCCGAATAATTTCAATAGACGAGACAGGGACTTTAAGGTGTTTGGAAAGCAGTTTTAAAAGTGCTTTATTAGCCTTATTGTCTTCAGGAATAGCGGTTACCCAAACTTGCAAAGCTATTTGACCGTTTTCAAGTGCGATTTCCTCTCCGATTCGGTTTGAAGAGGCTTTGGGAGTGAGTTTAACCCAAAATGTTTTTATATCAAAAGCTCCGTGCCTTCAAGAGATTTGTGGATAAACTCCGCTCTTTTATGGGGGATATCCTCTGGTTTGGGCGTCTCTTTGAATTGACCTAGAAGATGACCACGGCGGCAGTTAAAAAAGAGCTCGTTAAGCTGCTCTATTTTGATCCCTTTGATCCAATTGAGATTGCAACCCAGTTTTACAAGGGCGATAGCATTTAAAGCCTCTTGCGGCTCAATCTGATAAGAGTGAATTAAAACGGCCCACGCTCGTGCGACTTTATCTTTCATCTCGGCACTTTCCTGAGAGGCGATTTTCTCTCTTGCTTCCGACTCAATTCTTAAAAGCGTATTCGCCCACCCCCTTAAGGCGGCTAAAATAGACTCTTCATTGTATCCCAGGGTATATGTATTCGTTAGAACTAAAATATCCCCCACATAAGGATTCGAGTGTCCCAAAAAATTCGGCATTTCAATCTGCGGGTCTTGAAGCTTTTCGAGCTCTTTTTTAAGCAGCCCCGTATGAATCAGCGCTGTCAGCTGCAAAAATAAGGAGACATGAAGTCCAGTACCCGATTCATGTGGATCCGAAGTTAAAAAACCAAACTGGGTGGAGTAGGCGTACTGAAGTTTTTTTCCAAGTGCCGTTTCTAGTTTAACAAGACGCTTCCATGCCGCTTCCGGCTTTGACGTGATATCAATTTCCTGAAAATGAATGTGATCTTTGATGTTTAACGAGCACAAAAAAGCGCCTGTATCGTCAACGACAAAGCCTTCTCCCTGATGGGCCCCCTGAAATGACTCTGAAGAGAGCAAGTGTTCAACCAAAAACTCCTTTTCAATGGGATCAGTCTCTTCCGCTTTTAAGAGCTTGGGTTTTTTTAAATCAGATGAATTGATCAGCTCGTTTCCGACAAGCTTAACAATCTGATTCCGCTTGTCTACATCGATCTTAGCGGGAAAGCGGAACTTATCGATATTGCGTCTTAAGGCAACATTAGAGGCGAGCCAAATCGTATTTTTATTATTCGCCCACGGACTTTTTTTCTTTAAAAGCGCCTGGTAGTGTTCACTCATTCTCCACGCTCTCTTTTAGCTCCGGATTTTTCTCGGTAAGCTCTTTAATTTGATCCCGTAAAACCGCGGCTTGCTCATAATTTTCTACTTTTAAGGTATCTGATAACGCTTCGTTAAGCGCGACATACTTCATCATTGCAGTCGCTTCCTTAAAGTCGCCTGGAGCCCGTCCAATATGAAGCGGCTGGGTTTTTTGGAAGTGCTTTAAGCGAGCAGGAAGCTTGGATGCCGCCTGTAGCTCGTGGAAAATCGTCTCTTCAAAGACCTCGTAACAAGTACTGCAACCCACACGGTTTCCCATTCTGAGGGAATCGAGCGTAGTACCGCAATTGCCGCAAGCCAAAGCCCCTTCCAACATTGAAGGAACGTGGGGTTTATTGCCCCCCTCTAATCGCCGGTGATATTCCGGACATGTTTCACACATATAAAGATGTGTGACCGCATCACCGACAATTTCCGTGTACTTGATTCGAATGGCTTTTCGGCACTCAGCACATTCCAGGGGGCGTTCGCGATTTTCTTCCATAGATTTATGTTATACGGCAAGAAAGGTTTTTAAACCAGTGGGCTTAGTGGACAATGTGGACAATGTGGACCTAGTGGACCTGGTGGACACACGGATAAAATTCGATATTCAAAAAAAATTTATTGAACCCGAAATTGTCCACAGTGTCCATAGTGTCCACTAGGTCCACATTGTCCACGAATTGAGCAAACCTAAGCCCAAACCCTGAATCTATCTAGCAAGAATAAAAAGAAAAAATAAAGAATGAGTCTTGATGGACTCGAACCATCGACTCCCTCATTAAAAGTGAGGTGCTCTACCAACTGAGCTAAAGACTCGTATTATGACCCCAAGGGGATTCGAACCCCTGTTACCAGAATGAAAATCTGGTGTCCTGGACCAGGCTAGACGATGGGGCCATAGCCACTTTTATGTCCTTTAGGAACTGAAAGTGGCTTAATCTTAGCCGATCCGGACTTTTTCCCGCAACAACTTTATTAACCTAAACCGTCATCACATCTTTTTCTTTAGCAACGACGAGCTCGTCAACCTTTTTACAGTACTTATCAGTAAGCTCCTGAATGTTTTTTTCTATTCTATGGAGCTGATCTTCCTCTAAATCGCCATCGGCTTTTTGGCGTCTTGCGCTGTTGTTGCCATCCTGACGTGCCTGTCTGACCCCGATTTTAGCCTCTTCTCCCCGCTTATGACAAAGCTTGGCCATCTCTTTTCTTTTGTTTTCGTCCATAGCGGGAATCATCAGTCTTACCGCATTGCCGTCCGCAATCGGATTAAAGCCCAAATTTGCTCTTTCAATCCCTTTTGCGACATGGGGAGTGTTACTTTTATCAAACGGTGTGACCAAAAGCATGCGGGGTTCGGGCGATGTCACTTGAGCCACCTCTATCAAGCGCATTTCGGTGCCGTAAACTTCCACCCTCACATTATCCAGCATTGAAGCGTTAGCTCTTCCCGTACGGATTGACTTTAACTCTTGATTTAAGTGCTCGATCGCATGTTTCATTTTTTCTTCAGTTTCTTTTTCTATCCCGCTCATGGCTATCCTTTAATTAACGTTCCTTCTTTATTAGAAATAAGTTTATTGATGGGCGTCTCACCCAGATGCTTCATATTGAAGACGAATATAGGAATTCCTTGATTTTTACAAAGCTGAACCGCTGTCTGATCCATCACTTGAAGCTCCTTGTTAATAAACTCTTCCCAAGTGATCATATCCAGTTTTTTGGCCCCTTTTTCCTTCGGGTTCTTGTCGTAAACGCCGTCGACCTTTGTCGCCTTGGCGAGTAAATCAACCTCCAGCTCCGATGCCCTTAGGGCGGCTGCGGTATCGGTGGTGAAAAACGGCGCTCCCACACCCCCGACAAAAATCGTCATTTCATTATTTTTTAGGGCTGTCACAGCCTTATCTTTAGAAAAGCTGTCGGCAACCTTCGGACACTCCAGCGCGGAAAACAGGTGGGCTTTCCCTCCCAGCCTTGTGACCGCGTCCTTTAACACTGTGCCGTTCATTAGGGTTGCGAGCATTCCCATTTGGTCAGCCTCGGTCCTTCCCAGACCCAAACTTGCCAACTCCTGACCCCTTAAAATATTCCCTCCGCCAATCACCACTGCCACCTGGACTCCGGTAGCTTGGATTCTTAGCAGTTTTTCCGCAGTAAGAGTCGCCCTTTCGGGATCGATTCCCCTTTCCCCGGGCTCGGAAAGCATCTCCCCGGACAATTTAATTAAAATTCTTTTCATATCGGGTTTATGGTAACTTAAGCGAACATTTAAGCGCAAAAAAAGACCCTGGAAACTTAAAAGCTCCCAAGGTCTTAAGACTAATAATTTTAGACTTTAAATTAGTTGCCGACGTTCCAGCGGGTGAAACTGACAAGCTTAAGGGGCTTGCCGATTTCCTTGGAACGCTTCTCGACGAGCTGATCGATCGTCAAAGAGTCGTCGCGGATATACTTTTGGCGGTTTAAGCAAACTTCGCCATAGTACGCTTCCAACTTTCCGGCAAGGATCTTTTCGATGATATTCTCGGGCTTGCCCTTCATCTGATCCTTTGCGATCGCTCTTTCTTGCTCAATCACGGAAGCGGGAACCGCTTCGGGATTTAGATACTCGGGAGAGGCCGCCGCAACGTGCATCGCGATCCCCTTCGCAAGCTCTTCTTCCCCATTGGTTCCTTTAAGCTCGACCACGGTCAAGATTTTTCCGCGCATGTGGGAGTAGACACCCAAACTTTTGTCCTGGCTCTTATCAAGCATCTCAAGACGTTTAATTTGAATGTTTTCACCCAAGCTTTGAACCAAGTTGGTTCTTAGCTCTTCGATCGTAAGCTCTGGCTGTACGGTCGATTTGGCTTTCAAGAAATCTTCTAACGACTTCGGAGAAATTTTAAGGGCTTCATCGGCCATTTGGCTTAAAAATTCCTGGAAGCGCTCGTTATTCACCACGAAATCGGTCTCTGCGGAAACTTCCACAAGGGCGACTTGCTTTTCATTTTCGACAAAGCCGATCTGACCCTCTTTCGTCTCTCTGGAAGCTTTCTTTACCGCTGACGCGGCGCCGGACTTTCTTAAGTTTTCAATCGCCAAATCCATATCGCCGTTCGCTTCGGCAAGCGCTTCTTTACACTTACCCATAGCAACGCCGGTACGCTCTCTTAGCTCTTTAATCATTTGGGCGGAAATCGCTGTCATAAACTTTAAACCTCCTCTCCCTCTTTTTGCTTGAGCGCCTCTTCCAAAGAAAGCTCCAGGGACTCGCCCATATCTTCGTCGCCTTCTTCATCTTTTTCTTTGTGCTCTGCCACTTTTTGCTCGTTTTTCACGTCGATAATAGCCTGAGCCAAAGCGGAAAGAATTAACTTTACGCTTTTTAGAGCGTCGTCATTACATGCGATAACGTGGTCGATCGGATCGGGATTGCAATTCGTATCGACAAGCGCCATTACTGGGATGCCGAGTTTATTCGCTTCCGCAACGGCGATGTGCTCTTTCTGAGGATCTACCACGATCAAAAGACCCGGGGGCTTTCTCATGGATCTGATACCGGACAAGTTGTTTTCCAACTTTTCCAGATCTTTTGCCAGAAGAGCGATCTCTTTTTTCTTAAGTCCCTCGGTTCCGGTCGCAAGTTTCTTTTCGATATTTTCTAAATTTTTTACCGACTTTCTGATCGTCGACAAGTTGGTGAGCATGCCGCCCAACCATCTTTCTGAAACATAAAACTCTCCGCAAGCTTCGGCAAGTTCTCTTACCACAGCTTTCGCTTGTTTCTTTGTTCCGACGAACATAATCGATTTATGCTTTCTCGTTATTTCCGTAACGATTTGTACGGCATCTCTGATCTGCTGCAAAGTTTTTGCAAGATCAATGATGTAAAGACCGTTTCTTTCCTCGAAGATATATCTTTTCATCTTCGGGTTCCAACGGTGGGTTTGGTGCCCAAAATGAGCGCCTGCTTCTAAAAGCTCTTTAATGGATACTTGTGTCTGTGCCAAGCCTTGTCCCCTTTAGTGTGACTGACGGCATCCTTTACGGTGTAAAGCGGGCTTTACACTTTATCAAGATTTCGGTCTTGGTTAATATTAGAGTTAAATTGGAGCGCCTGATCAGAATCGAACTGACACTAATAGCTTGGAAGGCTATTGTTCTACCATTGAACTACAGGCGCAATGTACCGATGATTATGAACGAAACCGAATATTTTTAGCAATCCCTAAATGTCAAATCCTGAACAACAAAATCTTCCGGAGAAAACCCGCTTCATCCTGAAAGGGGTACTCATCGCTTTTTTCTTAATCGCTCTAAGGGTTTGGCAACTTTCGATTGTCCAGCACGAAGATAAACTCCAAGAGTCGCGTCTTGCCGGCCGTAAGACCGAAATCGAAAAAGCCGCTCGGGGTGGTATTAGAGACCGTTTCAATGAACCGCTTGCCGAAAACAAATTAAAATTTCAAGCCGCTATACTTTACTCCGATTTGAAAAAAATTCCTGTCGTGAAGTGGGAAAAGGATGAAGCCGGCTCAAAGATTAAAGTTTACAAAAGAAAACTTTACATAAAGGAACTTTCCAAGCTTTTAGCCGAAGAGCTTAAGTTGGATGCCGATCGGGTGGAAGATGAAATCCACGCGAAAGCCGCCCAGCTTTATAACATTCCCTACATCGTCAAAGAACCTTTATCCGAAGAGGAATACTACCGGCTGAATATGCTGGCCAAAGACTTTCCCGGACTCAAGGCAATCCGCTCCCATGAAAGGATCTATCCCCACGGCAAACTGGCGTCCGACGTCATCGGGTACCTGGGCCATATCGGAAAGGAGGAATACGAAACTATTTTACAAGAAAGAGATGAGCTTAAACTCTATCTTGACGGGCTTGAAAAGGGGGCGGATCTTCCTCTTCCCGAAGGATTTGATACCCCGGGGTCTCTTAAGCATCGTTTAAAAGAGCTTGAAGAGCTTGCCTATTCCGGCTCTGATTCCGTCGGGAAAACGGGAATTGAGGCAATGTTCGAACAAGAGCTCAGGGGATTTCAGGGGAAAAAGACCGTCTCGAAAGACTCTTCCGGGCATCTTATCAAAGAGTATCCCGGAGCGAAAAGCGCAACTCCCGGAAAACGACTTTTACTCTCTTTATCTTTGGAGCTTCAGGACACGGCGGAAAAGCTTTTAGCACTCTCCGAGGGAACTCGGGATACAAAGGTTAAAATAGGCTCCTCTCCCACAAAAAAAGCCGACAAGCAGCCATGGATCATGGGGGGAGCGATCGTAGCTATGGAGCCGAATACAGGAGAGATTCTGGCCCTTGCAACCTATCCAAGAGTCGATCCTAACGATTTTAATCAAAAAAACACGAAAAACATCCACCGTTGGCTAGAAGATGAAGACTTTCTTTCCGAGGTATGGGATGGACTTACCCCCCTTTCCAAAGAACGCTTCGATTTTAA
The DNA here is from genome assembly GCA_020440465.1 of Chlamydiia bacterium. Classification (GTDB taxonomy): domain Bacteria; phylum Chlamydiota; class Chlamydiia; order Chlamydiales; family Parachlamydiaceae; genus JAGROB01. The sequence continues at coordinate 19,925 of JAGROB010000016.1, forward strand.
ATCCCAAGCGTACTATGACGAAGAAAAAACGCTTACGTGGGAGCTCTATCTCGATCTTATCTTATCTAAAGGAAGCCCCCTCAAAGAAAAGCTTTCATCCAAGTATAGAACCGTAAAAGCCGGGGTAGAGACGCTTCGAAAAAATGAAGAGGAGCCGATGGTTTTAGACCTTATCCACCTTGCCCTTGATGAAAGACTCTTCTCTTCCGAACTTTTAAAAAAAGCGGGCAGCTTAACCCTATCCGACCATCGCGCCCACGAGCAAGACTTCAATCGTCTTTTAAAAGGGATGGAAGAAATTTTAGCCGGGATATTTTCCGAAACGGAATTTAAAGACTGGAGAGAAGAAAACGAAATCGAATTCATTAAAGAGATGCGGGCGAAAGAAAAAGCGGAAAAAAAATATCCCAAGCCTTACTTAGACTACCTAGATGCCGAAGAAAAAAGGCAGTTTCAATCAATCTGGGAGCGAAACAAGGTTCCTTTTGCCCTGACCTTTTTAACCGGAAAAGGGATCGACTCTCCCTATACGAGAGCGTTATTTGAATGGCGAAAAGAGCTTGAATCGGGAGCTCACGAAGCGCTTTTCTGGGCCGATGCTTATCATCGGCTAAAAAAGCTTTTAAAAGGGTTTGAAGAGCCTCTAAAGGAAAGCTATTTAGCCACATTAAGATCTTATGCCGATTTGGAACGACCGTTAAAGGCTAAATGGAAAATTGCCGGTAAAAGGGGAGTTAATCTCAAAGAAAAAGATTTAGCCCAAGCTTTTCACCCGACCTACGGCTGGGGACATGGAAGATCCCACGCCTATCGTCAAGCCACAGTCCAAGGCTCCATCTTTAAGCTGGTCACGGCCTATGCCGCTTTAATGGAAAAGGAGCGCTCAAAAATTGAGCTGCCGGAGATAGAAGATTTATACTTCAAATCGGGTCAAGAGTACTTTGTCGGCTATCACGCCAACAAAAAGCCGATTCCTCAGCTTTATAAAGGGGGCAGAATTCCCCGAAGCCACTCTGCCAGAATCGGGAAAGTCGATCTTTTATCGGCCATTGAGCTTTCATCGAACCCCTATTTCTCCCTTCTTGCCGCAGACGTAATAAGAAAACCCGGTGATCTTATCGAGGCGGCCAAAAAGTTTTCCTTCGGCTCCAAGACGGGGATCGATCTACCCTATGAAATTCCGGGCAAACTTCCAAGTGATCTCGATACCAATCCAACGGGTCTTTACGCAACAGCTATCGGCCAACATACGCTTATCGTAACCCCTCTTCAAACCGCCGTTCAACTTACCTCTATTTCTAACGGAGGCCATC
>JAGROB010000003.1 GCA_020440465.1 Chlamydiia bacterium
AATGGACAGCAAGCGAATGGACAAATGGACGGGAATGGACAGCGACAAAATGGACAGCCGCAGAATGGACAGCAACCAAATGGACATGCGGCATGACTGACTGTTCAACAAAGAAAGTCGCTTAAAAACAAGTTAATGTTTGAAAGCAATTCTGTCCATTTGTCCATTTTGCCGCTGTCCATTCCCGTCCATTTGTCCCTATTGTCCCTCAACCCCAATGCCCCATCAGACTCATCGCCGCGATCGGCGCCGTCTCAGTCCTTAGAATCAGCTCGCTCAACTTAACACCTGTCGCTCCCAAATCGCTTAACACTTTTTCTTCTCTCGAAGAAAAACCCTTTTCGGGACCCACAAAGAACACCGCACCCTTTTTCGGTACTTGCTTTTTCCATACGTCTTCAAACCGCAGGGCATCTGAAGCCGTATCCCCAAAAAATAAACGCTTTTCACTCCCTTGAAATGCTTCTAAAGACTTAATTTCCTCTAGTTTCGGAAGCCACAGCTGCCCGGACTGTTTGCAGGCATTCACGATAATTTTCTGAAACCGTTTTTTTTGATTTTCGGAAATATTGACTTTCTCAGAGCCATCTCCTCGAAAAACGCTCAGACGGCTCATCCCCAGCTCCACCCCTTTTTCTAAGATCAACTCTAATTTGGCGGGTCGAACCAAAGCCTGGCAGATTTCTAGGGGGTTTAAAGGGGGGGCTTGAAATGAAACGTGCTCGACCAAAAGCTCTTTTAAATTCTTCTGAACTTGAGCTTTCGCCAGCTTTCCTTTGCCGTTAAAGCATTCCACCAGGTCACCACATTTGGCTCGCATCACCCGGGTTAAATGGTGAAGTTCCTCATCGGCAAGGGAAACTAAACTCCCTTCTGCTAAATCATTTTCGGTAAAGAATCTATCGTGCGGCATCAAGCGAGATGTGTTGAACTTTTATTACGACCTCTCCGTTCTCAACTGTTGCTATCAAGTCAAAGATTTTGTCGGGAGAGGAGTATAGGGTAAGATTTTGTAAAAACTTGCGGAAGCGGGCTCTTAAGTGGTCTTCTCTTTTTCGGGAGTGGCGCGGCTCTTTACTTCTGCCGTCGACATGCTGAGAGATGAGTTGGGCGACATAACGGTTTTCCAGCTCATGGGGCGCCACAACGGAAAGCCCCCAAGGAAGCTCATCTTTTCCTTCGGTAGCAACCACGGTAATCGCTAAATTGTCTCTTACTGTTTCGATAAACAGTTGAGAGACATCTTTAAGATAAAGCTTAAGGGGGATATAGGTAAGCCCCTCTTTTACTCCGATCGTCTCTTTGGTATTCAGAGGGAGACTTTTTGGGTTAAACAGATTGGCCGTCTCAAGGGGGTAGAATAGTCTTAATGGGAGCTCCCGATCAAGCGGAAGTACTTCTTTTCTCAAGAAGTCGATGTGTAAATTCTGCGCCTCAGGGTCGTTGATTTCTTCTAATGTATTGTTTCTAAATGGGATCGGAATCTTTTTGAAGCGGTTAGGGATAAAAAAGGAGACCTCGTCATCGTGGTAGTTTTCCCGGGAGCTTTTAATTCGGTCGAGCTCTGCTTTGGTGATCTCGGCAAAATCAAGCTGAAGGATGACCCCGCGCGCTGCCATCGATTCAATCTGCTCTTCGGGCCCTCTCAGAATTTGGGTTAGTTTCTGGGGCCAGATATCCAGATATTCATAGCCTGCGGGGGGAGTCCCCTTGGGGGGAAGAACAGTGATCGGCACTTTTCGGGTTACGATCTTCGAAAGTTTAATGATAAACTCGGGGTAGGTTACTTCATCGATGCTGCCACTGACGTTTACTGCCGGATTTAAGCTGAGCAGGTTTTTTCGGGTAATCGTTAACAGTTGCTCATCATTTTCGAAGGTTGAAGCGTCCACCAACACTTCGATATCCCCCGGCTCTAACTCGTCAATAACTCTTTTTGAGCCTTCCAAAGTAAGATTGACCCGGCGATTCAAAAGACCGTTCGGCATGATGCCGACAATCGTTTTGTCTTCAGGCAGATTAATCACACGGATCGGCACATTAGGAAGAGTTGTGGTGTCGGTTAAAGAGTTCCACAAGAAAAGCCAGATAATCAAAGCGATTACAAACGAGATAGTCTTTTGCTGCCAGTTATTTTTAAAGAAGTTAATTAGCTTTTCCATTTCTTCATCTTACCGAAAATATTTATGCTGGAGCCAATGCCGCCCTCCGGCGGAGTGAAGACAGATCTTAAAATCCCCTTGAACCGGTCGACTTTGACGCCTCGGGTCATAATCCCGTCTCTTGCGATAGAGACTTTGCCCGTCTCTTCGGAGACCACGATAATCAAAGCGTCGGTCAGCTGGCTGATACCCAAGCCGGCTCGGTGCCGAGTTCCCATTGATTTAGATAGCTGGGTTGAGTCATCGGCAAGCGGTAAAATGGTAGAAGCGGAAATAATTTCCGTGCCTCGAATAATGACCCCGCCGTCATGAAGGGGAGTGGTTGTGCTGAAAATAGTCTCCAACAACTCCGAGCTGAACTTGGCATCTAACACAACGGCTTTTGAAGCAAATTCTTCGAGAGAGTCTTGGTTTTCCAAAACAATCAAAGCACCGGTTCTTTTATCCGCCAGTTTAAAGACGCTGTGGGAAATAGAGTCCAAAAACTTATCAAATTCCGTGACTTCCCGATATTTTTTCCCTTTAAGGCTTAGTTTCGATAAAGCGAGTCTGAGTTCCGGCTGAAACAAGATCATGAGCGCAATCACGGCCGAGCCGATAAAGTAGTTTAATAGCTGGTGAACGACGGAAAGATCAAACCAAGAAGAAAGTGTATAGAGCGCGATGAAGGCAAAAATGCCGAAGATCAAGTCCATAGCCCTCGTATTCCAAAAGAAGTTGATCAAGTAGTAGATCAACGTCGAGATGATCGACACTTCGATCAGAGGAATAAGAAGGTGAATAATATTCATCGGCAAGAGTTTGGGCGAATTCCTTAAAATACGCAATCATTTCTTTGGAAAATATAGATTTTTGATTACAATGTAAATCTTAATTTGAGGTTTCTGATGGATGTCGAAATACTAGCCCGATTGCAGTTTGCTTTTACTGTCATGTTCCACTACATCTACCCCCCTTTATCGATCGGTTTGGGGTTGATTTTGGTCATTATGGAAGGTATTTACCTTAAAACCAGAGAGCCCCTCTGGGCAGAGATGGCAAAATTCTGGACGCGCGTTTTTGCGCTTACTTTCGCGATCGGGGTGGCGACCGGTATCGTGATGGAGTTCGAGTTCGGCACTAACTGGGCCACGTATTCGCGCTATGTAGGGGATGTCTTTGGCTCCGCGCTTGCGGCAGAAGGGGTCTTTGCCTTCTTTTTGGAGTCGGGTTTTTTAGCGATTCTTCTTTTCGGCTGGTCCAGAGTCTCTCCCGGATTTCACTTTTTTTCTACCTGTATGGTCGCGCTCGGCGCCCATTTCAGCGCGATTTGGATTATTGTTGCAAATTCATGGATGCAAACGCCGGCGGGCTTTCATGTAGTGGGAGAGGGGATGAAAGCGCGGGCAGAAATCACTGATTTTTGGGCCATGGTCTTTAACCCTTCTTCCGTCGATCGCTTACTTCACTCTGTGATCGGGGCGTGGCTTGCGGGGGCGTTTTTAGTGATTTCGGTTTCTGCTTGGTATCTTCTTAAAAAAGAGCATCTTCCGTTTGCACGAAAGTCTTTGAAAGTGGGGGTGGGAGTAGCTTCCATCTCGCTCATCTTGCAACTTTTATCGGGTCATGAAAGTGCACGTGGCGTCGCGGTAAATCAGCCGGCAAAATTAGCTGCGTTCGAGGGGCTTTTCGAAACGCAAGCGGGCGCCCCCCTTTATGTCTTTGGCGGAGCGAATCCGAAAACCCAAGAAGTTTGGGGAGTCGAAATCCCTAAAATGTTAAGTTTCTTAGCGTTTGGAAGTACCGATGCCAAAGTGACAGGATTAGATCAATTTCCGAAAGCCGATTGGCCCAATGTCGCCGTTGTCTTTCAGACCTATCACTTGATGATCGTCATGTGGGGCTTTATGGTATTGGCCGTTGTCTTGGCCTGGATCTACAAACGAAACGGGAAGCTTGAGAACACCCACTGGCTTCTTTGGGTTTTGATCTTTTCCGTCTTGGCGCCGCAGATTGCGAACCAGTCTGGCTGGGTTTCGGCGGAGATGGGGCGTTATCCCTGGATTGTCCACAACTTGCTCCGGATTTCAGAGGGGCTTTCTAAAACGGTAACGGCAAATCAAGTGTTGGGCTCTCTGATTATGTTTACGCTGCTCTACACGCTCCTTTTGATTTTGTTTTTGTATCTTTTGAACGAAAAAATTAAACATGGGCCGACGGATCTGCCTGACTCAACGCCGTACCCCCACTTGCAAGATCTGATGGAGGAGAAAAAATAATGTTTGATCTACCAACCCTTCAGTTTATTTGGTTTATGATCTTTGTCGTCTTGCTTGCCGGTTACGCCATCTTGGATGGCTTTGATCTGGGGGTGGGAATGCTTCATCTGTTTCCTAAAAAAGATGAAGATCGGCGCATCATGCTAAACTCCATCGGACCCGTCTGGGACGGCAACGAAGTGTGGCTTGTGACGGCAGGAGGCGCTCTTTTTGCCGGCTTTCCCGATGTGTATGCAACCTTAGCCTCGGCGTTTTATGTCCCGATTATGATCTTGCTCATGGGACTGATCTTCCGGGCGGTCGCGATCGAGTTTCGCTCCAAGCAGCCGATGTTGTGGTGGCGATGGACGTTTGATGTTTTGTTTTCCATAGCGAGCCTTGTGATCGCTCTGGGCCTGGGTGCCGTAATGGGGAATTTAATTGTCGGGATGCCTTTGGCAGCCGATAGAGAGTTTGCCGGGACTCTAGTTGATTTATTGAATCCGTATGCGCTTCTTGTTGGAGTTCTTACCGTAGCTCTTTTCGCTATGCATGGAGCTATTTTCAGTTTGATGAAGACGGAAGGGAAGCTTCACGATACTTTAAGAGGCTGGGTGAATCCCGCGATCATTTTATTTATCATGCTTTACGCTGTAACTACAGTAGTAACGTTGATTTACTATCCCCATATGGCCCAAGCGATTAAAGAGCGTCCCTACTTCTTTTTAGTGGCGTTTATCAATATGTTAGCGATTGCTAATATCCCGAGAGAGATCACGCACAACCGGGATGATCGGGCGTTTTTATCTTCGTGTTTAAATATCGTCTGTTTACTTGCACTCTACGGCATCGGAACTTTTCCCAATGTTATCAGAGCTTCAAACGACCCGGAGAACTTAAGTCTTACGCTCTTCAATGCCTCTTCTTCCGAAGCGACGCTCAACATACTTTTAATCATTGCCGTCATTGGCGTGCCGATGGTGATCGCCTATACCATCGCGATCTACACCATCTTTCACGGGAAAGTAAAGCTCGACAAAAGCTCTTATTAAGTGGACAGGTGGACCTAGTGGACCTAGTGGACCCAGTGGACCCAGTGGACCTAGTGGACTCACGGATAAATGACGCAACTCAAGACAATTATAGTGTAGAATGTGTCTTGGATGGTGTTATTTATCCGCGGTGTCCACTAGGTCCACAGTGTCCACAGTGTCCACTGGGTCCACCTGTCCACTACTTCTCAGCGGGTTTGGGTGCAGGCTTGGGCTCTGCCTTCTCGGGGGCGACGTCTTCTTTTTTGGCGCGCTCTAAGATGGCGTCAAACTCTTGCTTTTGCTGGGAGAACTCGTTTTTGATCTCTTCAAAAGACTTGTAGAACTGATTTTTTAGCTGATCTAGAGTCTGTTGTTCTTTGGGGGTGCTTCTTCCGGCGAGCCCCTTGATGATCTCTCTTACCAGATCGGCATTGGCGACAAAAAAGCCGGAGACCAAGGCAAAAACTAAAAGGATAATCGTTACAACAAAACCGATAAAACGCTTGATCACCAACCAGACGGTTACAATGAATATGAGCAAAGCGATGGCAAACGCCGCACCGTTGTTGCTTAAGAGGAAGTCTACAAACTCGTCCATATCTATCCTTTTTTAGTTTTATTTGTACTTAAAAACTCCTTTAAAAGAAAGTCTTTCAGCTCCGCCATGATCCTGAATGTGCCGGTAACAAGTACAGGCTCTTGATACTCAAGTGCTTCTTTTAAAGCCTCCAAGGGAGACGCCTTTTTAATCAGTCGCTCGGTGATCGGCTCGATGTGACGAAGACAGCTTGACTGATCCTTATCGGGAGAAAAGAAGGCTACCACACTGAACTTTTGCCCTTTTAACTCCTTTGCCAATTTTTCAAAAGCGGGGGGATTATGCGCCACGTCAAATAAGACCCTTCCCAAAACCCATTCCATCCGGCACGGCTGCCGGGCTTTTAAGCCCTCTTCAATTGTAGACACCCCAAGCCACTCGAGCGCTCGTTTGGCTATCGCGCAATTTTCTTCCTCATACGTCTTAAAATCGCCTGTCACCCGAAGCGCTTCTGGATAATAGTCCGCTTTAGGCCCGCTGATTACAGGCACGCCCGGCTTGATGATGCCCCCTTTTTCCGTTGCAATTTTTTCCAACGTATCGCCTAAAATTTCCGTATGATCCATTCCTATTGAAGTGATGATTGATAATATCGGTCTGATAATATTGGTCGCGTCCCACCTGCCTCCTAATCCTGTCTCGATCACGGCATAGTCAACCTGCTCTTCACAAAACCACCTAAACGCAAGCCAGGTGGTAATTTCAAAAAAGCTCCCTTCCTCGTGGTCGGGCAAAAGCTTTAAAACGGCCTCTTCCGGAATCTTTTTGCCGTTGATCTGAATCCGTTCCCGAAAACAGGCGATGTGAGGAGACGTATAAAGACCCACCTTATAGCCGGAGGCCTCAAGCCCTTTCGCGATTTTAATCGAAACCGATCCCTTGCCGTTCGTGCCGGCAATATGAATGGCCGTTTTAGGTAGCGGGTAAATTGCCTTAAGACGTTGCATGGTTTCAAGACTTTTGGTATTTCGCCTTAGAAACAGCTTTTCGATTCTAGCTTTGTAGCTTTCGGAATTTAGCTTCGTCAACATAAGAAGCTCCATAGTGAAGAGTAGGTTTGATGGTGCCGTGATAGTCTGAGCCGGCGGTTTCAAGCCAACCCTTTCTTTGGGCTAAGTCTTCCCAACGTTTATTTTTTTCTTCGGAGAAATTGGCGTACTTCGTTTCCATCCCGTCAAAGGGCATTTGAAGTAAGTCCTGAAGCGTTTTAGGGGAGTTTAAAAGATGGGGGTGGGCAATCACGGCCTTTCCGCCGGAGGTTTGTATCACATCGATCGTCTCCTCGACACTGACGGGATGACCGGGGGCGTAGCAAGACTTTCCTTCGGCAAGATATTTGTTGAAAGCTTCTCTCACACTTGCAACGTACCCTTTTTCCATAAGAGCCAACGCAATGTGTGGACGCCCCAACACGCCGCCATAGTGTCTGATATCATCAAAGGTGACATCGATATTGCGATTTTTTAGCTTTTCAAAAATTTGAGCATTTCTTTCTTCTCTTCGGGCTTTATGGCGTGTAAACAACCCGTTAATAGGATTGGCATTAATGTCAAAATGGTAGCCCAAAACGTGGACGGAGACCCCTTTATGCTGACAGGAAAATTCCACGCCTGTAATGAGCTCAAGTCCCATCTCCTCCGCTTTTTCAAAAAGTCCGGGATAGGCAGTCGCTGTGTCGTGGTCGGTGATAGAGACGCCTTTAAATCCCTTTTTTTTCGCAAGATCAAGAATTTCTTCTGGCGTGGCAGTTCCATCGGAGTGAGTTGTGTGGCAGTGAAGATCAGCAAACGGGGTCATAAGGAATTATGCGAACTTCGCTCTCTAAATTTACTTTGTGAGTCTCGTAGACTCTTTGTTTTACTTTTTCAATCAACTCAAGCACCTCTTCCGTGGTCGCTTCTTTATCATTCACGATGAAGTTGGCGTGTTTTTCCGAGACTTTTGCCCCACCAAGAGAAGTCCCTTTTAATCCCGCTTCTTCGATTAGTCTGCCCGCACTCACTCCCTCCGGATTTCTGAAAATACATCCGGCCGATTTTTCTCCATACGGCTGGGTTTGGGTACGATAGCGGATGATCTCTATCTGTTTCTTGCGAGCGCTCTCACACGATTTCAGTCGAAAAGTGGCTCCTACAATCGCCCCTTTCATTTTGTGAAATTGCGAGTATCGGTAGCGAAACTCAAGGTCTTTACGGTGAAGTTTGTTAAGCTCCCCTGTTTCATCCACAAAGTCGACAGACTCTAACGCTGCTTCGGTTTCCATCCCGTTAGCGCCGGCATTCATAAATACCGCTCCGCCGACAGAGGCCGGAATTCCGGAGGCAAACTCAAGACCCGTATAGCCAGCCTGGGCGGTTTTGGTGCCAAGCAGCGCAAAGCTATATCCCGCTCCCACATGCCAGACGCCCGGCTCCAGGTTTTTTAAAAATCCGATCTTGTTATGGATCACAAGCCCGTTAAAGCCCCGTTTATCGAATAGGGTATTTGACCCTTTGCCCACGATAAGAAAAGGGGTCTTATTTTCGTGGCATGCTTTCAAAAAGCTTTGCATCTCTTCAATGGTCTCTGCCCGCTTAAACGCTTTGGCGGGGCCGCCAATCCCGAAGGTCGATAGCTCAGATAGGTGAATCTTTTCCATGCTTCAGCAGATTATCAAGAATCGCATTTACAAACGAGCCTGATTCTGCAGTCGCAAATTTACGGGTAAGGCGTATCGCCTCGGAAATGGCCACGGGTCCGGGAAGCTCTTCCATTTCATAAAGGGCAAGCCTAAGGACGTTTTTTTCCACGTTGGGAATCCTTTCGAATTCATACGCGTTAGACGCTTGAGCGATCTTTTCGTCCAGCTCCGGGATTTTTTCAAGTACCTGTTCGGCAAATCGAACCGCGTCCCAGGCATTTTTCATGCTGAGCTTAAGCTCTTGCATAAGCAATTTTACAAGGTGTTCCTTGGACTCGGTACCCAAGTCCAGGCTGAAGAGGGCGACAAAAGCGGCCTCTCTGAATTTTTGTTTGGGAAGCGTCATAAGGTTTGAAAGTATAACAGATTTTTTTCCATTTATTCAATCATTATGGTAGGTTGAGGTCATGGAATTTGATTTTGATACGATTAGACAGGTCTACCAAGGGCTAGAAGCGAGACTGAAAGAGGCAAGAAAACTCTTTAATCGCCCTTTAACGCTTTCTGAAAAAATTCTTTACACCCATTTGGCGCATCCCCTTAAAGAAGCTCCAAAAAGGGGAGAGACATATGTCGAATTTGCCCCCGATAGAGTGGCGATGCAAGACGCGACCGCCCAGATGGCGCTCCTTCAGTTTATTACAGCGAACAAGCCAAAGACCGCCGTTCCCAGCACGGTTCACTGCGACCATTTGATTCAAGCGGAAGTGGGAGCCGATGAAGACCTAAAGCATGCCAATCAAGAGTCCAAAGAAGTTTTTGAATTTTTAAGAAGCGTCTCCTCCAAGTATGGAATCGGATTTTGGAAGCCGGGGGCGGGAATCATTCACCAGGTTGTCTTGGAAAATTACGCCTTTCCCGGCGGGATGATGATCGGAACCGACTCTCACACTCCCAACGCCGGCGGACTGGGGATGGTGGCAGTTGGAGTGGGCGGTGCTGATGCTGTCGATGTGATGGCGGGGCTTCCATGGGAGCTAAAAGCGCCGAAATTCATCGGAGTGAAGCTTACCGGGAAGATGTCGGGCTGGACCTCCGCAAAAGATGTGATCCTTAAGCTTGCCGGAATTTTGACGGTAAAAGGCGGAACGGGAGCGATTGTAGAGTACCACGGTCCCGGGGCCGAAACGATTTCTTGTACCGGTAAGGGAACAATCTGCAATATGGGCGCTGAAATTGGCGCAACGACGTCCATTTTCCCTTACGACGAGAAGATGGCGGAGTATTTACGCGCCACGGGCAGAGGAGAGATTGCCGAGCTTGCCAATGGAATTAAAGAATGCTTAACCCCGGATGAGGGGGCGGAGTATGATGAGCTGATCGAGATCGACCTTTCAACTCTTGAACCCCATATTAATGGCCCGTATAGCCCCGACAAGGCATGGCCGATTTCTCAGATGAAAGATGCGGTTGAAAATAACGGCTATCCCGATACGATATCGGTGGCGCTCATTGGCTCTTGCACGAACTCAAGCTATGAAGATATGGAGCGGGCGGCGAGTATTGCCCGCCAGGCGATTAAAAAGGGGCTTAAAGCAGCCTGTCCGTTAACCATTACGCCCGGATCAGAACAAATCAGAGCGACGATTCAAAGGGACGGCCTGCTTGAGACATTGGAAGAGATCGGCGGCCTTGTGTTAGCCAACGCTTGCGGCCCTTGCATCGGACAGTGGAAGCGGCACGATGTCGAATACGGAGAGAAAAACTCCATTTTAACTTCTTATAACCGCAACTTTGCCGGAAGAAATGACGCCAATCCGGGAACTCACTCTTTCGTGGCAAGTCCGGAGATGGTGATTGCCTACTCCCTTTCGGGTAAGCTTTCATTCAACCCCATGAAAGATACGTTAACGAATGAAAAGGGAGAAGAAGTAACGTTGGAGCCCCCCACGGGCTTAGAGCTTCCGGAGAAGGGTTTTGATCCGGGCGACATGGGGTATATTGCTCCTGCAGACGATCCTTCAAGTGTTGATGTGGTCGTCGACCCAAAGAGTGAAAGGCTGCAGCTGTTAGAGCCGTTTCCGAAGTGGGACGGAAAAGATTACAAGGGGCTTCGTCTTCTATTAAAAGCGGAAGGGAAGTGTACGACGGATCACATCTCTCCTGCCGGAAAATGGCTCCGTTTCAGGGGGCATTTGGAAAATATCTCCGACAATCTTTATAGCGGAGCGGTTAATGCCTTTATGGAGAAGATCGGAGAGGGAAAAAACTTTACAAACGACAAGATCGAGCCATACCCCAAGATCGCCAAAGACTACAAGAAAAACGGCATCAAGTGGATAGTTGTCGGTGGGGATAATCTGGGAGAGGGGTCATCGCGTGAGCACGCGGCGATGGAACCAAGGGCGCAAAACGGGGTGGCGGTTTTGGTAAAAAGCTTTGCCCGTATTCACGAGACGAACTTGAAAAAGCAAGGGATGCTCCCTTTAACCTTTGCCGATCCCAATGACTACGAAAAGGTTCAAGAAGACGATTTGATCGATATTATCGGGTTGGAGGATTTCAAGCCGGGCGTGCCGCTGACGATCGTGCTTCACCACAGCAACGGGACGGAGGAGTCGTTCAAGGCCAACCACACATTCAGCGAGGGGCAAATCGGCTGGTTCAAGGCCGGCTCTGCCCTCAACCTGATTTGAAACAAATTTATCAGCCTGAGAAGATAGTCTTTCTTTTCCAGATGGAAATATACCCAGCTGGGGGGTAGCTGGGGCTGTTTCGCTTTTTCGGCACACATCTCGAGGGACCTTAACATTGCGATACGGGTAGCCTCCTCATTCGACTTTATTTTATACTAATCAATTACAGTATATTAATTATTTAAACTTTGGAGTCGAGGATGACCTTGATCTGGGGGGCGAAGTTGCCGGCGGGGTCTTGGTCCAAGATGACTTTAAAGGGGATGGTGATGCGGCCGGCGGTTTTTTCGGCCTGAAGCTCGTCCCAGATCTTTTGCTTCAGGGAAGCGTCCGCTTTTTCCTTGCAATATTTCTTAAGGAGACTCTCGATATAGGCTTCTTGTTCATCCCTTAGGATTTCTTCGCCGTAAAAGGGCTTGTCGTGCTTACTCATTTTTGCTACTATTCCCCACATTCTCAAATAAGGATTACTTATGTTCAAAGATAGCACATACCAAGAAAAACTTAAGGCATTAAAACCGTTTTCCGAAAATATTGTCGATTTGATCAAGCGGGACTTGAAAAATGAGCACCTGAAAAAAGATAATGTCTTCGTTAAAAAATACTTTCCGGGCAAAGTGCCAAACCGCATTTCTGTCTCGGAGATGGCGGAGGGCTATTTTTTAGCGATTCAAGATGAAGAGGTGGGGGAAAAAGTCGCGGAGTTTATCGCGAATCGTTGGATGTTGAAATCGAGCGATCTTTACGGCTACTTCGAGTCTGAGTTGATCAAAGTAACAGACGACTTTGAAGCAATTGAAGAGCTGGATGAGAGTCTGGCTCAAAAGCTTTTAGAGGGGGCTCAAGAAGAGTATGGCGCGATCTCGACGTATCTTTTTTCAGTGATTAACTCCGTTGCGTTTTCAAAGGAGCGCTTTGATGCGCTTTCCAAACAGGCTCTGAAAGAGAAAAAAGAGCTAAGCCACGCTGAAGAAGAAAAAACGGAAGCTGATACCATAGAGTCTCTCAAGCGTGATCTTGAGCGCAAGATGCTTCGCCTAGAAGATAAGTATGAGAAGAAGCTGGAGGGGCTTCAGAAAAAGTATTTGCGCGATACGGAAATGCTTAAAAAACAGATTGCTAACTTGCAAAGGAAGTTGAATGCTTGAATTTCCGTTCCATATCGTTCCCGAAAATAACGATGAAAAGTTCATGTTGGAAGCTTTGAAAGAGGCACTCAAAGCGTTTAAGGAAGAGGAAGTGCCGATCGGAGCCGTCCTAGTCCATGAAAATCGCATAATCGCCCGGGGACATAATCAGGTAGAGATGCTTCATGACGCGACCGCCCATGCAGAGATGCTTTGTATTACAGCTGGGGCGGTGTGTTTGGAAAATTGGCGTTTAACCGACACAACGCTTTACTCCACGCTGGAACCGTGCGCCATGTGTGCGGGGGCGGCCATTTTATCCCGGGTCTCTCGCATCTGTTGGGGGGCTAAAGACATCCGTCAGGGAGCCAACGGCAGCTGGGTCGATTTGTTTTCCGTCAAGCACCCCATTCACGAAATCGCCATCGAAGGGGGAGTCTTGGAAGAGCCTTCCGCCTGGCTCATGAAAGAGTTCTTTAAGCTTCGTCGGGAAAAAGTAGACGGCGGCTAGTGGCAAGCGGCGTGGACAAGTGGACGCGGCGTGGACAAGTGGACCTAGTGGACACTGTGGACCTAGTGGACACTGTGGACCTAGTGGACACTGTGGACGCCGCGGGTAAATCACGTTATTCAAGATAAAATTACTAATGCATTAGATTAATTGTTTTGAGGGGCAATATTTTCCAGCGGCGTCCACAGTGTCCACTAGGTCCACAGTGTCCACCAGGTCCACCGTCCACTAGCCGCGTCCACCAGGTCCACTTGTCCACGCCGCGTCCATTTGCCGCTACCCCTCATACTCCTTAAGCACCGGCAAGAAGCTTTCCTTCATTTCTAAAAGCGCCAGGTTATAAAGCTTTTCCTTCTCTTTAAGCTCTAAGTCGCTCCGGCTAATCTGCTTCATGAGTTCAAGGGTCTCCATTTCCAGTTTCTTAAGCTTCTCTTTCGCGTGAGCAAACTTGCCCCATAGCGCTATTCGTTGTCGAATCAAATCTTGAGCGGGCAACTCGTGATTTTGGGATAGTGCTGCTTTTTTTATCCGATACTTAGCTTTCAGTCTTTCCGCCGAATGGTGATATAACGCCCTTACCGTCTCCGTTTCGTAGCGTAGAAAAGCCGCAAGGGTAAACGCCGCAAGAGCAAGGGCAAAAGCTAAAAAATCGACAGCCGGTTTGGCAAAAGTGGAAAACCAAATTGCGGACTTGTTGTAAATTACCCAGGCTAAAATTAAAAATAAAATTCCAAGGCTTATAAAAATTAGGCGATAATTTTTTACGCGCGCTTTAGTCGCCTCGTACAGTTTCGCCTCGGATTGCTTGGTCTCTTCCTTAAACCGGTCGAGCTCATCAAAAGGGAGTTTTTCTAGCATTAACTTCTATTTACCATATCCCCTCGTTGACGGCAAATAGGGAAATAGAGTAAACTTTCTCTTAGTTTTATTTTACGGAGCCCCAATGAAAAAAAATACACATCCCGACTATCAAGAAGTCTTATTTGAAGACACTTCCAACGGCAAGCGCTTTGTGATCAGATCGACGCTTAAGCCCCAGGAAAAAGCGACTCACGAAGGCAAAGAGTACCCTTTGTACCGTCTTTCGATCTCTTCTTACTCCCACCCTCTCTTCATCGGTAAAAACCAAGTGGTTGATACAGAGGGACGTATCGATAAGTTTAATAAGCGATTCAAAAGAGGCGCTAAGTAGTAAGTCTTTTAGTAAGCCCTTAGGACATCGTGAAATCGATTCAAGAAAAATTACGCCGCCTTCCCGAAGTGGAGGCGGCCCTTGCGCACCCCGACGCCTTTCAAAATCAAAAAAAATATCGCGAACTTTCGGAAGAACATTCGTATCTATCAGAGCTTAAAAAGCTTAGTGATGAGGTCGAGACGCTAAAAAAGCAGATTGCCGACAATCGAAAAGCGATTAAAGAAGAGTCGGATCCCGAATTTCTCGCCCTCTTGCAAGACGATTTAGCTCTCATGGAAGCGCGACTGCCGAAGGCGGAAAAAGAGCTTGAAATCCTGCTTATCCCGCCTGATCCCAATGATAATCGCCCCGCTATTTTGGAGATACGTGCCGGTACCGGCGGGGATGAGGCGGCTCTGTTCGTAGGGGATTTGGTGCGAACGTACCGTATGTACGCCGATCGTATGGGGTGGAGGCTCGAGCTTTTATCCAGCACCGAAGCGGAAAGGGGCGGGTTCAAGGAATATGTGATGGTGCTTTCCGGTCCCAACGCATGGCGGTTTTTACGCCATGAAGGGGGAACTCATAGAGTCCAGCGCGTTCCCGAAACGGAGTCGCAGGGTCGTATCCATACCTCGGCTGTAACCGTTGCGGCTTTGATGGAGCCGGACGAAAGCGTTGAAGTGCCGATCGATGAAAAAGATTTAAGAATCGATACCTACCGGGCTTCCGGTGCCGGTGGACAGCACGTTAACACTACGGACTCCGCTGTCAGAATTACCCACGAGCCGACCGGAATTGTGGTTTATAGCCAGGAAGAAAGAAGTCAGCACAAAAACAAAGAAAAAGCGCTCCGTCTTTTGAAAGCCCGGATTGTAGAAGTGGAAGAAGAGAAGAAAATGAAAGAACTCTCTTCTGCCAGACAAATACAGGTGGGGTCGGGAGATCGCTCGGAAAGGATTCGTACATACAATTTTCCTCAGAACCGGGTAACCGATCACCGTATTAATCTTACGAAATATAATCTTGACTCTGTTTTAAACGGAGAACTAGAAGACTTTACCGAAGCGCTTGTCGCCTGGCACCACCAAAGACATGAAGACAACACTTGAGCTTTTAGAGCTGACGGAAAGTTATCTAAGGGATAAACAGATCTCATCGCCGAAAGTGGAAGCCCAGTGGCTCCTGGCTCAGGTTTTAAAGATGGATCGCCTTCAACTTTATACAGATGCTCATAAGCCCGTCACAGAGTCAGAAGTTAAAAAATTAAGGGCCGCTTTAAAGCGGCGCGGGGCAAGAGAGCCGTTACAGTATATCATTGGGGAAACCGATTTTTTTAACCTTACGCTTAAAGTGACTCCCGATGTGTTGATTCCAAGGCCGGAAACGGAAGTTTTAGTTGAAAAAATTTTACAAGCCATTCCTGAGGATTCAAATAAAGTCTTTTGGGATATCTGTTCAGGTTCCGGCGCGATTGGGCTTTCTGTTAAAAAAGCTCGCCCTAACTTAAAAGTTGTTTTATCCGATATTTCAAATAAAGCCTTGGCAGTTGCTAAAGAAAATGCGAAAATAAATGAGCTTGAAGTGGAATTTTTGGAAGGAGATTTATTTTTCCCATTTTCAGAAAGAAGAACCGACTTTATTGCTTCTAATCCTCCATATGTTTCTGAAAAAGATTATTTGACGCTTGAACCGGAAGTAAGGGAGTTCGAGCCGAAGCTTGCGCTCGTGGGGCGAGATGATGGATGGGAGTTTTATAAACGCTTTGAAAAAGAATGTCGCTCACACCTAAATCCTGAAGCGATGATCTGGCTTGAGTTGGGGCCTGAGAACACGAAGTCATTATTTGAAAATCCCTTTTGGGAAGCGATAAAAGAAGAAGTTGATTATGCCGGTCACTCACGTTATTTAACCGCGCGTCAAAATCCCTTGAATTTCAAATAAGAGTTCGTTATCCTGTTTAGATAAATTATGCTAGGCGCTCTTACCGAGAAAATGCACGGCTTGGTCCAAAAGATCACCGGCAAAAAACAGTTGACTGAAGAGAACATCACCGAAGCGATGAGCGAGGTAAGGGTGGCTCTTTTAGAGGCCGACGTCAACTATGGTGTCGTAAAAGCCCTGGTTAAAAGAGTTAAAGAAAAAGCGCTGGGAGACACCGTTTTAAAATCGGTTACACCGGGTCAGCAATTCATTAAAGTGGTGCACGACGAGCTTGTTGCCCTGATGGGGGGAGAAGAGGCGAAGTTAGAGCTTTCTAAAAGCCCAGCCGTAATTATGATGTGCGGTCTTCAGGGCTCGGGAAAAACCACGACAAGCGCAAAGTTGGTGCGCTATTTAATGAAAAAAGAGGGTAAGAAAAAGCCCCTTTTAGCAGCTTGTGACTTACAGCGCCCGGCGGCCATTGAACAGCTGCATACCTTGGGTAAAGATTTGGGAGTAGAGGTATTTTCCGTTCCCAACGAAAAAGACCCGGTAAAAGTGGCTCAAGCGGCCCGGCAAAAAGCGATTCAGGAAGGGTTTGACGTTTTAATTGTCGACACGGCCGGCAGGCTTCATGTGGACGATGAGCTTATGAAGCAACTGGAGCAAGTTAAAGCCGCTGTTAAGCCTGATGAGGTTTTATTTGTCGCAAATGCGACCACCGGACAAGACGCGGTGGAGGTTGCCACCCGCTTTAACGAGCGGATTCAGGTGACCGGATCGGTTTTGACAATGCTTGATGGTAATGCCAGAGGCGGCGCCGCGATTTCGATCCGTGAAGTGACGGGTAAGCCCCTGAAGTTTGAGGGGGTAGGGGAGAAGGTGGAAGACCTTCAGCTCTTTAATCCCGGCTCCATGGCCGATCGAATTCTGGGTATGGGCGACACCATTAACCTGGTGAGAAAAGCGGAAGAACACTTTGACGAAGCGGAAGCGAAGTCGATGGAAGAAAAACTTCGTAAATCGACGTTTTCTTATGAAGATTATCTGAAGCAGATTCAGAGCTTTAAAAAAATGGGGCCCTTAAAATCTTTGATCTCTATGCTTCCGGGCGCAAGCCAGTTTAAGGACATGGAGTTCGATGATAAAGAGATCGGCAAGGTGGAGGCAATCATCCAGTCGATGACAAAAAATGAACGGTGCGAAAAAGTAGACTTGCTTCCATCCAGACGACACCGGATTGCAAAAGGAAGCGGAACGAATATAGATGATGTAAACCGACTGGTCAAATCGTTTACCCGTTCAAAGCAGTTTTTTAAGAACATGCCAAACATGAAACAACTAGAAAAGATGATGGGAGGATCTAAATGGCGTTAGCTATTAGATTAAGACAACAGGGCAGACACGATAATCAGACATTCCGTTTAGTGCTGACCGATGAAAAAAGCCGTAGAGACGGCAAGTACCACGAGCTTTTGGGCTGGTACAATCCGCATGAAGATAGCGACGAAAAGAAGCTTTCAATCAACGCGGAAAGAATCGAGTTCTGGCTGAACCAGGGTGCAAAGATTACCGAAAGCGCCAAAAATTTGGTTTCTAAAAACGCGCCTGAAGTGATGAAGCGTCAGCGTCAAAAAGCGGTCGAAGCAAGAGCTAAAGCCCGCTTGAAGTCGAAGGCAAGAGCCAAAGCGAAGAGCGCTTAAATTTAAGAGGGGGATAAGCTATGCGCTTTGATATCATATCGCTTTTCCCCAGCTATTTTAAGAGTCCATTTAACGAAAGCCTGATTAAAAAGGCTTTAGAAAAAGCACTTATTGAGATTGGGCTTGTCGATATCCGAGATTTTGCCGATAATAAGTGGCGAAAAGTGGATGACAGACCCTACGGCGGCGGTCCCGGGATGGTTATCTGTCCCGAGCCGGTAGAAAAAGCGGTCTTGAGCGTGAAAAATGAGGGGAGCCGGGTCATTTATTTGTCCCCTCAAGGCAGCCCGCTAACGGCCGAAAAAGCTCGATCGCTTGCAAAAGAAGAGCATTTAGTCCTTCTTTGCGGCCACTATGAAGGGATCGACGAACGGGCGCTTGAGGCTGTTGTTGACGAGGAGCTAAGTATCGGGGATTATGTCCTAACGAGCGGATGCCCTGCGGCGGTAGTTGTTGTGGATGCGGTTTCCCGCTTTGTTCCTGGCGTTATTGGACACGAAGAAGCGACATCGCAAGACTCTTTCGAGAGCGGTCATTTTGACTGTCCTCATTACACGCGGCCGGAAGAGTATAATGGCAAAAAAGTGCCGGAGGTGCTGCTATCGGGCGATCATAAGAAGATCGGCGAGTGGCGGCAAATAAAAGGTTTAGAAAAAACAAGACGGGTTAGACCCGATCTTAAAGTTTAATATTGGGAGAAATTATCCATGTCAAAACATGCAAGCATTCAGAAGCTTGAAAAAGAGTTCATGAAGAAAAGCGTGCCGGAGTTCCACATTGGGGACACCATTAAAGTGCACACTTGGATTCGTGAAGGAAACAAGCAGCGTATTCAGATTTATACCGGAACTGTCATCGCCAGAAAGGGATGCGGCGTTTCAGAGACGATCTCTGTACACAGAGTCGCACACGGCGTCGGAATGGAAAGGGTTTTTCCTATCCACAGCCCCACAGTCGAAAAGATCGAGTTGGTTAGAGAAGGGGATGTAAGACGCGCAAAACTTTACTACCTCCGCGGTGCCTCCGGTAAAAAAGCTAAAGTTAAGGGTAGACTTTTTGCAAGAGCAAAAAGAGCGATTCCTGACGAGGCTGCTGAGCCGGTTGTAGCTCAACCCTCAGAAGAGGTTGTAGAAGAGTTTGAAGCTGTCGAAGCCGCAGCTGAAACTTCAACAGAATCCAGCGCGGAATAATTCATGGGGAAGGAACTCCCTTCCCTCCGGTTAGAAGAAAAACTCCGGGGGGAGGGCTTCCCTAATATAGCCGGAATTGACGAGGCCGGCAGGGGACCCTTAGCTGGTCCCGTTGTCGCTTCTGCCTGCATGTTGCCGAAAGGGCTATATTTCGATGGCGTTAACGACTCTAAAAAACTTACCGAAGCTAAAAGAGAAGCTCTTTTCGAAGAAATAACTCAGCATCCGGAAGTCGTTTACGGCGTCGGGGTGATTTCATCAGATGAAATCGATCGCGTAAATATCTTGCAGGCGACGATTTTAGCAATGCTCGATGCGGTAAGAGCACTCGACCCAAAACCCGACTATCTTCTGGTTGATGGACTTAAACTGAATTATCCCGGTATTCCATCCGATAAAATAATAAAGGGAGATCAGATCTCCCATTCGATTGCTGCGGCGTCTATTATTGCTAAAGTAACTCGGGATCGTCTCATGCAAACTTTTCACGAACAGTATCCTGAGTATGACTTTTTAAGACACAAGGGGTATGGTACTAAATCACATCGCGAGGCGATTAAAAATTATGGAATCTGTCCCATACACCGAAAAACTTTTGGAGGGTGCCGTTTATGATTAAAAGTATGACCGCATGCGGTCGAGGTGTAGCCGAAGATAAGGGTGCCCATTTAGTGGTAGAGATACAAACCGTTAATCGAAAGCACCTTGATATTCAAATTCATCTGCCCAGAACCTTAAGTTTTTTTGAAGCCGACTTAAGGCATGATATTGCGAAAGCTGTAGCAAGAGGACAAGTTTCTGTAAGAGTATCTGCATTATTTCATCAAGAAGCTCCCTATAAAGTTATGCCTAATTTAGCCCTGGCGGAAGAGATTAAAGCCGCCTGGGACGAGGTGGGCAAAAGACTTGGGACGGAAGGGTTTAAAGAGGAGTTTTTATCCCATACTCCCGACTTTCTTTCGGTTGAATTTTCAAAGGACAAAGAGCCTTGGGTAAGAAAGCTTCTTTTAGAAGCGCTTCAAAAAGCTTTATCCGATGTGCATCACATGAAAGCTGAAGAGGGCAAAGCGATAAAGAGGGATTTTAGTGATCGTCTTGAGCTTATTTCTGAAACGGTAAAAAAGATCGAAACCCTCTCAAAGGGCCAAGATAAGCGGTGGAAGGAAAGGATTGAAGTTCGTCTTAAGGAAGTTCAAGGAGGGCTTGATCTGGATGAGAGGATTGCAAGAGAACTTGCCCTTATGGCGGATAAATATGATATTACTGAAGAAGGGGTTCGGTTTCAATCTCATGTGGCTCAGTTCAAAAGTTTTATAGATAAACCGGGAGCTTACGGCAAAACGCTTGAGTTTATCTTGCAAGAGCTCGGAAGAGAGATCAATACCATGGGCTCCAAATGTCAAGACGCCGATATTTCGATGCTGGTCATCATCGTAAAATCGGAGCTTGAGAAGATGAGGGAGCAGGTACAGAATGTCGAATAAAGGGAAACTATTTATTTTAAGCGCTCCCGCGGGAACGGGTAAAACGTCCCTAATGGCTCGCTTAGTTAAAGAGGTGCCCAATACCGTTCAGTCCCTTTCTTACACCACACGCCCCCCCAGAAAAGGGGAGGTAGAGGGGGCTCATTATCGCTTTGTCACAAAAAAAGTGTTTGAGGAGATGATTGAACGTGGAGAATTTCTTGAGTATGTGGTATTATTTGGCCACTACTACGGAACTTCCAAAAAAGCTATCGAAGAGCGTTTAAACCAGGGAAAAAATATTATCTTGGTGATCGACACCCAGGGAGCGATGAAATTAAAAGGGCAAATTCAAGCGACTTATATCTTCGTCTTACCTCCCTCTTTAGATGCATTAAAAGAGCGTCTTTTAAAGAGAAGATCGGAGTGTGACGATAAGATCGGAGAGCGTCTTAGAGTTGCCGTAGAGGAATTAAAGCAAAAGTCTGCCTACGACTATGAAGTAGTAAACGACGATTTCGAACAGGCGCTTTTAGAGCTAAAAAAAATTATTACAGGAGCATAAAAGTCATTATCATGGAAAAAAAACTTACCACAGAAGATCTTAAGAAAAGATTCCCCAGTCAGTTCGAGTTGGTGGGGTATGCCATCTCTCTTGCCGATAACATGGTTCACTCCGGAAGAGGACCCAGAATCCGAACCACTAACGAAAACCCCGCTGTTATCGTCTTAGACGAGATTAATGAGGGCAAAGATATTTTAGACCCACTTCCTGAAGCGGATGAAATCGTTGAGTCGGTTTCCGTCTACGCTGAAGCTTACGCAAAAGACGACGATAAAGATGACGAAAAACCAATGGAAAAAAAACCTAAAGCGAGACGTATCTTACAAGAAAGCTAAGCATGACTGAAACGCTTCTACAGGTATCTCCGGGGGAAATCACTCTTTTTTGGTTTGTTTTTTTAGGGGTACTGGGTGTACTTGCGTGGTTTTCCTGGTTTAACTGGAAGATGACCTGGGGAAAGATCGACAACTCTCCTTATACCGGTTTGCCTCTTCGTTATGCCCGGGATATCGGCTATTACCAGTCTGAGAAAGTATTAGCGTTTTTGTTTCATATGAAACAGTACGACAACCGGATGTTTGATTTAAGAAAGGCGTCTTTTTGCCGCGAAACGGGGCGTATTTTTGAAAACTCCGTAACCTTTCTGGATAACATCCGTGTTGACTGGAACTTTTTGCAAAAAAAAGCAAAAGGTCACTATGTCTCTTGGGGGAGCCTGACAGAGCCGCAGCAACAAGCGATTCGCAAGCAGCACGGCTCTTTAAAGGGGTTTCAAACGGAATTTTCATCTCCCACTCCCAGTCCACGACAAGTGGAGCCGGAGTTTGCTTACAGCCAACCGGGACCGCTATATGTCGATGTAGCCTCCGGAAATTTACTGGGCTGGAAAGAGGTGCCCGGCACCCCCTTTGAAGTCCTGACTTTACAACGACCTACGAAAGTTATTTATCAACACACCGAATGAAAATCTTAATCACCTCGGCCCTTCCTTATGCGAATGGGCCCCTTCACTTTGGACACATTGCCGGAGCTTATCTGCCGGCAGACGCCTACGCCCGCTTTGAAAGGCTTCAGGGCAATGATGTCTTATACATATGCGGCTCCGACGAATATGGCGTTGCGATCACGCTTTCGGCAGACTTGGCGAAAAGATCTCCAAAAGAGCATGTCGATATCTTTCACGAAGTCAACAAAGACTTCTTTAAGCGTCTAAATATCGGCTTTGACCACTATTCTCGCACCACGACCAAGTACCACAAAGAGCCGGTGCAGCAGTTCTTTTTAGACCTTTATAATAACGGCTACATTGAAGAGAAGGTGACGGATCAGCTCTATTCGGAAGCCGATAATAAATTTTTGGCTGACCGCTATGTCACGGGGATTTGCCCCAAGTGCGGCGCCGAGAACGCTCGCGGCGATGAGTGTACGAAATGTGGCGCAAGCTACGACGCGATCGACTTGAAAGAGCCCAAATCGAAGCTCACAGGAGCGCCCCTGACTAAAAAGGCGACGAAACACTGGTTTTTACGGCTGGATAAGTTCAAAGATAAGTTAGAAGCGTGGCTTGAGACGAAAAACTGGAAGCCGAACGTCGTGAACTTTATCAAAGGGTATATCAAGGACATGCACCCGAGAGCGATTACGCGCGACTCCGAGTGGGGGATTCCGATTCCGCTTGAGGGGACGGAAGGAAAGGTGCTTTATGTTTGGTTTGATGCACCGAT
>JAGROB010000004.1 GCA_020440465.1 Chlamydiia bacterium
ACAAGCGTCGGCCTCATCTCTTGGACAAGCTTTGCGGTGAAAAAATCAAGCGGCATTAAAAAGGCCCGATCAGCCTCCAAACACCCTTTTTCAACTTCATTTAAACCTGTTTTTGTAGTGGTGGTAAAAACAATGAAGGCTTCGGGCTTTTCATCTCTTAGCCGTTTGACTAACGGGATCACGGCCTTTGCCTCCCCAACGGAAACGGCATGAACCCAGATACGCTCCGGTTTATCGCTTCTTAATTCGGGCGCTTTTAACCCTAGTCGCTCTTTAAGTGAGCTTCTCGCCTTCTTTTGAAAAAGACGGGGCAGCATTAAAAACAAAGCCAAAAACAAAGAAATATTATAAAAAAATCTAAGCAGCATCGACACTATTGTAAAGGGTTGCTTTAAAAGTGTCCAATCGTTTAACCTTTTTCGTTGTTATGAACATAAAATCTGTCGGGATTATCCCGGCTCGCTACAATAGCACCCGGTTTCCGGCCAAGCTTTTGGCCTTAATCCACGGGACCACCCTCCTCCAAAGAACGTATGAAAAAGCGGCCCAAGCGACCCTTTTAAAAGAAATCATTGTCGCTACAGACGATGAAAGAATTTTTAATCATGTGCTTTCATTCGGAGGAAAGGCGGTCATGACCCCGAAAGATTGTCAGAACGGCACTGAACGGGTTGCCATCGCGGCAAAATCCATGCCCGATGTCGATATCGTCGTCAACATCCAGGGAGATGAGCCGCTCATCGATCCCAAAGCGATCGACTTATCGGTTCAGGCGTTAATTGACCATCCCGACAGGGTTGCGGCCACACTGGCCTGTCCCCTTATGCCCGATGAATGGGAGGCTTCTTCCGTCGTCAAGTGCGTTTTTTCAAAGAGTGGACAGGCGCTATACTTCAGCCGTAGTTTAATCCCCGGCTCAAAAGGGGAGAAAAAAGGGCCGTACTACAAGCATATCGGCTTATACGCTTACCGCGCCGATTTTCTTCCGACCTATTTATCGCTGCCCGAAACACCGCTGATGCTGGCAGAAGACTTAGAACAATTAAAAATTTTAGAACACGGCTTCAGCCTTCATGTGACAAGTGTCGAAAGTCCTTCTTTGGGGGTGGATGTGCCGGATGATATTAAAAAGGTAGAACAATACTTATGTCAGTAAAATATATTTTTATTACCGGGGGCGTCTGCTCCAGCTTAGGAAAAGGGCTTACTGCCGCCGTGATCGGGCTTTTGCTCGAAAAAAAGGGGCTTAAAGTTTCTATGCTTAAACTTGATCCCTACCTTAACGTCGATCCGGGCACCATGAGCCCCTATCAGCACGGAGAAGTCTATGTTACCGACGATGGCGCAGAGACGGACCTTGACTTAGGCCACTACCACCGATTTACCGACTCCCCGCTCACCCGCATTTCCAGCACAACATCGGGACAGCTTTACCACGAAGTGATTAAAAGAGAGAGGCGCGGAGACTATCTGGGCAACACCGTCCAGGTTATTCCCCACATCACGGACGAAGTGAAAGCGCGTATTGTCGCTTGCGGCAAGCAAGACCCCCATACCAATGTCGTCATCGCCGAAGTAGGCGGCACCGTGGGAGATATCGAATCATATCCCTTCTTAGAGGCGATAAGACAGTTTCGCTACGAGCATGATAACGATTGCGTCAACATCCACTTAACGTATGTTCCATACCTAAAAGCTGCGGGCGAGGTGAAAACCAAGCCAACTCAGCAGTCCGTTCAGCTTTTAAGAGGTATCGGGATCACACCCGATCTGATTATCTGCCGCTCGGAAGAGCATTTGGATGAAGATGTAAAACAAAAAATCAGCCTCTTTTGCAACGTATCCAAAGACGGCGTGATTGAAGCGACCGATGTCGATTATATCTACGAGATGCCCCTTAAGCTGCATGAACAGGGTCTTGATCATAAAATCTGTGAAATTCTTGGATTAAAAGAGCAAAAGGTTGATTTATCCGACTGGCAAAAAATTGTCGACACTCTTAGAAAGCCGAAGGGCACTGTCACTATCGGCATTGTCGGAAAATATGTGCAGCACCAAGACGCTTACAAATCGGTTTATGAATCCTTAAGACACGCTGCAATTGCAAACGGCTACGATCTGGAAGTAAAATACTTTGAAGCCGATAAACTGTTAGATCACGGCACCATCGAAGAAAACATCTCAGGCTGCGACGGTTACTTAGTTCCCGGAGGATTCGGCGAAAGGGGCTGGTTAGGTAAGATCATGACAGCCAAGCATTGCCGAGAAAAGCAAATCCCTTACTTCGGCATCTGCTTGGGGATGCAGGTTTTGGCCACCGAATTTGCCCGCCACGTCTGCGGCATGGATGGAGCCAATACGACAGAGATCGACCCTTACACGAAATATCCGATTATCTCCCTTCTTTCGGAACAAAAAGACGTTCAGGATGTAGGCGGTACCATGCGTCTCGGGGCTTTCCCGTGCCGTTTAAAAAAGGGATCGAAAGCTCACCAAGCTTACGGGCAAGATGTGATCTCCGAAAGACATCGCCACCGTTATGAGTTCAACAACGAATTTCTTCCCCTGTTAGAGGAAAAAGGGTTTGAAGTCACGGGAAGACTCGATGGCGGAAACTTGTGTGAAATCGCGGAAGTTAAAGGACACCCCTGGATGCTTGGCGCCCAGTTCCATCCGGAATTCTTGTCGAAACCGACCGACCCCCATCCTCTATTCTGCTCTTTTGTTAAAGCGGCGATTCAGCATAAAGAGGGCAAGTGAAAACCCGCATCGTAGGTATCGACTGGGGAGTTAAACGGATCGGCATTGCGCTATCCGACGAGACGAAAATGCTCGCCACTCCCCAACCTACGATTATAGGTGAAAAGAAAGCGGCCGATACGGTGAAAAAAGTATTGGCCGCCCTTCAAGCCCATGCCAAAGACTACGGCTATCAAATCGAAAAGATCGTGGTCGGCATGCCCCTGATGCTCAGCGGCAAATCGGGACTTTTAGCTGACGAGGTCTCCCATTTCATCAAGCTGTTGAAAGAGCATACCGATATTGAAATCGTCGCCTGGGACGAAAGACTAACCACCTCCATGGCAGAAAAGAGCTTAAAAGAAAGCTCCCTCTCCCGAAAAAAGCGCTCTAAAGTAGTCGATTCCGTCGCTGCGATCATCATTCTCCAAAGCTACCTCGATTTTCTCGGTGGTTAAAAAATCGCACGCGCTTTATTCTCGCTTGCATGAGCCAATTACAAGACAAAACTCCCAGTCCCTGCGTCATGGTTATCTTTGGCGCGACGGGCGATCTGACGCACCGAAAATTAGTTCCTGCACTGTATAATCTGAATAAGGACGGGCTTTTACCGGGCCACTTTGCCTGTGTCGGGTTTGCAAGGCGCGACAAAAGCAACAGCGACTTTCGCGACGAAATGAAAGAGGGGGTGGAAAAATACTCCCGCAACAAGCCCATTGATCCGGACCTCTGGGATAGCTTTTCGGAACACTTATTTTATCACCGCTCGGAGTTTGATAATGACGAGGGGTATGAGTCGCTGAAAAAAAAGCTGGCTGAGCTTGACAACACTTTAGGGACAAAAGGAAACCGCCTTTATTATCTTTCGGTCCCCCCCAGCTACTTCCCCCTTATCGTTGAAAAGCTCTCAAAACACGGCCTAATCTACGACAAAGACGACGAAAAAGGGCGATTTTCCAGAGTGATTGTCGAAAAACCCTTCGGACACGACCTAAAGTCGGCTTTGGATCTACAAAAAGAGCTTTCTCATCATTTGGATGAAAGTCAAATTTACCGTATCGACCACTATTTAGGTAAAGAGACGGTTCAAAACTTGCTGGTTTTCCGTTTCACGAACCCGATCTTCGAAGATCTTTGGAATCGAAAGCACATTGATCACGTCCAGATTACGGTGGCCGAAGAGATCGGCATCGGAACCCGGGGTAAATTCTTTGAAGAAGCCGGGATGCTGCGGGATATCGTCCAGAACCATATGATGCAATTAGTTTCCTTAGTCGGTATGGAGCCACCCACTACACTTAAAGCCGACAGCATCCGCAGTGAAAAGACCAAGGTTATCGAAGCATGCCGGCCGATCCCCTTAGATAACTTGCACGATTCGATT
This sequence comes from Chlamydiia bacterium, assembly GCA_020440465.1. Lineage (GTDB taxonomy): Bacteria > Chlamydiota > Chlamydiia > Chlamydiales > Parachlamydiaceae > JAGROB01. The sequence goes on from JAGROB010000004.1 coordinate 4,124, forward strand.
GTCCGGGGGCAATACGACAAGGGGTTTGTCGACGGAGAAGCCGTTAAAGGCTATCGTGAAGAAGACAATGTCGATCCGAAATCAAAAGTAGAAACCTTTATAGCACTTAAACTCTTTATCGATAACTGGCGCTGGGCGGGGGTTCCTTTTTATTTACGTGCCGGAAAGCGGCTTCCCAAAAGAACCACGGAAATAGCAATTACATTTAAAGACGCTCCCAAAGTGCTGTATAAATCGAGCATGCCCAATACGCTTGTCATACGGATTCAGCCCGATGAAGGCATCGCATTAAAAATGAACTGCAAAGTGCCGGGACTAAGTCGTCTGATTCAGCCCGTCAAGATGGACTTTCGGTATGGCACCTACTTCGGCTCCGCTCCACCGGAAGCGTATGAGCGCCTCATCTGTGATGCGATGGCAGGAGACTCCACCCTTTTTGCCCGTATTGATGAAGTCTTAGCTTCCTGGCGCCTTTATGATCCCGTTTTAGAAGCGTGGAAAGAGGATCCCCCGACGAGCTTCCCGAACTATTCAGCTGGCACCTGGGGGCCTAAGTGCGCGGATCGTCTGATCGGGCAAGATGGACATAGCTGGAGACTTTTATGAAACGTCTAAAAGCCTTTAAAGACTTAGAAAAAGAACTCTCCAGCCTCTATGAAACGCAAGGGGATGCCTCTAGAGCCTCTTTATTCAATGTTTTGGTCTTTACCCCCACCCCCAAAAGAGAGGCCTATTTAAAAGAGTTTACAAACAAGATTGTTGATCGATTCCCCTGCCGTCTGATTTTTATTAATCAAATCCCGGAGCACGATGTCCCGATGGAAGTGGACGTCGATGTCAAATGCCGCTCAAACGTCTCTTGCGACTACATCGAAATTAAAATCGGGATAGAAGATGCGTATAAGTTACCCTATCTTATACTGCCCCATTTAATCCCCGACTTGCCCCTCTATATGCTTTGGGGAGATGATCCCTTACTTCAGAACGAGCTTTATAAAACACTTGCCCCTTATGCCTCACGGGTTATTTTTGATTCGATTCATATTAAAAACTTAAGCCAGTTTGCGGCCAAGTTTTTAGAAGAGTCGCGGCCTAAACTAAGAGACGTCAACTGGACACTTATTTCCGATTGGAGAGAAGTGGTCATGCGGGTATTGGACACCCAGGACAAAAAAGAGGCTTTAAAAAACGCCGATCGGGTCAAAATTATTTATCAGCAAGAAAGTTCCGTTCAAGCGCGCTTGTTAAAAGCGTGGCTTGTTGAGCATATGAAAGTGCCCCACGGGATTTTTAATCTGATGCAGCAAGACTGCCAGGAGCTTGAAGGCGATATTTTTGCTCTTGAAGTCACAACCCCGGAAAAAGATCTTTTTGGATTTTACCGCCGCGGTGAGCAAGCCCTTGTTCACCTATCCTCTAAAGACGCTTGCGATCTGCCTCAAACGTACCCGCTTGTAAACACACGGCGCGGATTTAGATTTTGGCGAGAGCTTTTATTTGAAGAGCCGTCGGGCGAATACCTTGAAGTGTTGGAGTTTATAAGAGATGAGTAGGCCGTTAGAAGAAATTTTAAAAGATATCGATGATAGACGATTCATCGCTGTTCCCGGGGATGAAAAAGAGACCGTGGCTTTTGCCGTAGAACGGTGGGTGACAGAAGCTAAGCGGGCGATTAATCAATACGGTATCTTTAACTGCGCCTTATCGGGCGGATCGACTCCGAAAAAGATCTATCAAGCACTTTTAAAGCACAAAAAAGAGCTCGACTTTTCAAAAGTCCGTCTTTATTTTAGCGATGAAAGGTGCGTCCCCCTTAACGATCCCGAAAGTAATTTCCATATGGCATGGAATGCGGGCTTTAAAGAGTTGGTCACAAGAGATCAAATCTTTCCAGTCTATGACACCGGTGACCCTAAAGAAGACGCTAAGCGCTATAATGAGAAAGTCGATGGAGTCGTCTTCGACTTGATTATGCTGGGAATGGGAGATGACGGCCATACAGCATCCCTTTTTCCGAAAACTCACGCTTTACAAGCGAAAGGAGAAGACGTTGTCGCCAATTTTTTACCTGAAAAAGAGGTTTGGCGCATTACGTTTACGTTTGAAGCTATTAACAACGGGCGCCATATCAATTTCTACGTCATGGGAAAAGGGAAATCCGAAACGATTAAAAAGATTTTTTTAGGCCCGTACGATCCTACCACTTTTCCCTCTCAAGCAGTTGGAACCCCTTCCAATAAAGCACTTTGGATCCTTGATCAAGAGGCCGCAAGTCTGCTACAATAAATGCCATGTTTAAAACACTTGGTATAGAAAGTACATGCGACGAAACAGCCGCGTCAGTGGTTCAGGGGGAAAGCGAAATCCTTTCCAACGTGATCTACTCTCAGATAGCAACCCATAAACCCTGGGGAGGCGTGGTACCCGAAATCGCGAGCCGCCACCATGTCGACAAAATGCTGCCCGTTATTCAGAAGGCGCTTGAAGACGCTAAAGTAAGCCTGGATGAGATCGATTTGATCGCTGTCGCGAAGGGTCCTGGGCTGATTGGATCCTTACTCGTGGGCATGAATGCCGCAAAAGGGCTTTCAATGGCCACAGGCATTCCTTTAATTGGTGTTAATCATATCGAGGCCCATCTTTATGCTGCGATGATGACCCAAAAGCCCTTATTCCCCGCTTTAGGGGTGATCTTATCGGGCGGCCACACCACACTTTTGAAGATCGACGGCCCCGGAAGCTATAGTCTCATCGGTGAAACTGTCGACGATGCGATTGGAGAAGCCTTCGATAAAGTAGCCAAGATGTTGGAATTGGGTTATCCCGGGGGGCCGGAAGTGGAAAAATTGGCTTTTATGGGTGATTCCTCAACTTTTCCCTTTAAAGGGGGTAAGGTCAAGACAAATCCTTTGGCGTTTTCTTTTTCGGGTTTAAAGACCGCTGTCAAATATACGCTTGAAAAAGTGGACGCTACCGATCAGGTTAAAAGCGATATCGCGGCTTCCTTTCAAAGAGCCGCATTTGAGGACGTGATCGGCAAGTGTGAAAAGGCGCTTAAAGATTTCAGGTTAAAATCGTGCATCTTTGGCGGAGGGGTGACCAATAGCCGTACTTTAAGAAAAATGTTTACGGAGAGTATGAAACAAGTGCCGCTGTTTTTTCCCGAATTTGAGCTTACCTTGGATAATGCCGCCATGATCGCGGGGCTTGGGCACAAGATTTATCAAGAACAGGGCGTTGGTGACGATTGGGGCTTGGAGCCGGAGAGTCGGTTGCCCATTTAGGGGTCTCTCAAGACCACTCCCCCCCTTCATCACCACTTTTCCCTTGAACAAGAACCCCATTATAACGTACACTGTCACTACTAATTTACGGAGAATCCTATGGCAAAAAAACGTGAAAACATTAAGATGAAGAGCACTGAGTCTAATTTTTACTACTACACCGAAAAAAATAAGACCAAAACGCCCGAAAGAATTGAATTAAAAAAACATGACCCCACGCTTAAGAAGCACGTCGTGTTTAAAGAAACCAAGTAACGTATGTTTGAGCTGTCGGTAGCTTTAAAATATCTTTTACCACGCCGCCGACAACTCTCCGTATCCATCATCAGCCTGATCTCCGTGGGCGTCATTTCCCTCGTTGTCTGGCTGATCTTAGTTTTCTTCTCCGTCACTGGAGGACTTGAAAAAATCTGGGTTGAGAAAATGATCTCTCTTACCGCCCCGATTCGTGTCACCCCGAAAGAAGCTTACTACGACTCTTACTACTACAAAATCGACAGTATCGCCTCCGAGTCAAACTACCGTCCCAAAAGCTTATCTGAAAAACTAAAAGCCAAAACGGCCGACCCTTACGATCCGGACGTAGATGAAGAGCTACCGAAGGACTTTCCCACTCCGGAAGAAAAAGATTTAGCCAAGCTTGCCTATAGCGCTCTTGAATCGCTTCCGGGGGCAAGCGCTAAACCCTTCGAGATGACGGCCGCAACGCTTAAGCTCAATATGACCCGGGGAGCAACCAAGTCAACCGTCTCCCAATCGGCGTATCTTGGCAGCTTTGATAAAGACAATCCCCTCATCCGGAAAAATCTTCTTCCCTTAGACGAAAAAGATCTTGCCAACTCAAAGCCTTTCATGCGCTTTCAAGGGGGCGATTTACCCAAAGACCCCAAACTGGGAGAGGGAATCTTGGTTCCGAAGTCTTTTCACGATGCCGGAGTGTTAGTGGGCGATCGGGGCTGGATAGCTTATTGGGCGGCAACAGTCAGCACCGTGCAAGAGATGCGTCAACCCGTTTTTGTGGCAGGTTTTTACGATCCGGGCATCATTCCCATTGGGGGCAAATTCATTCTGACGTCTGATGAGCTCACTTCTTTAATTCGAAGCTCTCACAACCAAGAAGATACGCTTCTTAGTCAGGGTTTTAACCTGAGATATGACGACCTTTCCAAAACAGATGCGTATAAGGCCAAGCTTACCGACGCCTATGAAAGAGCCGGAATCGCCCCCTACTTTAAAGTGGAAACCTATAAAGAGTACGACTTCACCCGCGACCTTATTCAGCAGCTTCAGAGCGAAAAGAATATCTTCTCCCTGATTTCCGCGGTAATTGTGATTGTCGCTTGCTCCAACATCATTTCGATGCTGATCATCTTAGTGAACGACAAACGGCTGGAGATCGGCATCTTGCGATCCATGGGGGCGTCATCTCTTTCTATCGCCTTCATTTTTGGGCTGGCGGGAACGATTATGGGACTGATTGGGTCGCTGATCGGCATTATCGCCGCGGTTTTAACGCTTCAAAATTTAGGGTCGCTTATCCACTTTATCTCATATATCCAGGGATTCCAAGCGTTCAATCCCCTATTTTTCGGAAAAGACCTTCCCAACCAAATTTCGGTTGAGGCTTTAATTTTTGTCTCCGTCATGACAATAGCGATATCTATGCTATCGGGTATTATCCCCGCTGTTAAGGCAAGCCGTGTCAAGCCGTCTGAAATTTTGAGGTCATCATGAGCCATCCCATTCTTTCAGCCAAAAACATTAAAAAGCGATTCACTCACCCGACCCCGATAGAAGTCCTTAGCCAGATCGACTTAGATATTCTTCCGGGAGACTCCGTCGCGATTATGGGCAGATCGGGAGAGGGAAAAAGCACCCTTTTACAAATCTTAGGCACGCTTGACACCCCGACAGAGGGCACGCTGCAATTACTGGGTAAATCGGCATTAAAAGGGACAGACAACCTTAGAAACCGTCATATCGGCTTTGTGTTTCAGCAGTTTAACTTGCTGGAAGACTTCACGGCGCTTGAAAACGTGATGATGCCCGCCCGCATCGGGCGAAAAGACTTTTCCCAGGCAAAACAAAAAGCGCTTGAGATGCTTGAGCTTGTAGGGCTTAAAGAAAGAGCACACCACTTTGCCAAGCAGTTATCGGGAGGGGAAAAACAAAGAGTCTCCATCGCCCGCGCCTTTTTCAACGACCCCGATATCATCTTAGCCGACGAGCCGACAGGCAACTTGGACAAAGCGACCGCAGAGGCGATTCATACCCTGCTGCTCAACTTTGCCCATGATCAAAACAAGGCGCTTCTCTTAGTCACCCACGACCCAGAGCTGGCTCGCCTTTGCAAAAAGCAATACACCCTCTCGGGTGGCTGTCTTACAAGCTCGCTATAATTTTCACCACAAAGACACTAAGACACTAAGAGCGGCTTCGCCGTCATATCGTCTGCTGCGAATCAGCCCTTAGTGTCTTTGTGTCTTTGTGGTGAATATCGTCAAGTATTTAAATCCCAGACTTTTAGAGCAAAAACCCAAAAAACGGTTTAAAAATAATGTCTTTGGTGTAAGAAAAAGAACAGAGACCCTGTTTTTTAATAAGTAGTATATTTTAGGGTATTTAATATGGAATTAGTAGAGCCAAGAAGGCTAAAGATTGCCTTTTGGATTATAAATTTGGCGCTTTTTGCCGCGTGGACGCTTTCGATTGTCTCCTATCTGGACTTATGTACAGAGGAGTGCAAGGCGGGTCACGATTGGCTATTATTTGGGTTTAGCTTTGGCCCTGTCGGAATTTTGGCTTTTTCCGGGCTGCTGCTCCTTAATGCCGCCACGTACTTTTATCCCTATCTCAGGATTTTAGTCGCTCTTTCTTTAGCTTTAGCTCTCGGGGGAGAAGTGGTCTTAATCCTGATTCAGCAGTATAAAATCGGCCACTTTTGCCCCGTTTGCCTGGGGATCGCGGCTTCCCTTGGGATCGCGGGACTGGCTATGCTCATCCCCTATGGCCAAAAATTATACCGTGCGCTTAAATACGAACAAAAAGGAGTTTTTATGAAATGCTTAAAAACCGGGGTATTAACCACCCTTGCTTTTGGCGCAGGTATTTTATTATTTTCTTTCGGTGTGGTGAAAGAAAATAAACTGGCCGCCATGGAAAACAGTGTCAAAGAACAAATGATCTTCGGCAATCCTAACGCGAGTGTCTCCGTCTACTTGTTTACCGACTGGGCTTGCCCCGCCTGTAGAGCTTTAGAGCCAAAACTGCACAAGCTAATACCTGTAATCACATCAAAGGCAAACTTCACCTTTGTTGATATTGCGGTCCACCCGGAAACACTCAACTACTCCCCTTACAACCTCTCTTTCATGATCAATAACAAAAACAAATACTTAGAGCTAAGAGACGCTTTAACCCGCCTTTCGACAAAGACCGGAACCCCCACCGACGCAGAAATCGAGCAAATCGCGAAGCGCTACCACACCCAGTTTAAGGAACTTAATTACGCTGACATCGCTTTGGGTCTAAAGTACTGGAAAGAGCTTGGAAAGCAGTTTAATATTGACGCGACCCCCACCCTTGTTATCGTGAATCCCACCACGAAAAAAGGGAAAAAACTCTCCGGAATGGAAGAGATCAACGAAAAAAACATCCTTAACGCGATCAATAAACTTCAATGACTCTAAAAGAGGGTAAATTGCCGACCGTCATCAAGACGATCGGCAACACCCCGCTCGTTAGACTCAAGCGGATGAACCCTTTTTCTCTTGTTACCATCTTGCTTAAGCTTGAATTTTTTAACCCTTCCGGATCGATTAAGGACCGAATTGTCGCCCACATCGTCGATGACGCCCAAATGAAGGGGCTCATTAAACCGGGCGGTGTCTTGATCGAAGCGACCTCCGGCAATACGGGAGCCGCTGCCGCTATGATTGCGGCGATCCGCGGCTATAAAGCAGTGCTCACCCTTCCCGATAAAGTCTCTAAAGAAAAACAAGACGCTTTAAGAGCGTTCGGAGCCGAGCTCATCATCTGCCCCACCTCCGCTCCGCCCGATTCCCCCGAGCACTATGTAAATAAAGCTAAAGCCATCAAAGAGAAGACGCCCGGAAGCTTTCGAATCGATCAGTATGACAACCTAAAGAACCCCGAAGCGCACTATCTTACCACGGGTCCCGAAATCTGGGAGCAGTCAAGAGGTGAAGTCGATTACCTGATCGCCTCCGCCTCCACGGGGGGCACCATCTCCGGCACGGGGCGCTACCTAAAAGAAAAAAATCCGAACCTTAAACTTATCATGCCCGATCCCGTCGGCTCGATTTATGCCGAGTATTTTAAAACAGGTCGCATTCCGAAAGAAGGTCATTGCAATTACTTGGTTGAAGGGGTGGGAGAGGATCATTTGGCTAAAGCGCTCGATTTTTCCATCATTGATGAAGTTATCCCCTTTACCGACAAAGAAGCATTTGATACTTGTAGAAGACTCGCCAAGGAAGAAGGAATCTTGGCCGGAGGCTCATCCGGCGGAAACTTGAAAATCGCACTCGATATCGCAAAAAAACTGACTCGCCCCAAAACCCTGGTTGTGATCATACCCGACGGGGGTCTTAAGTACCTTTCTAAGATTTACAACGACGAGTGGATGAAGGAGAAGGGACTTCTATGAAAATCGATACCCACGTCATCCACGCCGGACAAGAGCCAGATAAAGAGACGGGAGCCGTGATCCCTCCGATCTATATGACCTCTACATTCAAAGAGATTTCGCCGGGAGAAACGAAAGGGTATGATTATACAAGAGCCGGCAACCCCAATTTCGATCGGCTGGAAAGCGCTTTGGCCGCACTGGAAAATGGAAAGTACACAACCGTTTACTCCTCCGGCTTAGGGGCGCTCACGGCACTCATTTCAACCTTAAAGCAAAACGATAAGATTCTGCTCATGCAGGGATCTTATGGGGGAACAAGACGCCTTTTACACGATGTCTTTCCGAAATTCGGCATCGAGCTTTTAGAAACCACCCCGGAAAAGCTTTTAGATCATCTTCAACTGCAGCCCACTTTTTTAATTTTTGAGACACCCACAAATCCGCTTCTTACTGTACATAACATCGAAAAGATCGCCTTTGAAGCCCACAAAAACGGGGTTAAGGTAATCGTCGACAACACGTTCGCCACCCCTGTAAACCAAACGCCGCTCGCTCACGGTGCCGATATCGTCTGGCATTCGACGACGAAATACTTAGGAGGGCACTCCGATGTCGTCGGCGGATGTATGATCACAAACGATAAGGAACTTAAAGATAAGCTCGATTACGCGCGCATGGCTTTAGGACTGAACCCTTCCCCTTTTGATACTTGGCTTACCTTACGCGGCATTAAAACGCTGGCCGTAAGAATGAGAGCCCACAATGAAAACGGCAAAAAATTCAGTGAATTTTTAAAAGGACATCCTTTTATTAAAAATGTCTACTATCCCGGTTTTTCGGGGATGGTTTCCGCCGATTTCGACCTTCCCGAAGAGGCTGTCAAAAAACTTGCCGGCTCATTTGAGTTGTTCACTTTAGCTGAATCACTTGGGGGGGTAGAGTCTTTGATCTGCCACCCCGCCAGTATGACCCACGCTTCCATTCCAAAAGAAAAGCGAAAAGAGATGGGGATCACCGATACCCTGATTCGCTTTTCTGTCGGGATAGAGGCGATCGAAGACTTAATACAGGACGTCTCCAATAACCTTGGGAGGTAACAGATGTTCTCTTCACGAGACTATCAATCCACCGCGTGCACGAAATGCACGATCGATCATGTGGAAGCTAGAGACAATCTTCATATCCACAATGCTACCGTTTTGAAAACGGCTGTCTGCACCCGCGGAGAAATTTTCGCGGAAAACAGTTCAATCCATTGTCTTTCGGGAGTGGGCAATATTCATTTGGAAAACTCACGAGTTCAAGCGGTGACACTCAACATAAAAAAGGGGCAGGTCGGAAAGCTTACCCTGATTAACTCGGTTATAGAAAAAGCGCTTTTCATCGGCGCCGAAGACCCCAAAGACTCCGTCTTTGTAGACCTTACCGCCATCCAAGACAATAACCCGCAAAGACGCGTTTTGATCACCTATCGAGACGGATCATACACGGTTGAGCGTCTTGATGACGTTCACGAAAAAGCCTCTTAAACTGCGGCAGCGGAAGCTGATGGCTCTTGGGAGATAAGTTGAGCCAGAGCCTCTTTCACCTGAAGGGCGCTCCAGCGCTCTTCAGGTTGAAACTTTAAGCAGTTGCCAATGATATATTTAAGCGTTCCGGGCTTCTCGTGCCCCTGAAGATTTTTACTCTTCCACATGGCAAGGACGCCTTCGGGAGACACATCAGGAGAGCCCCCGGGCCAAAAGTAGTTCAAATTTTCCGCTTTGTACCCCATGGTAGCGCCGCACACCTGGGTATGGCCCATGCTAAGTTCCCATAAGGTCGCTCCGAGCGACCAGATATCGGATCTTTGATCTAATGAGGGATTTTTATGCATCACTTTAATCTGGCGGCAAACGTAGGGATCCAAATAGCCGGGTGTTCCTTTTACCGACTCACCCTTGATAAACGCTTCTTTTCCGCAAAAGCTTAAATCGCCTACTTTTGCTCTTAGTTTGCCCGCTTCAGTTAATAGTAAAACATTCGCCGGCTTAATATCGCGATGGACATAGCCCTCTTTATGAATTTCAAAAATACCAACGGCTATATCGAAAGCGATTAAAGCGACTTCGTCAACTTCAAGAGCTCGAATCTTTGGTGGATTTTTATTAGCGATAAGGTAGTTTTCTAAATCACCCCCATCGCAATATTCAACCAAAAACCCCGTTCTTGAAATTGAGGTTTGACTTCCTCGAGCTTTGGTCTCATATCTTACAGAAGTCCCCCCGACCACCCGGCTTTTATGCTTAAAATGCTCCATGGCATGCGTTTCAACCGGTTTAATAGGGCCTTTCGCTCCTATATACTCCGACTGAAATACACAAAGTCTTTGAGAACCGATATCAACCGAAAGGGTGGCTGTTTTGTAAGCTCCTCTACCCAACTCAAGCTCCATTTCTTCTTCTTTCGAAAGCGCTTTATTCCCTTTTTTACGCTTAAGAAGCGCAACGACTTGAGCATTTGACCCCTTTTGAGGGATGACCAAAACGGATCGGGGTAAATTCAAGAGCTCTTTTTTAAAAACTGTCGGGACTGCAAGTTCATTGAGTGTTGTTTGGTTAAGACGCTGAAACTGCCTTAGCTGGTCAAGCTGGTGTCCGGTTAAGCGAATCGCTTCAAGCAAAGGGGTTGTATCGACCTCAGGCAACTTAGACTTTGGTTCTTGAGACGCTCCCGACCCTCCGGCAGGATGAGCCGGAATATCGTCCGGATCGAGCGTGCTAGCCATAGAATCGACTAAACTACCTGAAACTGAAATACTCATGTAATAATAATAGCAATTATTATATAATAATACAAAAAATCTTTACAATTTATTAATAAATGGACCCTACTTATATAAATTTATTACTTAAAAAAATCGAGATAGGACAAAGCCTCAAAAGCTTTAAACTCCCCCCGGCATCCTTACCCCAAATCGCCGAGGCGATTTTGGAAGTGGCTGAAGCTCGGAACTCGGAAAAAGAAGCTCCTTTAAGAGCTGAAATTATGAAGCTTGCTGCTAAAGGGAAGCTAAACTACTCGCAGTTTCAATCTTCCGCTCTCAAGACTCAAGCACTCTTTTTTCAGGCGGAAATAGACCCGGACGAGGCGCTTGTTAACCTTCATTTAGCCGGCGATTCGGAAACGGAGTTTCAGGTGCTTTTAAGGATTGCCGAGAAAGGAAGCTGGGATTTAATTGAGTACCTGAAATCGAATCCCTTGAATGACCCCGAAAAGCTAAAGGCTATCCTTTTAAAGCTGGCGTCCACAGATCCCATGGGACTTTTGAACGCCCTTCCCGAGCTGAATTTTAGCGATTCGAATTTAAGGTTTGAGCTGTTTAAGATATTAGTTCAAAAGTATCCCATTGATTTTGCGAGTTCGCCCGAGAACTTTGAGGCCCTTTCTATGGAAGAAAAGTGCCGGCTTTTTTGGCTTGGGTTTAGAATTAGATCTTCAATAATCGACACCCCCTTCGGAGGGGAAGTTTACCTTGCAAACAGACAAAACGACCATTTTATTGCGGCCTCCCATTTGTTCTTTAAGGATTATACAAAGGCTGAAGCACTCATCGGATCTTTGCCTCAAATAGACACGTCTATTCCCTTTGTCTATAAACAAAAACTGATACTGGAGATGCTGTTTTTATCGGCGACACAAGAAACGGAAGCACTTGAGTGGCTTAGATCTTCTAAAGTGCTGCTCTCGTTTTTTGAAAAAAGAGCCCATGAAACTCTTGCCCCTATTTATTTTGACTTTTTTGCCCAGGTCACCGATCCAAGCTTTAGAGATAGGCTCGACGCTTCCTTAAGGGGGCGCTCCGATAAATTTGCTCCCCTCGCTTTAATCCTGGGGCTTTTTCAGATGAATGGTGTGCGTCCCCCCGAGTCGGGTAAGGTATATCTTGTGGAGCTAAAGGACAAAACTCAACTTCAAATCGTGCTAAAGGCTCTTATCTCCCTCTTCAAAACCTATGCTCTATCCGTCGAAGAAAAACAAAACGTACTCCACACCTTGTTTGAAAAAAATCCGGTAGCAAGAGCTCAGGCCCTGGAAAGCATTTTTTCATTCGGAGAAGCTTCACGACTTAAAGAGAAATTAGCCCCGGAAGTCTTGCTAAACCTTCTTTTTAAATCCCTGCTTGAATCCTTAGGCATCTCTTCTCAAGACTTTTCGACGCTTACTTTATACCCCAAAGGACTCCCCTATTTTCCGGTTTATGCCAGCCGTTTAGCGACTTTAGATGACAATAATGTCGCTCTTAAAAACTTTGCTTATTTTATGCAGGCGCTTATCGATCAAAATTTTTATGAAAAAAGAAACGACCCCAAACTAAATCCCAATTTAGGCGCTTTAACTTCAACTCAACTTTCCCTATGGACTCAAAAACACTCTCCTAAGCCCCTTACCAAGAACGGATACTCACTTCAAAATACCGATGATCCCATGGATCTATTTCTATCGGGAACGTATGCAAAATCGTGCTTAAAATTGGACGGCAACCCGGAGTACAGTAAAGGGCTTTTAGGGTATCTTCTGAATGGAGGCGTAAGACTTCTAGTTATCAAAAATGCCGAAGGCAAAATTAAAGCGCGTACGGTCGTCCGTATTTTATATGACCAAAAACAAAAGCCTGTTCTTGTGCAAGAAGATGCCTACACTTCAACCGGTTATGAGCCCTTGGAGAAATTACTTCAAGATGCAGCGCTCAATTTAGCTAAACAAATGGACATGCCTCTTTTAAGGGAAACGGGTGACGAGCCCTATCCCGAAGACATCATTTCATACGGCAGCTTGGGTGCCTACGAATACTCCGACCTTTATTATACCCAGATGGGGGAAGTGAGCAAAAACGGCAAATTTCGCCTTAAGAACCTTTTCAAAGTCCAAATCGAGCCTGATAAAACTTCTTAATCCAGAGAAATTCATTTGGAATGCGCTGACTTGTCACCCCGCCACAAAGACTGGACATTTATTAATTATGCGAGGATAAAAACGATATCTCTAATCAGGTTAACACCTTAAAAATTGGACGTTAAACTGATTAGAGATATCGTTCTTATTAGCGACGAGCGTTGGCCATCACCATCAAACTACTTGTGAGCATGGCGAAGGTCGCAAAAATCGGACCCAGAAAGCCAAAGGCGGCAAGTCCCATGCCGATGACATTATAAAAAAAAGCCCAAAACAGATTTTGCCGAATCCTTCGTCGTCCTTTTTTAGCGATATCCCTTAATTGAATCAGCACATCTAAAGATGGGGTCGTCAAAATAATATCGGACGCCGCTTGCGCTAAGCCAAGGGATGAGTGGACCGCGATCCCGACATCCGCTTGGGCAATTGCCGGAGCATCGTTCAAACCATCCCCCACGAAGGCAAGCTTTAAATTCGATGACTTAATCACCGCTTGTTTCTCCAACGGTTTTAAGGGAGCATACACTTTTGAAATCCCAAGCGTCTTTGCCAAACCTTCGGCGATTTCCTTTTTATCCCCCGACAAAAGCCAGGTCGTTTTAAATTGGCTAAGCACATCTTTCGCTTCCGGTTTCACTTTATCTTGAAAGGTAAGTCGATGGCTTTTACCCCCATTAAAAAACCAGCACTCTTGAGACGTATCGAAAGTCTTTAAACCTTTAACCCCATTTGCTTCTAAAAAGGCCTCTGATCCCAAATAAACCGGCGATTGATTTAAGCTCGCTTTAATCCCTTCCCCTTGAGTTTCAAAAACGGACGTAAAAATCGCCCCTTCCCCCTGAATCACCTCTGAAATGGCTCTTGAAAGAGGGTGCAGCGATAACAAAGCGATCCCTTTTAAAACCTTTAGCTCTTCTTGAGACAAGCGATCAAGGCCCCTTACGATCAAATTCCCCTCCGTCAAAGTCCCCGTTTTATCAAAGGCCCAAACGTCTATCTCCGGCAATTTAAATAAAGCCGCGCGGTTTCTTAAAATTGCCCCTGCTTTGGCAATTCGCCGGATCATATAAAACTCTACTAAGGGAGCGGCAATCCCGATCGCACAGGGACAAGAGATCAAAAGCACGGCAAGCGTTCGTGAAACGGAGCCCGAAAAAAAATAAACAGCCAAAGCTAAAACTAAAACAACGGGCACAAACGCTCGTACGATCGGATCTAACACCCGGATATATTGCGCTTTATGCTCTAAATTGACTTTGCACGCCTCGATCATGCGGTTTAAAACGGACTCCTTGCCGTCCACTTTAATCTCAAGCCGACCCGTCTCTAAGATTCCCCCCGCCTCTACTAAATCCCCCGTCTGTTTGTTTACGGGAACGCTCTCCCCCGTGATAGCCGATTCGTTCACCCACGCTTCACCCAAGGCGATCTGTCCATCCAGGGGGATTCTTTCTCCCGCAACACATTCGATCAAATCGCCCTTTTCGACCGCTTTAACCGAGATAAAAACCCCGTTTTTACGCACTCTTTGGGGTAAACTCCTCGCAAGCTCATAAAACGCTTCTTTGGACGTCATCTTTGCTTTGGACTCTATCAGCTTCCCCCACAAGACAAACGCCACTATCACCGTGAGTGTGTCGAAGTAAACTTCCGTGCTTCCTTTCAGCAAATTAGAGGTCGATAATAAAAAAGAGGCGCTCACCCCCAAGACGACCAGCGTTTCCATCCCCCAAAGCGCGGTCTTCATGCCGGTCCAAAACCTTCGAAAAATGGGCGTCATGGAGTAGGCTAAGACGGGAATCGAAAAGAGGAAAGAAAGCCATGCCAACCAGACACTCACTCCTTCCGGCTCAAAGTCAAAGTAGCTCGCGTAAATGGGATACGAAAACATCATGACGTTAAGGGAACAAAAGGCAGCGATATAAAACCTTGTCGACAGCGCCTTATCCCCCTTTTTATTCAGCACATCCTCTAATAAAACGGGCTGGTAGCCAAGGCTGTGAATAAAGGAAAACAGCGTCTCTTGACTTATCTTTTTGGGGTCATACTCAACGGAGGCAAGATCGGTGGCATAATCGACTTTAGTCGTTAAAATCCCTTTTTGCCGAGGCAAAAGCATCTCAATCACTTCGGCGCAGCTGGGACACCACATCTCGCGGACTTCGAAAACGACTCGCTTGACTTCGTCGGCGGTCTTGATTTGCGCTTTAAGATTTGGGTTAGAAATTAGCCCGGAGGCCAAGGCCTGCTTAAATACGGGGTGGCTTTCCCACGTCTCAAGCCCCCCTCTTGCCGACAACAAGTGCCAGACGGTTCGGCAGCCGGCACAGCAAAAATTGCGATCTTGCTCAACAATATGTTTGTCGCTTTGAAGTCCGCAAAGCTCGCAATTCATTCAGGGCGGGGCGCCAGGTCGCCCCGTCCAGAGCGGAGCCAGGGCTCCGCACTCCAAAAATCTTGATGCATAAGCTCTGCGATGAGGAGGCTTCCCCCGGCGGCGCCGCGAAGCGTATTATGCCCCATCAGCGTAAACTTATAGTCTAACACGGGACACGGCTGAATCTGTCCGATATGAACCGCCATGCCTTTGTCTAAATTTCTGTGGCGACGGGGCTGGGGAGAAAACGGATCGTCATGGATCCAAAGGGGCTTTTCTGGCGCTGTCGGAAGGTTTAGCGGCTTTAACTCATGAAAGGCTTCTTTCAGCTGGGCAAGGGTCGGTTTAATCCGAAACTCAACGGAAACACACTCCGTATGCCCATCGAAAACGGGTACACGGTTGCACTGCGCGCTTAAGGTGATAGAGGCGGGCTTATCCTTCGTCCCTAAGATTTTCACGATCTCCTCTTCCATCTTCTCTTCTTCATCGGGAATATGAGGAATGATGTTATCCAAAATTTCCATGGAGGAGACGCCGGGATAACCGGCTCCCGAAATCGCTTGCATCGTGACCACATGGGCTCTTAAGACTCCAAACCGCTCGTGAAGCGGTTTTAAAGCCATAGAAAGGGCGATAATCGAGCAGTTGGGGTTGGTTACAATATTTGTTGAATAACTGGAAAGCTGATCTCCGTTTACCTCCGGAACGATTAAGGCCACATCGGGATCCATTCGGTGATTCTTTGCGTTAGAGATCACTTTATGCCCTTTTGAAGCCCAATAACTTTCCACCTCTAAAGCGCAAGAGGAATCCAAAGCGGAAAACAAAAGTTTCGGGGCTTTTTCGTCATAACAAGTGTAAACCGGCTTTGACTCCATTTCAGGAGTCAAAGGGGTATCCATCAACCACTTGACCGCCTCTTTATATGGCTTGCCGGCCGATTTTTCGGATGCGGCTAAAAATACCGGCTCGAACCATGGATGGCAATCTAACAGCTGGTAAAACCTTTGTCCTACGGTTCCTGTCGCACCTAAAATGCCTACCGGTATTTTTGTCATACGTGCCTTAGATACTCCACTAAAAGCCGGACACCGATGCCCGTCGCAAACTTGGGATAGTAGCGCTTTTCGGAAGTTATGAAAGCAGAAGGTGCCATATCAAGGTGCGCCCAGGGGGTATCTCCGATAAAAGCTTCTAAAAACAAAGCCGCTGTAATCGCGCCGGCTAAACGTCCTTTTCCGATATTACAGATATCTGCGACATCGGACTTAAGCTCTTCTTTGTACTCTTCGATTAAAGGGAAGCGAAACGCTCTTTCAAACGTCTCCATGCCCGCATTGACAAGCGAGTCCGCGAGAGCGTCATTATTCGAAAACAAGCCCATTCCTTCATCCCCGATCGCCACTCTCATCGCGCCTGTTAAAGTAGCACAGTCGATGATTTGGGTCGGTTTTACGTGCTTTTTAGCCCATGAAATCGCATCTGCTAAGATCAAGCGACCCTCGGCATCAGTATTGCCTATCTCAACGCTTTTTCCGGAGTGAGAAGGGTATACACTCCCCGGCTTGTAGCTGCCGGAGCCGATAGCGTTTTCCACTGTGGGAACAACAACGGATAAATTGACCTTTAGCTTTAGCTCTTTTGCGGCTTTAAAAGCGCCCAAAACGGCCGCCGCGCCCCCCATATCGGCTTTCATGGTCTCCATGCTCACCGATTTTAAGTTTAAGCCGCCGGTGTCGTACGTCACCCCTTTTCCGATTAAACAGATCTTTTCCTTAGACTTGGGATTTCCCCGGTATTCTAACGCGATTAAATAAGGTTCGTGAACAGAACCTTTCGAGACGGCGAGCATCAGCCCCATTTTCTCCTTTTTTAATGCGGCTTTATTCAGCACTTTTCCGGAACCAAGCTTTTTCGCCTCTTTAGCCAGCACATCGGGAGTGATCTCATCGGCATCGCCGTTAACTAAGTCTCTTGCGAAATTAACCGCCTGAAAAAGTGTTTCCGTCTCCGGCTTTACCCCTTTTAGCCCAATTTCTTGTAAAAGGCCCTTGGGCTCTTGTTGATACTTGCCAAAGTGGTAGTTCGAAAACAAAATCCCTTCTGCGGCCCCCTCTATCACCTGCGATTGGGATAGACCATCGATTTTAGGAGGATCGATAGTGAGTGACTTCAGCTTCTTTTTTATCGCCGCCTTAGCAAGCGCACCATAAGAGCGGCGCAGTGTCTCTTTCGTTACTTTTTCGGGATCGCCTAATCCCACCAAGGCAAGTCTTGTCTTTGTTTTTTCGGGATAGAGAAATAATACCTCTCCCACATCCCCTTTAAAGTCAGCCTGGGCCGACTCAGGAACTTTTGCGGAATCCCCTTTAAAAACGGGGATCGCTTCCGCATCGGGATTTTTAACCTTAGAGACGAATAAAGATTTAGAATGGGAGGGCATCTTCTTCCTCGTAAGAGCTTTCATCTTGAGGCTGGGACGTATAAGAACCTCTCATTGGTTCCGGTTGGCTTGGGGCAGAGTTTTGTCCATAGGAGCTAGTTGGAGCCCCATTTTCTTGGCTATTGCCTTTTCCGAAGGGGCTAAAACTGATATTCCACGCAGTAATCTCTCTTGAAACTTGAGGACGCCCTTCCTTGTCCGTGTAGATACCGGTATCCAAATCACCGACTACCATGACGGCGCTTCCTTTTTTCATGTAAGGAAGCATCTTATCGAACTGATCGCCCCAGATGGTCACACGATACCACAAAGTGATATCTTCCCCCTTCTTTCGCTTGTTAATCGCCACTGAAAAGCTTGTAACTTTCTTGCCGTCTTGCGTATAGCGTGTCTCGGGATCTTTTCCCAAGTGCCCAGCGATCTGAATGTAGTGCATAATTTTCCTCTAAGGTTGAATCTTCGAAACCTTAAGTGTAAGGAGATCGTCTCATATTTTCAAGACGGAGTTTTTATCCAAAGATAAAACCTGCCCTTGATCTGGCAGGAGCAAGTTATTTTAAAGCACAAAAAAACCCCAGCAATTTTAACAATTGATGGGGTTTAACAAGAAAGCTCGGTTAAATCTTAATGAAGCCTTGTCCAGGTCCGCCAGGTCCGCCCTGAGGCTTACCTTGGCCGCCAGGTTGTCCACCGGGCTGACGCTGATGAGCGCTAGGTGCGGAAGGAGACTCTTCTCTACCTTCGGAAAGGTCGCGGCAGATTTTACGCCACTTTTCAACAGTTTCCACATAAAGTGGAGCGAAAGCTCTTAAGGCAGATGAAACCGCATGCTCCATATCGAGCGTGCAGTGAATCAAAATCAGCTCTTCTTTCACCGCAACTCCGGCACCGCCACCGGCCATCTGTCCGCCAAGCATAGAACCCTCCAAGAGTCTTTCATAAAGCTTCAAACGGGTTTTATCATCTCTGGGTAGTCCATCAAGCAGAGGCGAGTACATGTAAAGACGTTTAGAGTTAGGCTCGTAGGTAAGGTGAAGAGAAAATTCATCATCAATCCCCAGAATACAAGTATTATTTTCATCAAACTCAAGCCCTTCTAGACCCAGTTCCTTACCAAACTCCTTCAAGTTGGCTTTAGCATTTTCAATCGACATATGTCCTCCATCTATCACTCTAGAATGAGCATTTTTAACTTAAAAGTAAACCTTTAGAAACTATTATAACCTATCTTGATTTTTTGGTAAGAGCCAAGTATCTAAAGGGAATGGACAAATCCCCCTATCCCTTTGGCCCCGCCTTTGTTAAAGGAGGGGTTGAATTTTCAATCTATATTACTGGTAACAAAGATGTTAGAATTATCATTCCTGAGCTTAACCTTGAAAAGAAATTAGAAAAGAAAACCCCAAATATTTATAAAATCTTTATTTCAACCGATTTAAAAAAGATTAAATATAATTATTTGATCGACGGTGTTGAAGTTATCGACCCGTGGTCTTTAAGCCTTTCAGCCTCTAGAGAATGGGGGGTGCCCCTCCCCTTAGCGTCGGTTTTAAAAGAGTCTACCCCCTTTAACTGGGAAGGGATTAAGTCCCCCGGATATACCCCAAACGAGCTTATTATTTACGAGATGCATGTCCGAGGGTTTACCCGCCACTTAAAATCGGTGGTCGATCATCCGGGAACTTTTTTGGGCATCATTGAAAAGCTGCCTCATCTTATGGATCTTGGGGTCACGGCCATTGAACTTTTGCCCCTTCATGAGTTTAACGAAAACGACAACCCCCGAATCAACCCGTTTACCAAAGAAAAGCTTTATAACTTTTGGGGGTACGACGCTTTATCATTTATGTCCCTCATGAATCGCTATGGAGTCAACGATCCCGATTTGGAGTTCAAAGAACTTGTCAAAGCCTGCCACAGGTTCGGGATCGAAGTGATTGTAGATGTCGTCTATAACCATGTAGGAATCGGAAAATACTCCCCCTATTTTTTAGCCTCCGACAATTACTTTAAAGCTAATTGCAACGACTCGGGATGCGGCCATACTTTAGACTCCGAAAATGAACAAGTTCAAGCGCTCATTATGGCCAGCTTAAAAAGATTGCACCAAGAGTTTCATGTAGATGGATTTAGGTTTGATCTTGCAACGATACTAAAACCCCATTTGATTGAGCGCATCACGAATGATCCCGGCTTAAAAAACGTCAAACTGATTGCAGAACCGTGGGATATTTTCCACTACGAAGGAGGAAGTTTTTACCCGAACTCTCGCTGGAGAGAGTGGTCTGATCAATTTAGAGACGCCGCAAGAAAATTTATTCGGGGAGACCGGGGGGTAAAAGAGGCGTTTAAAGAGTCTCTATTAAGCCCTGACAAGGTAAATTTTGTAACCGCACACGACGGTTTTTCGATGAGGGATTTAGTCTCTTACGACCACAAGCATAATCTGCCCAACGGCGAGGATAATCGAGACGGGCTTGAGCACAATCTGTCGTGGAATATGGGCAAAGAAGGACCCACAGACGAACCCGAAATCATGCGTCTTCGGGAGCGGCAAATCAAAAACTTTTTTTTAGCGTTATTGATAGCCAAAGGAACCCCCATGATCACCATGGGCGATGAGTACGGCCACACGAAGGTTGGCAATAACAACACCTGGTGTCAAGACAACATTTTGTCTTGGTTTAACTGGCATGAGTTAAGTACAAATCTAACCCTTTTTAAAGCGGTACAAGCTTTAATTCGCTTAAGAAAATCACTCGGAACAGAGTATGAGATCACATTTGAAGAAAGTGAAAACGAACATGTTTTATCGTTTCGGATTAACAAGCACTACTGGGTCGCTTTTAACGCCGGCAAAGAGCCCGTTTATGCAAAACTTCCCGATGGCGATGAGTCATGCTTGTTTCACAGCTTTGAAACCCGCCCGAAAGTTGAGGGGGGAAAAGTCAGGATGGAGCCGTTCACATCTGTGGTGTACCGAGTGGACAGCGGCTAGTGGACGGTGGACCGCGGCGTGGACGGTGGACCTAGTGGACACTGTGGACACTGTGGACCTAGTGGACGCCGCGGGTAAATCACGTTATTCAAGAAAAAAAACTAATGCATTAGATAAATTATTTTGAGGGGTGGTATTTTCCAGCGGCGTCCACAGTGTCCACAGTGTCCACTAGGTCCACCGTCCACGCCGCAGTCCACCGTCCACTAGCCGCAATCCACCTAAAGCGCGAAGGGAAACTGATACTCGACCCATGCGGAAAAGATTTTCGGTGAGTTGCTTGCGATGGGGCGACTCATCAAGTAAAGAGAAAAGAAGCCTGCTTGAAAGGGCTGTTTATAAATTCCCCCAAACTCAATCGCTCGGGAGCCTCCCCCCGCCAAAGTCGAAATCCAAAGAGATAAAAGCCGACCGTAACAAAGATTGACATCGGCTTGAAAGTGGGATCGATACCAGGGGGAGTTTTCATTCGCAGCACCGTAAGCCAGATCGACCCAGAGCCGATCAAACCAAACCGGGTAGCAAATAAATTCTTTTCCCACCACCAGATGCGCCTCTAACATCTCCGATCCGGGATAAAATAACGCATACTCGCGCTTAGCGAAAGAGGAGGGCAACATTCCCGTTAGTCCCACGACCACAGTAACGGGATCTCCCACAATATCGTTCATCAAACGATATTGGCCCGAAGCTTTAAACGCCTCCATCCGGTAGGAGTAATTTCCCGAAGAAAAGCCGGAATACTCCACTTCTGCCCGAATATCGGTCCAGACTGTAGTCTGAAAAGCTAGCTCATGCCGAAATAGGTCGGTTTCATTGCCCCACTGCCCCTGTGCTGTCGCCCGCCCCTGAAAGTATAAAACCCTTTCAAACCACGGGGAATAATCAATAGAAAATACCGATGTAAAAGCCAGGCAAAAAAGGCAAAGAAGGCGCATTAAATCAACCCTTTTTCGGTAAGCCATCTTTCAGACTCAAGCGCTGCCATACAACCGGTTCCTGCGGCCGTGATCGCTTGTCGATAGACATGATCCTGAACATCTCCTGAAGCAAAAACGCCTTCTATACTCGTTTTTGTTGTTCCCGGCTCCACTTTGATGTAACCGTTATCGTGAAGCTTCAGCTGCCCCTTCAAAAACTTGGTATTCGGCTCATGCCCCACGGCAAAAAAGACGCCGCCGGCCTCGTGCTCGGTCTCTTTTTCGGTCTTGACGTTTTTAATGGTGACCGATTTCACTACTTTATCGCCGTCCACTTTCACGACCACGCTGTCCCAGATCACTTCGATCTTGGGATTTTTAAGTGCACGGTCTTGCATGATTTGAGACGCTCTTAGCTCATCTCTTCGATGAACGATATAAACTTTTTTTCCGAACTTGGTTAAAAACATCGCCTCTTCCATGGCCGTGTCGCCGCCGCCGATAACAAAAAGATCCTTGTCTCTAAAAATCGGAGCCGCTCCGTCGCATACCGCGCAGGCTGTCACCCCTTTTTGCCAAAACTCCCCGTCTCTTGTTCCTGGTATATCCAATCTTTTGGCATTCGCTCCCGTAGATAAAATCACGCTATCGGCCGTAAACGATTTATCAGAGGTATTGACTTTGAAGGGTTTAGAAGAAAAGTCCACTTCGGTCGCGTCTTCCAGAAGAAACTTCGTACCGAAGCGCTCGGCCTGACTTCTGAATGCTTCCATCAGCTCGGGGCCGGTAACGCCCTTTGGAAATCCGGGGTAATTTTCCACATCGGTTGTCGTCATCAGCTGCCCCCCCGCGGGTCCGGAAAAAAAACCTTCTAACATAAGAGGCTCTAAGTCAGCCCTTGAGGCGTAGATCGCCGCCGTATATCCCGCGGGTCCGGAACCTATAATAATTAGTTTATGATGCGACTTATACTCTTTTTGTTTATCATTCATGCTATGACCCCAATTTTCAGGAAGTTGTTTACGTTGTTTCCGGGCGAAGAGAGAAGTGCGCTTCTTTTTGCGCTATTAGCCTTTTTCTGGGCTAGCGCCGCCGCGTCGGGATTAAAATTTGCCGATGCACTCTTTTTACTCCATATCGGGCCCGAAAAGCTGCCGCTTTTATACTCGATGTCAGCTGGGTGTATGATACTGATCGCAACGCTTTTAATCTACGCTTTTCATACCTTCCAGACGTATAAGGTTTTTATTACGGCCCTTTCGATTTCCACTCTCTTCTACCTTTTTGTCTTTTTAAGCTTTTCCTACGCCGAAAAGGAGTCGTGGATCTGGTATGTCTTAAGAGTGGCGGGGTCGGTTAATTTAGCGGTATTGGGAACAACGTTTTGGACCTTTATCGATCAGTATTACCACCTCCAAGAGGGAAAGCGCCTTTTCAGCTTGTTTAACTCGATGATTTTCTTGGGGATTACGCTGACCGGTTTCATCATGCTTTTGGGGCTGATCGAATTTCAGATGCTAGCACTTTTAATTGCGGGCTTTTTAACCGTCTCGATTTTCTTGATCCGTCTTATTCACAGACAGGAAAAAACCCTGCCCGATGACTATGAGCTAGAAGCCGAGCCATTATCCTACCGCAAACTTTTCAGGGGGATTTTCGGCTCCCGCTTTACACTGCTTTTAATGTCGTCAAATTTACTCATCTATCTTTTGATGGCGACCACGGAGTTCAACTACTACAGCACATTCGATCGGCTGTTCGACCCGACCGGCGACACCCCCGTCGGGGACGAGGCTGACGCTACCTTAACTTTGTTTTTAGGAAGAGCGCTTGCCGGGGTTAGCTTAACCAACGTTATCTTCGGACTCTTTTTTTATAGCCGCCTGCTTCGTAGATTCGGAATCGGTTGGCTTTTACCCATTACGCCAATCCTTCTTTTGTTTACCTATAGCTCCTGGCAGTTTTCCGAAGCGCTCTGGATTGCGCTTACAGGGTATTTTGTTGTTGAGGGAACAAACTATGTAATCGACGATGCAAACTTTAACATGCTCTTAGGAGCCGTTCCTAACAAGTTCAAACATAAAATTCGGGTTGCGATCGAATCATTTTTCGAGCCGATCGGAACGCTCTTTGCGGCAGCGCTTTTAACCTGGGGCATCGTCAATCCCCGGCTTTTAGGACTTATTTTATCGGCTCTGCTCCTCATTGTCGCGATTTTGCTCAAGAAAAACTACTTAAAGGCGCTTTGGAAAAATCTGGCAGAAAATGCTCTTCACTTTGAAAGAACTACAGCTGACTGGTTTCGAAGATTTTCGCTTCCCGACAAACGCTTTGCTGAAAGAAAACTTTTAAGGCTATTAAACAACAAAGAGCTCACCCCCTTTAGCATGGAGTGTCTAATCGATATGGAAGATCGGGCGCTTTTAAAAGAGCTTGCCCATTTTGCCGAAAGCTTTTCACTAGAAAACAAGGTCTTATTTATCCGCCTTATCCAAGACTCTGAACTGTCTTCGGACGCATGTGCAATTGAACTTGCCCAAAGGTGGCTCATGGAAGCGGAAGACCCCCGCCTTGTCGAAGAGCTTTATTGGTATCTTGCCCAAGAAGGGGTTTTGCACCCCCACAAGTTAAACGATGAACTTGAGTCGGATAACTTAAAACTCAAAGGAGCCGCGATTTTAACCTTGATCACGGCCCAGGCTGATATCGACCCGCACGAGGCCTGGAAGAACAAAACGGAAGCCTACGAGCATATTCAAGAGCTTTTTGACTCTGAAAAGCCGGAAAACATTGAAATGGGGCTAAAAATTTTAGCATCCGATCCCTCTGCGCTGGGACTCGATATGGTCTTAAGCTATTTGACGGACGAGTCTCCTTATATTCAAAGAGAGGCGGCAAAAGTCGTTTGGCTGATGTCAGACCCTAAATTTCAAAAACAAGCTCCAAGAGTGGCAGCCATGCTTTTTGAAACAAAAGAGAGTAAAGCGCGCATTTATCTTTTAAAAGCCCTGGGTGAAATCGGCGACAGCCGTCAAGTAGAGACCATTTTGACCGCGGCAACCCAGTTTAGACCTCATGAAAGACGTGCTGCGGAAGAAGCTGTCAAAAGAATGGGACTTAAAATCGTTCCCTTATTGATCTTGCTGCTTAAAGATAACGAACTTTCAGAAAAGTGCCGCCTATCTGCCGGAAAAGTTTTGGGCGCACTCTCTTTATCGCAGCTAAGAGCCCGTTTAAAAAGCGTTTTAGAACCGGAAATCGAAAAAGCGTGCTTTTTCTTGCGCGCTTTAAATCGCACCCAAAAAGATCCATCCCTTAAACTTTTAACCCAGACACTTCAATCGGACTACTACTCCAGCCTCGACTTTATCATCCAACTTTTGGGCGTTGCGGGAGAAGTGGAGGATACCGAACTATTATCTCGTTCGATTCGTTCGGGTAAGGTCAAAATCGAAAGCCAGGCGATAGAAACCCTGGAAAAAACTTGCGAGCCGGAGATTTTCAGAATGCTTCAGCCCCTGTTTGAAAAAAATAGCTATCCCTCTGAAGAAGAAACTCTTGACGAGATCTTGCTTACCTTGAGAAACTCTTCATCGATCGCCGATAAAATCGTAGCCTTCACTTTTATGAAAGCACAAGCTATGACGGGGTGGAAGACCGCACTTAAAAAAGAGATGACGGCGGCCCCGGAGCTTTTTAAACAACTAGCCTATGAGCTTTTAGAGTCATGAATACACCCATTGGACTGATAGACAAAGCCTTTTTATTGAAAAAGACTCCCCTTTTTCAAAATGTGGACCTTGACTCAATTTTAGCTGCGGCAGACAAATTGGGCTTGGCTGACTGGGATCCCAACGAAGTGATCTTTAATGCCGGTGACGAGGCCACTCGCATGTACTTTATCGCCAAAGGGAAAGTTCAGGCAGGTGAAGAGGTTTTGGAGTCGCCCGCCTTTTTCGGTGACGAAGCCCTCTTTAACGAAAAACCGCGGGCTTATACCGCTAAAGCTTTAGAAGACACTTTGCTCCTTACCCTGTCCAAAACTAACTTACTGACGATTATCTCTGAGTGTCCCCAAGTGGCTATCGGGCTTTTAAACCAAAGGATGCCCTGATGCAAGCGATTCGTGACCGCCTTTTAATGGTTTTACTCCCCCCCATCATGGGGCTTATCGCCATCTTGCTCCTGCTTACGTTTTTTTCTACGGATGAAATTAAACCGTGGATCTTCTGGATCGCCGGCTTTTCCTGTTTTTGGCTGTTAGGCTCTGTTTGGTTTATCTCTTATAACATCTCCGATCCGATTCGAAAGCTAAAAGATCAGGCTCTGCACTTAGCTTCCGGCGACTATGAAGAAGAAATCAGCTCGGAAGGGCCCCAAGAAATTAAAGAGCTTGCCGGGACGCTTAACACTATGAGAGAGTGTTTGCGTGAAAATATTTCCCGCCTTACCGACTACCCCCTGGCAAGAGAAAAGCTTTACGGAGAATATGAGTGTGCGGAGCTGATCCAGTATGAGATGCTAGATAAAGCGCTTGAAACCATTCCCGAAGACCAATGGGCATGGGAAAAAGTCTGTTTAAAATCCAATCCTCAGATGGGCATTTTATTTGAATTTGATAACGATACCGTTCACATCAAAGAAGCGGAAAGAGAAGGCTTTCAAGGGATTTTTGAGCTATTGACGGAAGGGAGTACCAAAGAGGGGCGCTTTAATTTGAAAACGGGAGACACTAAATTCGTTAAACTCCCCCCTCCCCTGCTCTGGTCCGATAAAGATCAAGCGCTATTACCCTTTAAAGCTCCTAAGTCTGGCGATATTGTGATTCTGTTTAACAGCGGATTAAAAAAACAGATGCCCCATCCGAACATCTTAAAAGATTGGTTCCAAAAAATCTTAAAGCATTTCGCCAAAGATGGGCTTGAGCTTACCAAAGCGATGATGGAAAGCGAACTTAAATTCTTTGCCAAAAAATATCTACACCACGAAGATATCACTATTATTTTAATCACGCCCAAATAAGATCTATGAACCCTTTGATTCTTTCGTTCTTCTTATATTTTTTGATCCTGCTTTTGATTGGACTTGTTTCTCATAAAAGACAGCGTACCTCCGCTGACTTTATTATGGGCAACCGTTCCTTAAGCTTTTGGCTGACGGCGCTGACGGCGCACGCAAGCGACATGAGCTCCTGGCTTTTTATGGCGCTTCCGGCCGTTCTTTTTCTTAACGGCGTTCCGGAGATTTGGATCGCCTTGGGACTTATCTTAGGGATGTTTTTTAACTGGCAATTTGTGGCCGAAAAAATCCGCAACGAGACCGAAAGACTGAATAGCTATACCTTATCCACATATTTCGAAAAACGGTTCGAAGATACAAGCGGGGTGATTCGGCTGGTTACAGCCGTTATGACTTTGGTGTTCATGGCCGTCTATTTAGCTTCGGGCTTGATCGCCATGGGTATCTTGCTGGAGGCGCTTTTCGGGATTAATTATTATCTGGGATTAAGTGTGGCTGTCTCTGTGGTGGTAATTTATACCTTCACAGGTGGATTTGTCACGGTCGCCTGGACGGACTTTTGCCAGGGGATGTTTTTACTCTTTTCCATCCTGATCGTTCCGACCTTAGCTTTTGAAAAAGTGGGGGGGATGTCTAAAATTGCTCAAGTCGCAAGTGACGCCGGTATCTCGCTTCATCTTATCAAAGATTTTAGTTTCGAGACCTTTTTATCCATTTTCTTTTTAGCCAGCTGGGGATTGGGCTATTTTGGGCAACCCCACATTATCACCAAGTTTATGGGGATTAAGCACCCGTCGGAAATCTACAAGTCAAAGTACTTCGGCATGACCTGGCAAATTTTAACGCTGGGAGCGGCCGCCTTTTGCGGGGTGGTGGGCATCGCTTTCTTCGAAGAGCAGGTGATTGACCCCCAGCTTGTTTTTGTCGAGCTTGTGAAAGCTTTATTTAGTCCTCTTGCGGGTGGGTTTATCTTGTGTGGAATTATTGCGGCCAGCATGTCGACCATGGACTCTCAGCTTTTAGTTTCGGCCTCTGTCTTATCGGAAGATATCTACAAGCACCTTTTCAGAAAAAAAGCGTCGCCGAAATCTTTATTAAGAGCTTCAAGGATGTCGATTATTCTGGTTGCCGTGGTTTCCTTAGGCATTGCCTTCTTCAAAAGCGCCACCATTATGGAAGTGGTGCAATATGCGTGGACAGGCTTAGGCTGCTCATTCGGGCCGTTGGTGTTGATGGCCCTATATTCTAAAAAAACCACACGTGCGGGTGCCATTGCAGGGATTATCGTGGGGGGCTTCATCGCCGGTTTGTGGCCGGTGATTAATCCTTGGATGATGGATCGTGTGATTCCGAGCATGATCCCGGGGTTTTTGGGAAGCCTGGGGGCTATCTGGGCGGTGTCACGCCTCTCACAAGAGAAGCTGTAGATTTTCACCACAAAGACACAAAGACACAAAGGGTTTTCTTAGTGTCTTTGTGTCTTTGTGGTGAAATTTTTTAAGAGCTTTTCTTGGGGACGAGTGCTTGCCAGTGATTACCATTTCTTAGCAAATGATACTCTGTATTTCTCTCGGTTCCAGGTGGATAACAGGTAAGATATCCATTGTTCTCAGGAGAATGAACCACAATACGAATAAGATGGCCATGTTCCGCAAGATAGCTTGCGAATGCTTTAACTTCTTGCTCTCCACCCCATTCACCCGTCCTATTCATTAGCGCAATATAAGCTTTTAATCTGATGTCTAATACGTCTTCATCTGTTACAGCTTTAACTGAACTGGTACTATCGTCAATCTTTTGTTGAAAAGTACGTTTCTGTGTATTTGTCAATAAGCCCTTCTTCATCATAAAGTCAAAATAAGCTTTATACTTATCCAAGTTCAGATCATGACCGTCTCTACTTTCCAATTTTTCTATCTGCTTAAATTCGCTATGCTCAACATAGGACTTAAAGTCATCTGGATGTGATTCCATATGAGCTACAACTTTTTCTCGCACAGCTTTATGGTCCTTTAGTTTGGCCATTCTTCCAAAATGGTAGTAAAGAGAATGGAAAAGACAGTCTCCACCACCGCCACATTCTTTGACTTCGAGTCCTTGTTCAGCCAGGGTCTTGTTAAAAGCTTCGATTTGAGCTTTTCTTAACTCTTGAAGATGTCTTTGTTGAGCTATCTGCTCAGGTGAAAAGTAGGCCATGTCGTTGCGAGACAGCGAGGGGGAAGGGTCAGAAAGAAGGTGTCCCGCAATACAAAATGAAGCTCCGGCTCCTATGAGTAGTGCCACTCCCCCCGCAATACCAAAAACGCCCCCCATCACGAATGCGATTGTTGCAAAAACAATTGCTGCAAACGCCGCTATCAAAAAAGCCGCTCCAATAAACGACTTCGAACTATCCCATAAATAGCCGACTCTGCCCCTTGCAATAGGCTGCGGTCCAGCGGATCCAGCGGATCCAGCAGGTCCAGCGGGTCCAGTGGATTCACTATTCGACGTCAAAATATCCGCAGCCACGTTGCTTGCAGCGGATGACGAAGAGGAGCCACCACTCTGATCTGAAGACGAAGTGTTGCTAGCTGCGGCAAGAACTGCTAAACTAATACCATTCGGGCTACAGGCAGGTGCTGTGGCTGAGGGACTACTAGGTGAGCTACTTATTGGTGCATCCATAATTACCTATAAATTAAAGAACTATTATAGAGTAAAATGGATTAATTTGCACGGAATTTGGGTTGCGGCGAGCCAGGGTGCGTCGATAACAAAAGACCTGGCGGGGTGCCAGGTCACCCCGTCTAAGAGCGGAGCCAGGGCTCCGCACTCCAAAAGAACCTAGGCGTTATAGTTATTTTTTGAGGTTTTCGATGTAGCGGACGGCGTCGCCAACGGTTTTAAGACCTTCGGCGTCTTTTTCCGGGATCTCACACTCAAATTTCTCTTCCAGAGTCATTACCAACTCCGTAAGGTCCAGCGAGTCGGCGTTAAGATCTTCAACAAAAGATTTGTCAAGCGAGACTTCCGCCTTGTCCACTCCCAGTTGCTCCACAATAAGATCAATTACTTCTTGTTCTGTCGTCATGTTGTTGTTTCCTTTTTTTAATACATAACCATTCCGCCATCGACCGGCAGCACCGTCCCCGTAATATAATCGGATAGAGAAGATGCTAAAAATAACGCGGCATTTGCGATATCGTCCGGTTTTCCCATCTTTCCAAAAGGAATATGGGAAAGAGTAATTTCTTTTTGCGCCTCTGTCATCTCCAGAGTCATCGGTGTTTCAATAAACCCCGGCGCAATGCAATTTACATGTATGTTTCTTGCCGCTACTTCCTTGGCAAGCGATTTGGTAAATCCAATCATCGCTGCTTTCGAGGCACAATAATTCGTCTGACCCGGGTTTCCTGTCAGCCCCACAACGGAGCTAATATTAATAATTTTACCCGATCGATTGCGAATCATGGGCCGCATGCAGCCATGAGAAAGATTGTAGCAGGATTTTAAATTTACAGCCATCACTTGATCCCAATCCTCTTCAGACATCCGAATCAAAAGCTGATCGCGGGTAATCCCGGCATTATTCACTAAGATATCAACCGGACCAAAATGGTCGGAGATTTCCTTAAGCGTAGACTGAACATCCTCGTAATTAGAGACATCCAACTTATAAAAAGCGGAATTCGCCCCAATTTCCGAACAAACTTGCTTGCCCCGTTCGGCATGAGTGCCTAAAACAGCAACTTTTGCCCCCTGTTCCCCAAACTTTAATGCAATGGCTTTTCCGATACCTGAAGTGCCGCCCGATACAATCGCAACTTTATCTTTTAAGAGCTCATTATTCATAGATTCTCCAATTGTTCCAAAGCTTCGGGGGTTTCAATCGAAACCGTCTCCCCTTTAACCCCGATCCGTTTATTCAATCCCGCTAAAGTTTTTCCACACCCGAGCTCTAGATATAAATCGACTCCGTTTTGATCCAGGCACTCTATTGACTCTTGCCATCTTACAGGCATGACAATCTGATCCACCATCAACTTTTTTAGTTCTTGAGGGGTATCGAAAGGCTTGGCGGAAGCATTCATAACCACTTTTGCCGTCCCGGATAAAAGGGAGACAGCTTCTACCTTTTCTTTTAAGGGCGCTTGCGCCGATCTCATAAGTCCGCTATGAAACGCGCCGTGGACTTTAAGGGGAATCGCTTTTTTCGCTCCTTTTTCCTTGGCAAGGTGAATCCCTTTTTCCACCCCGGCCTTTGTGCCGGATATCACGGTTTGGCCGGGAGCGTTAAAGTTGGCCGCCCACAAGTCATTTGGGAGATGAGATTCTTTCACAAGGGTCTCGATCTCTTTTTGAGAAAGCCCCAATACCGCGGCCATAGCCCCAGGATGCCTCTCGCACGCTTGGCTCATATACGAACCCCTTGCTGCGACTAACTTTAACCCTTCAAAAGGATCTAAAAATCCGGCAGCCGCAAGCGCACTATATTCCCCAAGGCTTAGTCCTGCGGCAAATTCGGGCTGAATAGCAGGAAAAAGCTTTTGGATCAGCTTAAAGATCGCGATCGAAAACAAATAGATCGCCGGCTGGCTAATCGAAGTGCGAGTAAGCTCTTCATCGGGTCCTTCTAAGATCACCTTAGAAAGGGGCATCTTCAACGTCTCATCCCCTTCTTCAAAGATTTCTTTGATTAAGGGGTAAGTTTCATACAGCGCTTTTCCCATGCCGGCATATTGAGCACCCTGTCCGGGAAACAATAAAGCAATTTTTTTCTGACTCACTTAGCTCTCCTGATAGGTCAAGATGGTAGCGCCCCAAGTTAAACCGGCTCCAAAGGCAACTAGAAGTAAGTTATCACCCGATTTAAGCTCAACTTCTTCTTCAAGCTCCGACAGAGCGATCCCGACCGATGAGCCGGAGGTGTTGCCGTATTTATGAAGCGTCATAAATATCTGTGCATCGGGGATATTAAATTGGGAAGCAATCGACTCGATAATTCGCTTGTTGGCCTGATGCGGAATCAACCAAGCGATATCTTCTTCTTTCATGCCGTTTTCTTTTAGACAGTTTTGAACGGCGGCAGTCATCCTTCTTACGGCATGTTTAAAGACTTCTCTTCCCTCCATCTTAACAAAATGGTCCCGCGCTTTAACCGATGCCTCCGATGCGGGCATGCGAGAGCCGCCTCCGGGAATTAGAATAAGATGAGATTGATCACCGTCAGCTCCCAACTGCACTGTTGGGATTAAAAAACCGGACCCTTCGCCGGATACAATCGCTGCTGCGGCCCCATCGCCGAATAAGACGCACGTATTTCGATCTTCGTAATCGATTACGGCAGACATCTTTTCAGTTGCGATGATCAAAACGTTCTTATAAAGCCCCGACTCGATAAAAGCTTTAGCCTGTGATAGCGCATAGATAAAACCCGTACAGGCGGCTTGAATGTCAAAAGCGGGACAGCGGGGCAATCCTAACTCTTGCTGGATTAAAGCGGCCGTGCTGGGGGTAATATAGTCAGGTGTCATGGTAGCGCAGATAATCATATCGATTTGAGATTTATCGATTCCTGCTTTCTCGATCGCTTTTCTAGCCGCTTCTCTTCCCAGATGAGAAGACGCTTCTTCCATCGACGCAATCCGTCTTTCGTGGATTCCTGTACGCGTTACAATCCAGTCGTGAGAGGTGTCGACCATCTCTTCCAATTCCAGATTTGTAAGGATTTTAGAAGGGACGTATCTGCCGAGCCCCCGGATTCTTGCG
>JAGROB010000017.1 GCA_020440465.1 Chlamydiia bacterium
TTCCGGATCCTCAATCTCTTGGATTCGCTCATAACCCACCTTTGCAAGCCATCTCTTGAAGGGCTCTGCTTTTGGAGAAGGAATGGACTGAATAATCCGCAAAAGCGTCTCTGTGTTAGCTGTATCTGTCTCCCTCATTTTCCCATCAGGAGCTTGCAATTTCAACTGTACGATTTTTTCGTACAGTTGATTAAATCCTTCATCCTGAGAGAGTTTCAATTTTAAATCGGACCAATATCGACGGGGATTGGAACTATCCGTTAGGGCGTGAACAATGTCAATGATGGAAAAATACCACTCACCGTTAAAAATTACTTTACGAATTTCTTTACCTTTGAAAACCGCAAGCTTGGCAGTTTCTATATCTGTCATAATTAATCCTCGTTGTACTTCGCTTTGAGCTCTTCGACAACGCCCTTATCGGCAAGCGTCGTAATATCTCCGAGGACGCGCCCTTCGGCGATGTCTCTTAGAAGCCTGCGCATGATCTTGCCGCTTCTCGTTTTCGGAAGATCTTTGGTGAAGATGATTCGGTCCGGGCGGGCGATGGCCCCGATCTTTTCAACAACATGGGATTTTAACTCCGTCTCCTTGTCGTGAGAGGGATTAAAACCTTCTTTAAGAGTCACAAAAGCAACGGGAGACTCTCCTTTAATCGCGTCTTTAATCCCAACTACGGCCGATTCGGCCACTTCCTTATGATCGACAAGCGCGCTTTCAATCTCCATCGTACCAAGACGATGGCCCGAGACATTCATCACATCGTCCACGCGCCCTAAAAGCCAATAATAGCCGTCTTCAATTTTTGCGCCGTCTCCCGTGAAATACTTTCCGGGGAACTTCGACCAATAGACTTCATAAAAACGCTCGGGATCGCCCCACAGCCCCCGCATCATAGAGGGCCATGGCTTATCTAAAACCAAGTAACCCGAATCAACCGACTCTCCTTGATCGTTTAAAATTTCGGCCGAAACGCCCGGAAGAGGTCTTGTCGCAGAGCCCGGCTTCATTTCTGTTAAGCCCGGCAAAGGGGCAATCATGATCGAGCCGGTTTCTGTCTGCCACCAGGTATCGACAATCGGACACTTTTCTTGTCCAATATGTGTGTAATACCAAAGCCACGCCTCGGGGTTAATCGGCTCTCCCACAGTCCCAAGCAGCCTAAGAGATGATAAGTCAGAGCTTTTGGGATACTCTTCTCCCCATTTCATAAAAGCTCTAATAGCTGTCGGTGCTGTGTAAAATATCGTAACTCCATATCTTTCGATCAGCTTCCAAAAACGATCTTTTTTGGGCCAGTCGGGAGCCCCCTCATAAATCACTTGGGTCGCTCCATTAATCATAGGTCCATAAACCACATAGGTGTGGCCTGTGATCCAACCGACATCCGCCGTGCACCAGTAAACATCTTCTTCTTTAATATCAAAGACATAGTTTACTGTGGTCGCTGCCCCGACCAAATAACCTGCCGTCGTATGAAAAATTCCTTTAGGCTTCCCTGTTGTGCCGGAAGTATACAAGATAAACAAGGGATCTTCGGAATCCATCGGCTCCGGCGGACAGTCATAAGAAGCTTTTTGCAAAAGCTCGTCAAAATAGTGATCTCTTCCCTCTTTAAAATCGATCTGACCCCCTGTCCGCTTCAACACAATCACGCTTTCAATAGATGGGGTATCCTCAAGCGCTTTATCGGCGGTCAATTTAAGGGGGATCTGAGCGCCCCTTCTAAAACCCCCATCGGCTGTAATCAAAAGCTTCGCTTCACAGTCATTGATGCGGTCCCTTAAGCTCTCAGCGGAAAATCCCCCGAAAACGACCGTATGAATCGCTCCTATACGAGCACAGGCGAGCATCGAAATCACGGCTTCGGGGACCATCGGCATATAAATGGCCACGCGATCCCCTTTTTGTATGCCAAGCGATTTTAAAGCGTTAGCAAAACGGCAGACATCCCGGTAAAGCTCCCAATAGGTAAGTGTCCGCTTTTCGCCGTTTTCCCCTTCCCAGATGTAGGCGGCCTTATTTTTTCGGGGTCCCTTAATATGACGATCGAGGCAGTTAAAACAAGCATTCAACTTCCCCCCAAGATACCACTCGACTTTGGGCGCCTCGAATCGATAAAGATGATCAAAGGGTTTTATCCACTCAAGTCTTTCTGACTGTTTTTTCCAGAAAGTCTCGAAATCTTTCCCTTCGTCAAAAATTTTTTCATCCTGCGCATTAGCTTGATTTTTAAAACACTTCGAAGGAGAAAACACCCTTTTTTCAGTCATGATCGATTCAACGGATTTGCTCATCAATTCCTCGTCTGTTAGAAATTCAATTTATTATGAAGAAAACCTCATTTCTTATCACCCCTATCTTATTGGGGAGTTTACTTTCCGCTTTGTTGTTCATCTTTTTTTCTTTTGATGACAAGGGGCCAAGCTTTGAGCTGTCAGATCCCGAAATGGCCCCCGAGCCGTTAAAAAAAGAGGTAATGCACGGCTACAAGCTCATGCTGAATACCTGGCGAATGCTGCCCGACCATGTCGGAGATAAACTCACTTGCTCCAATTGCCATTTCAACGGAGGAGATACAAAAGGGGGAAGAAACAACGGGATCCCTTTAACCGGTGTGGCCGCCGTTTATCCAACCTATAATAAACGAGCCGATCAGGTGATCGATCTTCCGACACGTATTAATAGTTGTTTCGAAAGAAGCATGAACGGCAAGAAGCTCGATCCCGAAAGCTGTTCTATGAGAGCGCTTGTGACTTATCTTCAATGGATTTCAAGAGGCTACCCTATCTATCAGCCCATTCCTTGGAGGGGTTTAGAGCCAATAAAAACCGAATCCAAACCCGACCCTGTAAAGGGTGCTCAAGTCTTTAAGACGTATTGCGCCGACTGCCACGGCAAAGAGGGTCACGGACAAAACAATGATACCCTGCAAGTCCCAGCTCTTTGGGGCAACGGTTCTTTCAACGATGGAGCTGGCATGCACCATGTCGACACGCTTGCCGCTTTTATCCATGCCAACATGCCCTACAACATACCGGAGTTATCCGAAGAGGAAGCCTTAAATGTCGCAGCCTACATTCACGATCAGCCAAGACCCCATTTCAAGGATTAAGTTTTTTATCTTAGTCTTTTTGCTTTTATCTAATCCCCTGTTTGCAAGGAGCACACTTCCCTTCTTCTCTAAAGTTACAAATACCGAAGTAGTTAGAGCCTTTTATCTAGTTGAAAATCATCCAAATCTTGTCGAGGAAATACAGTTCAACGAAGACTCAACCGAATCTTCTATCATTTGGGAGGTAAAGGAAAATGGAGATTGGATAAATTTAACTTATTCTGATGAACCTTTATCATTATCCGAACTCTCACAAAGTGCCTTAAAACAGACCTTTGAACAACTTTTGAAATGTAAATGCGAAAAACCCGCTCAAGGTCCCCCTGGCCCCACGGGTCCTACAGGTCCTACAGGTCCCACAGGGGCACAAGGCATTCAAGGCGAAGCGGGTCCTACAG
>JAGROB010000018.1 GCA_020440465.1 Chlamydiia bacterium
ACCCTTAAGACACATCCCAAAGCTTCAAGGGCTTACGAGTATCTAAAACGGGGAGAGTTAATTACAATTAAGGATGCTTTAGTTAACAATATCACCCTAGAAATTGAAGAAAATAGTATACTTAAAGTAATAGCCCCATTAGGTTTTCCACCCCCTGATAACAAAAATGGCGAATCCGAATGAAGAAATCTTAAGAGCACTCAACCATCTGGAAGCGTATACCGAAATGGCTTCCAGAAATGTTTCGCGCTTCGAAGAGATTAAAGACCGGATTCAGTGGCTATTTTTTTCGGAATATCGGGAAGAAAAGACCACGCAAGAGCTAAAAGTCCAAAAAGAGCTGATTAAATCGATTGGCCTTATCAAGCAATACCTTCCCCTCATAGAAAAATACAAAAAAGGGAGCGAAGAAGAGCGAAAGTTTGCCAATACGGTCATTGAGACGATCGAAAGATACAATCAAACTGTCGAAAACAAATCAACCGAAGATGCCCCCTCTAAACTTAAAATTGACTGGACTCGCCATATTGCCCACATCAAATCGGGAGACGCTGAAAATAAGAAGACTCAGAAGATCTTTTTCTCCAGATCTTTATCCAAAGTGCCTCCTTCTCAGCTGGAAAAGGATACACTTAAAATGAAAGCCATCCGCATGATCGAAACCGATCCCGATTTTCAGGAAAGTCTATTAGAGACTTTAAAAGACTCTGACGCCGGCATCAACGAAGAGATCGAGTCTGACGGAAACATGGTGAAACTCATGCAAACCTGGAGCGCTCTACCGGGGGAAGTTCACCGGATTATCGGCTCGTTCAGAAGAGAGTCTGAAAGAAGCATTCCGAT
The DNA here is from genome assembly GCA_020440465.1 of Chlamydiia bacterium. Taxonomy (GTDB): domain Bacteria; phylum Chlamydiota; class Chlamydiia; order Chlamydiales; family Parachlamydiaceae; genus JAGROB01. Next base: position 844 of record JAGROB010000018.1, read on the forward strand.
CAAAGATAGCTTTCAAGTCTTTTTGGAATCGAAGCAAACGGGACATCCCTATCCCGCTCAGCATATGGGGTGGGCTTTATCCCATTGGCTAATTCCCGCTTCCGCTATCTGGATTGACCACATCCCCCTTTTAGAACCCCTTTTGAAAAGGAAAAAACAACTTGCCGAAGAACTTTTACCCAAAGGAAAGAAAAATCTTAAGGCGAGAAATCTATTTCGTTTAAAGAAGCAGCTTTTTGAAGAGGGAAGACTTGAATTTTTAACCTTTCATCAAGAACTTTCTCACGCGATCGTTCTAGCATGTCCGAATACGGACGAAACGACAAACTACAGGGTGATTAACCATTTTTTTGAACAACTTATTCAAGAGCCCTCACCCTTTTTAGAGCTTTCCAAGGTAAACGAAGAGCTCAACCATATTTTTATTGATGTCCCTTACGAGATTGTAGAAGAGCTTAGGCTGCAAGGAGCCCAGGCAAATCTTTTTGACAGGCTCGATAAGGAGTTTAAAACGACAGCAGAAGTTTGGGATGCTTCTTCTTCAGAAACCACTCCGTATGACAAAGCTAAAAAAGCGTACTTAAAGCTTATGGGGTTTACCCTCGGCCATGCAGCATTGCTTCTTTTGAAGTTGCACCTTTCAGAAAAACTTAAGCTAAAACCCCCACCTCTTTCCGATTTTGAGCTAAAGGTCCAAGCGGCGGCGTATAAACATTTGATTGAGTTTTTAGAGGAGATGGAAGAGCCCGCGGCTTTGAGCGACCCCCATGAGCACGCCGCTTTAAAGCTTCGGATGAAAATGGAAGTTCAGTCGGAGATCGAACTTTTTTCTGCCCCGTCGTTTGAAGATATCGATCCTTTCTTGCAAGAGCTTGTCGAAGAGACTGTCGGCTACTTTCACGCCCGCTGGCACTCCAGCGACTAGTTTTTAACTTAGCTATAAATTTTCGTCCTCTAAGCGTACTAAGACCCACTCTTGCTCGATACCGCTTGAGAAATAGACTCGAACGGGGGCGACTTCCTGCGTTAAGTTATAAAGACCCGTCACAATAAGCGGTCCATCGGGTCTTGAGGCCAGCTGGAACGCCACTTGCTGCGTCACCGAATCGACTACACCGACCAGCTGCTCAATCGTTTCTGTTCCCGCGTTATAATACGTCCCTGCGATCTCGCCGTTTTTCTTAACCGCCAGCTGTATGTATAAATTGGAAAAAGCGGCTTGCTCAACTGTTGATGCGGCAACAAAAAGCCCCAAGGGGAGCCATTCACCATACGCCTGTACAGCGGGAAGGGGCTCGTTATCGACTAAATCATCTTGCTGAGTGTAATCGGTAATTTGTACCGTGACATCTCCTTCGTCATAATAGACGGGATAATCCCAGCCGTAAGGGAGCCAGTCATTCACATATCCCCAGTAAGGATAAGCTCCCCAATAGCCATAATTACTCCAGCGGTTATCTCTTCGGTACCAGTCGCGATTTCGGCGATGGCGGTTTCGGTTTTTTTGCTTTTGATTGACCCGTTTGGCCTGGTCGTGATTTCGTCTTTTTTTTTGTTGTTGCTGATTGCGGTCATGAGATCTCTTGTTTTTCGGCTTGTTGCTACCCGGTCTTTGTCCAGAAGGTCTACTTTGCGAGGGTCTATCTTGAGAAGGGCGCCGATTTATTTGTTGCCCCCCTTTTTGAGGTCGGTTTTTCGATCCGCTTTTAGAACGATTTGCCTTACTCTGGCTTTGGCCAATTGATCGCGCCATCGAAGGGGTTCTTCCCCCTCCTTGCCTGTTGCCCCCTCTTCTGCCTCCGCCTCCACCCGGTGCCGCAAAAATCAGGGGTACTGTGGCTAAAAAAGCAAAAAGATACCCTACTTGTACGAATCTATTTTTCATCGCTTCCTCACAAATTTATAAGGCCCTTCATTAGGAATAAATTGGCCTCCCATATCGGCGCTATTTTGAGAGTACTCTAACGTTTTTTCATCGATAAGTTTATAAATCTGAGTCGCCGAACCTTTTTCGCCGTCGCCATCCGTATAGACGGTATTAACATACCAGGTGCCTTCATCATAATTCCACTCCGACTCCCCGAAGCCGCCGTCAGAGTCAAAAATCCAGGAGCGAATGATTTGTTCGTTGGGATCCCATCCCAAAATCTGCCTTCCGGATAAAGGGTTATCATCTTGGTCTTTTAGCGTAAAACTTTGTACCATAAAGCTTTTATCAAGATCCCATTTCCAGCTATAAGTTACGTTGATATCCCCTTCGTCATCTTCCCAATCACCAATCATCCAACTTAAGGGCATAAGTTCTTCGGGCGGATCGGCATAACTGTTGGCTTGATCGACACTCTGACAGCTGAAAGTGGCTAAACAAGCCAATAAGTTTAGGGTAAAATTTTTAAGGATGCGTAACATAAAAGACGGGCTCCTTTGTTCAAATAAATTGTTACCCTATCATGGGTAACATTAAGTGCCAACGATAGATTTTTCGGGAGCTTTACTCATAATTTTTGTTGCAAGTAAACAAAAAAGAATCGCCGCTAATAATGCCCAAGAAGCTCCAAAGCCCGTTGTCAAAAAAAACCCAAGATATGGCATAACCACCCCGCGCACCCCTTGAGCCAAAATATTCGTCTGAGAATAAATGGAACTATCGCTATCGGGAGAAAAGACCGGTCCCGACAAATGCCACGATAGCTCGGAGCCCCCTTGCATAATTCCGTAGGCCAAATATGCAGCCCATAAAAACCGGATATCAAGGATCGATAAATAGAGCAAAACGGGGAATATAGCCGCAAGTAGCGTCACCCATGAACAGAAACGAAAGATATGGATCCTCTGAAAAAGCTTCGCCCAAAAAGGCGTGGCCATTGCGAAGCCGATCCCTTTACAAAAAGAAGTAGCAAGCGTCATCTCTTTGTAGGAAAGATTCAAAGTGTCGTTAAAGAATATCGGAAGCGCTGCGTGAATGACCATAAGCCCTGCTCCCCCCAGCATAAATCCATATTGAAAGCGGGCAAAATCTCTTCTTTGGCTAAGTAAATCCCAGCTTACTTTCCACGGCTTTAAAACCGTCTCTTTAAGACTTGAAGGGCTTTCTTGATGAAGCGTTTCAGAAGGAGGAATGCGACTTAAAAACCATGTCGATAGAATACCAATTAAAGCGGTCATAAAAAACAGCCAACGCCAAGAGTCTTCATAAGCGTCTAAAATCCACGCGAATCCTAAAGGGAAAAGAGCAATTCCTAAATAATCGAAGGCTTGCCCGTAGGCAAAGACATGGGTTCTTGAGTGGCCGGGGATATTTAATTTTAATATCTCCATCCAGGCCGGAATCACTCCTCGCCCTAAAATCAAATAAATCATGCTGGCAAAAGTAAAGTAGCCGACACTATCAAACCAAGGAATGAACAAAAAGGGCGTATACTTCAGCAAATTGGCCCACGCTAAATTAGCTTTCAGTCGATCGGGCCGCTTAATAATAGAGACGCTCCAGTAAGGAGCGATTAAAGAGACGGCGGGCTTTAAGATAATGATCGTTGTGACTTGCAGCAAGCTTGCCCCGACGTCCCTGTATAGAATGTAAGGAAGCAGCGTAAACAACACAAAAAATGGCGTCGACAAAAGCCGAGTCCATAAAAAAGCGGAGCGGGTTGTCTTTAAAGCCTTAGAGTCCATGATACCTTGCCCCCGCGATTAAATGCTTTGTGTACTCGTCTTGGGGATTTTCGAATATCTCTTGTACCGTTCCCGCTTCTACTATTTTTCCCGATTTCATAACCAAAACACGGCTGCAAAGGTATTTAACAACCGATAAATCGTGCGATATAAACAGCAAGCTTGTTGAAAACATCGACTTTAGCTCTAAAAACAGATTCAAGATCTGCGCCTGTACCGAAACGTCAAGAGCCGATACCGGCTCATCGCAAATGATAAGCTCCGGATTTAGTAAAAGCGATCTACAAATCGCAAGACGCTGTTTTTGCCCCAGAGAGAACTCATGGGGATAGCGGTTATAAAATTGGGAATCGAATCCCATTTTTTTTGCGAGCGAAAGCGCTTTTTCAACCGCTTCATCTAAATTTTTAGCAAGCTTGTGATAGATTAAGGGTTCGACTAAGGCTTGACCGACCGTATGTCTCGGGTTCATCGCGGCGCCGGGATCTTGGAAGATCATCTGAGCCGGCTTTTTAAGGGTAAACGAGCCTGAAGTTGGCTCAATTAACCCCGCAATCATCTTTCCAAGCGTCGTTTTTCCGGAGCCCGACTCCCCCACAATCCCCAGAACTTCATTCTTGTTTACCTGAAAAGAGACTTCGCTTACGGCTTCTAAATAATTTTCAACCCTACGAAAAGCCCCGTGGTAGAGGGGAAATTTTTTCGTCAGGCGATCGACTGTTAAGAGGGGATCAATTTCGCTTTGAGGCTGGAAAAAATTCGTCTCTCTTTTAAAAATACCGGGCTGATCGATACGTTTTATTCCTCCCTCGAAAAGAAAACAACGAACGCTCCCCTTGTCAATGGAGTAGAGAGGGACTTTTTCTTGTTTACACGTTTCAAAAACATGGGGACATCGGGGATGAAATCGACACCCGGTCGGCTCTTGCCCCAAGCTGGGGACATTTCCCTTAATCGGGCTTAGCCTTCCCTCTTGATCCACTTCCAAAAAGCTTGCTTCAATCAAAGCTTCGGTATAAGGGTGCTTGGGACGATATAAAATATCTTTCACTTTTCCCTGCTCCACCTTTTCTCCGGCGTAGAGCACGATCACTTCGTCTGCCATTTTCTCGACCACGGCCATATCATGAGTGATCAATAAAAGTGCCATATGCCGCTCATTCTGGAGTCTTTTTATCAGCTTTAGAATTTCTATCTGGACGGTCACATCAAGTGCGGTAGTTGGCTCATCGGCAATCAAAAGATCGGGATTTCCTACAAGCGCCATCGCGATCATGGCGCGCTGTCTTTGTCCCCCCGAAAGCTCATGGGGATATTTTTCGAATATCGCTTCCGGTTGTTGAAGTTGCACTTCTTTTAGGGATTCTATCGCTCGTCTATAGCCGGCCTCTTCATCAAGCTCCAGCTTGAGTTGTATGGCTTCCATCAGTTGCCAGCCAATCGTATAGACGGGATTCAAAGCGGATGAGGGGTCTTGAAAGATCATGGCAATTTTGCCTCTTTTTTCAATCTTGCCCTTAATGGCTCCCTCTAAAGCGTTCACAATTGATAGCGCGATGGTACTTTTACCGGAACCCGACTCCCCGACCAACGTTAAGGTCGTTGCCGGAAAAAGGGAAAAAGAGATCTCCTTTACCGCTTGAAGCGACCCATAAAAAGCTTCAAGGTTTTCCACTTTTAAGAGGGGTTTAGAAGACTCTTTCATAAAAGAGCTTGATTGAGCCTGTGTTCCATGTGACCTCATTTAAAGGAACCTCTGCCGTAAGAATTGCCTGATTATCATAATAGCTGACCCGATCTACCCCGCCATTCAGGTGATAGTAAGACGCGTCAAATCGAAGCCCTATCTTCGAAGAGGGGGTAAGATCAAAGGCCCCTTCCGCTAAGACTTTAAATCCGTTGCCGCTGCCGTAGTGCTTAAATTTTCGGGCTAAGTCCTCCCTTAAGTTCCAGTTTCCGGTTCCATGATAACAGAGCCTATGATACTCAAAACCTAATTTTAAATGAAATCGCCCGAAGTCAGGGAGCACCCTGAATCCGATCCAGGGGCCATGCCAAAGCGCCCGATAGTTGCTATGAAGGTTTTGGATTTGACCCGTGATAATAACATTTACCGGGTCAAAGGGATCGTTATTACCGTTATAATAAAAACTAGCCGGACTCATTTGCCGCACATGCTGCTCTGCATGAGCCCACCCGGCAAAAATTTGAAAATACAGTCCAAAATTACATGACTCAATCCCGAAAGCCCCGTAAAGATCAAAAATCTCCCCTTTATTCGATTTGGCCTTTGAAAAGCTGTAGAGCCCTTCTCTTCCGTTTTTAGAAAAATCGGAATCCTCGTTAATCCCTGAAAAAATCGACCCGTAGTCCCCCCCTAAAAGTACAAGACCCGAACTCCAAAACCTTAAAAGCCCCTCTCCCCCGTAGCTTACGTATTCAAGACGCTTCCATTTCAGGGTGGATAAGGTCGATATACTTCTATCGGAAGTGCCGATCGCCCAGTGTAAATCCCCTTGCCCTGCGCCTGATCGAATCTGAATCTCAACAGCTTGCGAAGAGAAGCTTAATAAAGTCGCGATTAGGATATAGTAACGAAACATAGTCAATAATTTAAAATTCTGATAAGATTAGGCTTAATCCTTAATATGAACAGCTTATGCGATTTTTAAAAAATTTAACAGCTCTATTTTTCATTTTTATCGCATGTTCCTTATCTGCCGCACCCGAAGACGTTAAGCTTGATCCTGCGACTTTAAAACCCCAATGGTGGGAAGCTTTTAACGAAGAGCCTGGCACTCTGGTAAATAAAGGGAATCAGATGATCGACCACTTAAAGGTCATCACTGAAACTATGAGCGAAGGGAAAAAAGAGCAGGCTGAAGAGCTAATTCAACGAATTAACGTCAATTTTGCGAATCTGGATAAACTCTCGAAAGCACCGCCGATTCAGATTCCCCCCACCACTCCCTCCGCAAGTGAGTACCCAATTGACGAAGCGGTTGATCTTGCCCGGAAAATTCAAGCCGAAAACCTGGCTATTAAGAGTTTAAAAGACGAAAGGGCGGATCGACTTAGTCAAATCTCTACGATTCAAGATGAACTGGATCGATTAGCAAAAAGTTATTTTAGCAAATCCCAGCCTTCCGAAGAAAAATTTATCCAGGGCCTTAAGCTCATTAACTACCACGTAAGTCAGTTGGGGCTTAAAGAAGATCTTAAAAGAATCGATACCGGCATTAAGGGGTACGAAGCTTACGTCAAACGCCTTACCAACGAGCTTGACGTTGCGGAAAAGAATTTAGTTGCTACTCCGGAAGATCTTGCCCGTGTTAAAGACGCTCAAAGGAACGCTTTAGCAGAGTGGCAATCGGCTTTATCGCTTATGCACCAGCAAGAAGCGGAAATGATATCGAAATCCGCCGATTTCGATACCGATAGCGCCTCTCCGGAGTCGCGTCTTTTGCAGCAAAAGCAAATTGAAGCGGTGTTGCAAGAGATGATCGCGCACGAAGATTATATTTCGCTTCAAATTAAAGGCGCGTTGCTCGAGCTTCTTTTAGAGCCAAAGGCGGTGAATCTAAACGAGCTTTCCGAAAAAGCGGAAATCTGGTCGCAAACTTTGGGTGATTTATCCCAACGGCTAAGCAAACAGATGATTTCTACCCAGAGAGAGATTCAACGAACAGGTCAACTACTTTCCCTTGCAACACCGGACGAGCCGGAATTTTCTAAGACACGGCTTAATCAGCAAGAGATCATTGATCTTGCACAAAAGAATTTGCTTTCGCTTCAGAAGTTAAAAAGCGAAATCCAGGACTCGAAATTCATCTTATCGCGTCTTGAAAACCGGTTAACTAAAGAAATTGGCGGCTCAAGACGGGCGGGACAAATCACGGTTCAATATTTGAAAATGGTTTGGACCACATTGGGAGAATGGATCGACACCCCCTTCTTCCATATCGGAACGCGCCCTGTGCATCTTTCCGCTCTTTTAAAATTTATCGCTATTTTAATGATTACCTTCTGGGGATCATCGAAGCTGGTAAATGGAATTAACCAGTGGGCCGTCACCAAAAAACGGATTGAAAAATCGCTGCTTTACCGGATATCGCGGCTGATTTACTACCTGATGCTTACGATCGGATTTATCATCGCGCTCACCAGTTTGGGCTTTGATTTTTCCAGCTTCTTAATCATTGCCGGAGCCTTGGGGGTTGGACTTGGATTTGGCCTTCAGACGATTTTTAACAACTTTACATCCGGGCTAATTTTACTTTTCGAAAGCCAGATCAAGGTGGGAGACTTTGTCGAAATTGTTTCGGGGGTAAGAGGCGAAGTTAAAGAGATTAACGTAAGAAGCACCATCATCACCATGCCGGACGGCTTGGATGTCATCGTCCCGAATTCCGAAATGGTCACAACAAGGGTGGTTAACTGGACCTTAAACCACCCTTATCGACGTCTTAGAGTCCCCTTTTCGGTCGCCTACGGCTCCGACTACGATCTTGTCAAAAAAGTGATCGAAGAAGGCGCTTCCAAGTTAAACTTAACCCTGGTCAAACCGGGATTTTCCGATCCCGATGTGATGATGAAAGAGTTTGCCGATAGCGGAGTCAACTTTGAGCTATTTGTCTGGGTCAATGAAAAATATGCTAAAAGACCCTTTAAAGCGATGTCGGATTATCTTTGGATGATAGAAAGAGTCCTTAGGGAAAACGAGATCGAAATTCCGTTTAACCAACTCGATATACACATCAAATAAACTATGGAGCCTTTACTTTCTTTAGCGAGGGGCTTAGACCCTTCATTTGTCAAGAGTCAAGAAATTTTTTTAACTACTGACTTGGCAAGGATTGAATCGATTCTTCTCGACTGGATAGAGTCCTTATCTCGGATGCAGTACGATACACATTTTGACAGAGCTAAGCTCGCCCCGATTAAAGCTGACTGTAAAACCATCATAGAATCGGATGTGGTAGGACTTTTAAAAGATAAGCTTAAGGAAAAAAGATACTTAACCCCCTCCATCGAAAGGCGGATTAATTGGTTATCTTGAACCTATCCAACTAAATCACCTA
>JAGROB010000019.1 GCA_020440465.1 Chlamydiia bacterium
AGCTAATGATATATTTATTTCTAGCCTCGGCGGTTCTCCCGGTGATTTTGACTCAACTCTACTACTATTTTCAGGTAAAAAAATTAGAAAAAAAAGTAGATAAAGCCCTAGAGACGAAAGTAGATCAAGTCTTCGATACCTTGAAACGGGAAATTCCGATGGGGGCGACCTTTATTACCGGCTCGTTAGAGGAAAAGCTCAAAGGAAAAGCCCTCTCGGAAGTAAAAAAGCTCGTTCCCGATGTTAAGGAAGATGAAGTTCCTTTTAAACTTATTCTTTACCCTATCTTAATAGCTTTAATAGTTGGAGTGACTCTGTATCAAATTGTATAGTAATAAATTTTATTATATAATTAGAGTATGGAACTTGGTAATAAACCTCTTTGGGTCATTCAATTTAACAAAGGAAGTCGGGAAGATTTTAGTCTCTTGGTTCCCTCTGAAAAGAATGAATTGAAAGTTGCCTCTCAGGAAGCTAAGTTCATCAACACCCTTCAACATTTCTTTAGAGCCGTTATCGAAACCTCTCTAAACGATCCCAATATCTCAGGTGAGATCAAGGATGATCTTAAGGAGCTTTCCGATAGCGTTGAAAAGCTTCAGCAGTGGATGGAAAATTTTAAGGAGACATTGGAGGGTCCGGAGGATTTATCTGGTCAAGATCCATCTTAAACGGTAAAATAGGGCTATTTACATCAAATAGCTTATCTTATGCCGGAAATACTTCTAAACATCGAGTCTAAAGAGATCAGATTAGCCGTTTTAAAGAACGGGGTCTTACATGATCTTACTGTAGAAAGAAAAAAAGAGCGCCAGCTTACGGGCAATATCTACAAAGGGCGCGTGACCAATATTTTACATAATATTCAATCCGCCTTTATCGACATCAACGAAGGGGATAACGGTTTTATTCACATCTCCGACATCGTTGAAAACCGAAAAAAATTCAAAGATCTTTACGACCTCGATTTTGACGAAGAGGAAGAGGGGGATGAAAACGCTGAGGCTGGCGATCAGGATATCGACAAGGTTTTAAAGCCCGATCAATGGGTTTTGGTTCAAGTGGTCAAAGAGCCGATCGGATCAAAAGGCGCCCGACTGACTTCTAACGTGTCGATTGCGGGGCGCTACTTGGTCTTGCTTCCGAACTCTTCTCACCGCGGGGTATCAAGAAAGATTGAAGATCGCGGAGCAAGAGACAGACTAAAGAAATTCATCCGCTCCTTCGATATGCCGAAAGATATGGGGCTTATCTTAAGAACAGCAAGCTGTATTGCCACTCCGGAAGCTCTTATTCAAGAGACGCATGATCTGATTCAAACCTGGGAAGAGATCATGAAGGGGTATCAGGAGGCGGAAAAAAGTAAACTTTTATTCGAAGAAAGCGACATTATTAAGCGTGCCTTAATTACTGCGTTGGATAAAGGCTACGAGCGGATTTTAGTCGATGACTATTCCATTTTCCAGGCTTTAAAAAGACAATATAGCCGCTATGAAAGCGATCATAATTTAAAGATCGAGTATTACCGCGATAAAGTCCCCATGTTTGAGCGCTTTAACGTCGAAAGAGAAATCGATAAGACGTTAAGAAGAAAAATTTGGCTTCCGAGTGGTGGATATCTTTTCTTCGACCGTACCGAAGCGATGCACACGGTTGACGTTAACTCCGGAAGAAGCTCCGGAAAGAATAAAGATGTCGAAGAGTCGCTTGTCCGCATCAACTTAGAAGCGGCCGAAGAGATCGCCCGGCAAGTTCGGTTAAGGAATGTCGGCGGACTTATCATTTGCGACTTTATCGACATGCGTTACAAAAAAAACCAAAGAAGGGTTTTAGAAAGGCTTAAAGATTGTCTGAAAGACGACTCTGCCAAATGCACTGTTTTGGGTATGAGTGAATTCGGTCTTGTTGAAATGACCCGTCAACGGCATAGAGGCTCTTTAAACCAGACGATCTTTACCGGCTGTCCCTATTGTTTGGGTTTAGGCCTCGTTAAAACGCATGAGAGTGTCTCGATTGAAATTGAAAGATTGCTTAAAAAAGCGATCGGCCACATGCAGCAATATGCTTTAAAGCTTGTGACCCATCCGGAAGTCGATCACTACTTAAGAATTCACGACAAAGAATACCTGTCCAAGCTGGCAGAGGGGATGAATGCTCACCTGGAGTATGGGGTGAATGACTGCCTTCACTTAAACGAATTTGAGTTTTATTCGACCATTAACGACAAGAAAATCGAAGTTTAAAACGGATAGGTTCATGAAGTCCGAAAGGGCACTCGAAAAGATATTTGAGCGGTTTGAAGCCACTTATGTTAAGGCGCTCAAACAAAACGGGTTTACCGATAGCGTCGCAATAGAAAATATCCGAACCCTTAAATCGCTTGCTCTAAAAGAGCTTAGTGATCCGACACTCTTCGAGGCTTATCATAAGATGGAGCGTAAGCCCTTTGATTTTTATCGGTTCGGTCTCGATTTTTTCGGTCCGCTGATCGATGAAAAGGCTTCTTCTTTCATGGGAGAGCGTGAGCTTGATGAGATAGAAGAAAACTTAAGAATAGGTCAAAACGCAATCCTTTTTGCGAACCATCAGACTGAACCCGATCCCCAAATCATCTCTTTTATGCTTCAGGATAAGCATCCAAGACTTGCGGAAGAGATGATTTTTGTCGCGGGGCACCGTGTTACCTCCGATCCTGTAGCAATCCCTTTTAGCCGGGGAAGGAATTTAATCTGCATTTTCTCTAAAAGGCATATCGAAAACGATCCCGATCAAAAAGAGGCAAGAATCCTTCATAACCGAAAAGCGATGGAAAAGTTAAAATCTCTTCTTAAAGAGGGGGGTAAATGCATCTATGTAGCTCCTTCGGGGGGAAGAGATCGACCCAACGAGCAAAATGAACTTTTACCCGCTATGTTCGATCCGGCAAGTCTTGAGCTTTTTCGTCTGATGGCCACAGGGACAAAGACCCGCTTTTACCCCCTTGCCATGCATACATATGAGATCATGCCTCCGCCTGAAAAAGTGGAAAAGGAACTCGGTGAGACAAGAGAAGCGGGGTTTGGACCTGTTTATCTTGCCATAGGTCAGGCTTTGGATTTGGATCATTTTCCCGGGATGCCGGAAGAGAAGTCTCTCGCTCGCATTAAACGCGCTGAGTACGTATACTCTCATGTCCTCGATTTGTATTTAAGGAAATAAGATGTCTCTACCATTTTTTGCACTAGTCGTTTTAAGCCTTTTTACCACGACCCTTCCGGGGACTGAAGAGATACGAGATACAAGGGATTTAATGTATTTAAATCCCCAAATGCAAAACAGGGCGACCAAGAAGATTCGGCTGGATAATGGGATCGAAGCGCTTTTAATTAGTGATCCCACTTCGGAAGATGCGGGGGTTGCGCTCACCGTAAAGGCCGGCAGCTGGGACGAGCCGGAAAATTCAGAGGGTCTTGCTCACTTTTTGGAGCATATGCTTTTTATGGGAACGGAAGCGTATCCCGTAGAATCGGAGTATGATAGTGTCCTTTCCCGTTATCGGGGCAAATCAAATGCTTTTACTTACACGGATATCACAAGCTACATGTTTTCCGTTAAAAAAGAGGGTTTTGAAGAGGTTTTAAAGCGGTTTAGCTCCTTTTTTAAAGCCCCTCTTTTTAACCCTTCCGGTGTCGATCGTGAAGTTAGAGCGATTGATCAAGAATTTCGAATGAATAAAGAAAAAGACTCTTTTTTAAAGCTTCAAGTATTAAAAGAGCTCTCTTTATCCGATCACCCCTTTTCCCGCTTTAACTCCGGGAACAAAGAAAGCCTTAAAAATACCTCGAGAGAAGAGCTTAAAGCCTGGTATGAAACAACATACAGCGCAGATAAAATGCGTCTTTGGGTATTTGCCCCGTTTTCTTTGGATGAAATTCAAGCGAAAGTGGAAGACGCTTTTAAATCTGTGCCCATCCGTTCAACGAAAGAGGCAGATTACCCTGAGTTCTTTTTAAAAGAAGATGCCAAAGGGAAAATGGTCTTGATGCGGCCTATTCAGGATGAAAGAGAGCTCTCTTTAATGTGGGAGCTTTCCGAGACGCTTTCTCAATCCACCGATGAAAAGCCGTGGAATCAAATCGCCTGGATTTTGGGGAGTGAGGGGGAAAATAGTCTTTTAGACACGCTCAAAAAAGAGGGGCTTGCCACCGGTTTATCGGCAGGAGATTTAGGGCTTTCATCTAAGAAACGGCTATTTTTTATTGATGTTGAGTTAACCTCCGAAGGGGAAAAACAGTGGAAGCGGGTAGTCGAAGTTATTTTTCAGGCTATTGAACTTTTAAAAGAACAAGGGATCTCTCATTCGCTTTTTGATACCATTCAGGGGCTTCAAAAGCTAAACTACCAGTGGACGGCTCCAAAAGATGTCTTTTCAGAGGCTATGAGTCATGCGTTTACCCAAGGGTACGAGCCATTAGAGAGCTATCCCGAAAGAACGTTTGTGGCCAAGAAATATGACGCCAAAAAAATTCAAGAGATGCTTCAGGGGATGACCCCCGATAACGCGCTTTATTTTTTATTAACCCCCGATGTGAAAGATCCCAAAGCGTATCAAAAGCTAGAAAAATGGACTCAAACGCCCTACTCGATAGAGTCTATGGATTTAAGTCCCTATAAAACGGTTGAACTGAATCCGAATATCCGTCTTCCGACTGAAAATCCGTATATTCCTACAGATTTTAAGGTGAAGTATGCGGGAGGGGAAAAAACATGGGATTCGGAGTTAAACCCGGAAACGCTTTTTGATACCGGCCAAGGCAAGCTTTACTTTTTACAAGACCCCTATTTCTTAGTACCCCAGGCTTATCTTTCTTTTGAGGTAAAGACCCCCGTTGTAACCGATGCTATTCCCAAAAGCGCTTTAATGAGGGACCTTTGGATCAAGCTTTACAACCAGCTTTTAAGCGGTCCCCTTTACGATGCTAAGTTGGCGGGGGTAGACATTAAGTTGGAACCGGCAGAGGAGGGGGTAAGATTCATTCTCAATGGTTATACCGATAAGCTTCCTCAAATTTTATCTCGCATAGAAAATGGACTAAAGCTTAAAGGACTTACTGAAAAGCAGTATCATCAAATGGTAAGAGAGCTTGAAAGGGAGTTAAAAAATAGCGCGCTTGACACCCCCATCAAGCAAGCGATAGAAGCTTTTAAAAGCGCGATCTATAAACCGTGGTCTTCTCCTAATGACAAGCTCAAAGCCCTCTCTCGCCTAAAGTACGATCAGTTTTTAAAGTTCAATGAGCGGCTTTTCGAAAGAAGCTATACAGAAGGGGTTATCCTGGGCAACTTTACCTCTAAAGAGGCATCCGTCATCTGGAAAGAGTGGGTAAGATCGCTTGGGAAAAAGGGGTATCCTGTAAAAGAGCAAAAACCTCAAGAGGTGATCGAGCTTTCCCAGAAAAAGGGGCCTTTTAAAAAGGTTAAAAAGATTCATGCCCAAGGAAACGGTTTTATTCTGGGTATTGAATCAGAGATCTTTTCGGCAAAAGCCAGGGGAGTGCAGCAACTGCTTCAGCAGGTGGTAGACAAAGCCTTCTTTAAAGAGTTAAGAACACTCCAGCAGACCGGATATTTAGTTGCTGTGGTTGCTGAAGACTTAAAGAAGCACCTTTTTACCCTGTTTTTAGTTCAATCGGCAACTCTTCGTCCCGAAGAGCTTTTATGGCGTGTCGAGACCTTTATCGATCAGTTTACGCGCGATTTAAAAGAAAATTTAAGTGAAGCTGACTTTCAGATTGCTAAAGAGGCGCTTTTGAAGCAGCTTCAAGAGAAGCCAAAAGCTTTAAACGAGCTGGGTGAGCTTATGGTGAAGCTTGGGTTCGAATTGGATGGCGATTTTTCCTGGTTGAAGCAAAGAGAGACTAGTTTAAAAGAGCTCAGTTATCAAGCATTTCTTGAAGAAGCTCATAGTTATTTAGGCCGAAAAAACCGTCGTCGATTGGGGGTTTTAGCGGATGGTGAAGATAAAATGCCCTTTCAATACAAAACCTTATTAGAAAAGTGAAAACACACGACAACTTTAAAATATTTATAGACCGTTTGAAAAACGGTGTTACCGAAAATATTGCCTTTTTAGAAGACCCTTCCTTTTTGGATGTGCATGAAAGAGAGCTCGGTTTTTTTGAGCCCATACAGGTCATGGGAGAGGCTTATCTGATACAAAAAGAGCTTGTTATCAAGCTCACTTTAAAAACCAAAGCTGAGCTTCCCTGTTCTATCTGCAATAAAAAAACTTCTTTTCAAATAGATGTTGATAATTTTTATTTGACAAAGCCTTTAGATGAAATCCCGACGCATATTTTTGATTATTCCGAAGAAGCGAGAGAAGCTATTTTACTAGAAGTCCCGTTTGTTGTAGAATGTAGCCAGGGAATTTGTCCCGAGCGAAAAGAGATTGAACCCTACTTGGCCCCCCCGACTTCCGAAGAAGAGGGATGGAGGCCGTTTAAAGATTTATAGCTGATTATTTTTCAGGAGTTAATAGATTATGGCCGTACCACGTAACCGTCATTCAAACGCAAGAAAAAACACGAAAAGAGCGCATCACGCAAAGACGCCCCGCAACTTGGGTCGCTGCTCCAATTGTGCTGCAACCGTATTGCCCCACCACGTATGCCAAGCTTGTGGCATGTATGCTAAGAAAAGCGTCATGGAGCCCCAAAGCTAAGTTTAAATAGCTTATCTCATGCGGGTAGGGATCGATCTGATGGGCTCTGAAAAGAGTCCGCAAGCGCTTTTTGAATCGTTAGTTAAAGCTTCTCGGAGCCTTTCAAAAGTTTCCGAGATTCATCTTTTTGTGACCCCAACGATACAAAGAGAGATCGCGTCCCTTGCACACGAACTTCCGCTTCACTTTCATGTCTTTGATCATGTTATTGAAATGGGGGATGATCCCGTCCGCTCTTTAAGGGAAAAACCGGAGGCAACCTTGATTCAGGGCATCAAAGCGCTTCGGGAGAAACTAATCGACGTATTTATCACCGCATCCAATACGGGCGCTTTGATTTCCGCAAGCTCTTTGTTTTTACCTAAAAAAGAGGGGGTTAAAAGACCCGCTTTAATGGCATCGCTTCCCACAAGAAAGGGCGTTGTAACCTTAATCGACGCGGGAGCAAGCGTGCAGATGAAACCGGCTTTGATGTATCATTTTGCCGAGATAGGCATTAATCACGCCAAAACCGTTCATGGAAAAGCAAATCCCACTGTGGGATTGTTGAATGTGGGACAGGAGTCTCAAAAAGGGACTTTAGAGCATAGAGACGCCTTCGAAAAGCTTTCCAAGCTTCCGACGTTTAAGGGAAATATCGAGCCCGATCGGATGTTCCAGGGAGATGTCGATGTGATCGTCGCGGATGGCTTTTCGGGGAATATCTTACTTAAAACCGCAGAAGGGGTCTCGGAGTTTATATTTCAAGCGCTTCAAGAGACCTCATCAGAAGGTTTACAGCCCGAGATAGAGGCTTTAAAGAAGCGCTTTGAGTACGCCGACTTCCCCGGCGCCCGTGTGGTGGGGGTAGAAGGCACCGTCATCAAAATCCACGGCAATGCCCACCCCGACGCCCTTATCCATTGCCTCCAAGCCCTTAAACGGGAATGAGATTCTTATGGGTTACACTTTAACCCAAAGACATGGGTAACACTTTTTTCTGTAATTTTTTTCATAGTGGCAGGATAATTATGCTTGAAAAGCCTTGATAGGGACGAATATTTTTTAAAAGTTATAACGATAAGAACGATATAACGATAAAAACGATATCTCTAATTAGTTTAAAGCCTAATTTTTAAGGTGTTAACCTGATTGGAGATATCGTTTTTATCGTTATATCGTTCTTATCGTTAAAAATTTACAAATTATTTTAAAAATGTCTCGCATAATTAATAAATGTCCAAACTTGGGGGGTGACAAGTCACCCTGTCTGAGAGCGGCTATCAAAGTCGCCGCACTCCAAATGAATCCCGCTAGTAAACGAAATATCCAAATCCGAGATGCCTCTTTTTCTCTTATCCTCGGTGGTGAAAAAATTTAAAGCGTGTCGAGGGATGCTTTAAGTTTGTCTAAAGAGGCGTCTCCCGTTAAGGGCTCTCCGAAAGCGGCCTCAATGCGGCTAAACGGCTTGGGGATTCGAAAGCCATCCCATGACTTAAGCTCCCAGTACTTATCCCCCTTCCAGTTAAAAGGGATGATCTTAGCCCCTGTCTCTTCAGCCGCAAATTTGACGCCCGGCTTCACTTTGTAGACGGGGCCGCGCGGGCCGTCGGGGGTGATCATAACGATGGCTTCGTTTTTTCGAAGGGTTTCGACCATTGCTTTCAAAGCGGCATTTTTCTGGTTATGCGCGACACGAATCACTTTTCCTCCTTTATACGAAAGGACGAACTGTGACAAGATCTCGCCGTCTTTACTCTTAGAGACAAAGGCGGAAAAATCCCTTTTGCTAGACAAAGGGTATAAAATATGAGCCAGGGGACACAACCGATTATGCCAAAGCATTAAGATAACCGGTCCCTTTTGAGCCAATTCTTCAAGCTGATCCAATCCTATCACCGAAAAACGGCACGTTGAAAAGATAATACCGAGTAAACCTTTAATTAGCCGAGCTATGATTTTTACGAACACTTGGCAACCACATGTTTGGCCGCGATTTCACTCGCGTGAGAGTCGCCTAAGATATCGATCACTTCCTGGCAACCTGTTAAAGTTTTGGTTTTCACTGCTTCATCTTCCAAAAGTGCCAGAGATTTTAGGGTGAGGGCATCAGCATTAAAACCCTTTTCGATGAGCTCGGGGAAGACTTCTTCATTTTTCAAGATGTTGACGATGCAAAAATAGGGGAGTTTTAGCCGGATAAGGTATTTCGCGATAAAGCGATTAAGAGGGGATACTCCGTAAATCACAGTGGTTGGACATTTTGAAAGCGCAAGCTCTAGTGTAATTGTTCCCGACTTAGCAATCGCGGCTTGGGATTCTTTCATCAGCTCGTAGTTGAAACAGCTCGGGACGATCGGGATCTTTAGCTTAGATTTCGAAAGATATTCTGAGATGACGGCCTGTATTTTAGGACTCGTTACAGAAAGAGCAAACTCCGCATGGGGAATCGCTTCTTTAATTTTTTCCGCAGCCTCAAGTTGAAGATTCAAGTTTTTTTCAATCTCTTGCTTCCGGCTACCGGGAAAAAGGGCTATTAAGGGACCCTGAAAGGTTTCCGGAAGACCCGATAGCTTTTTCCATTCAGGATTTAAAGGCGTCTTTTTAAGGGTTTCAACGACCGGATTTCCGATATAGTGAACCGAAAGAGGGGTGTTTTCAAAGTATTTCTTCTCGAAGGGATAGATGGTATAGAGCTCATCAACGTATTTCGCAAGTGTCTTAATGCGCCCTTTTCCCCACGCCCAAACACTGGGGCAGATGTAGTGGAGTACTTTTCCTTTAAAGCCCCCTTTTTTTAGCGCTTTAGCCAATCGAAGGTTAAAGCCTGGATAGTCAATTAAAACTACAGCTTTCGGTTTGTTTTGTAAAATCCAGTCTCTTACCTGAAAAAACTTGGAAATCAAGCCAGGTAGCGCTAAAAAGACATCTTGAAAACCCATCACCTGGAAATCTTCCATCTTCAAGATCGGTTTTACCCCTTCTTTTCTCATTTTGGGACCGGCCACTCCGGAGATTTTAAGATCGGGTCTAAGTTTTAAGATTTCCTGCACAAGACTTTGACCATGAGTGTCGCCGCTAGCTTCTCCGGCAAAAATAAAAAGATCGCACATCTTAAACTATCCTTTTTTTACGGATCAACATGAGGTTACGAATGTAGGGAATAAGTCCAAGGGCAGGTCCCAGAGCATTAACAGGATCTTTCAACTTAAGAAAATAGATTAAACTCATTAGGCCACCAGCAAGACTCATCACCCAGAAAAGGGGAGTAAGCTCGCTTTGATGATCTCTTTCTGACTGCCACCACTGTACTAAGAAGCGAAGGGAGAATAAAACAATGCCAAAAAAACCGAACAGATGCCAGTTGAGGTGAAGCTGATAAGATCCGATCGGAGCGGAAAACCACTCCGGAGCCACAAACAAAAAATAGGAAGTCGTCAGGCTTGAAAAAAGGAACATAAGAAAAACGGTAAAAGAAAAAGACTTTTGACTCGATGTCATTAGATTTAAGTTTCTCCAGGAGATCACTCCATTTAAGGTCTGAACTAAGGCAACGTGGTATTGCATCTGGATTAAAGAGTGGATCAGCAAAAACAAATTTCCGGCTAAAGATAACTGCCAAAATAAAGCGGGGACGACCACATGGCCCAATTTTTCACTTTGAAGCCACTGGATAATAAACCTTAGGGCAAAAAAAACGGAGGAAAGATATCCTAAAGGGTAGAGAAAAAGCTTAAGTTCGTCCGTCATTAGGGAAGCTCTTCCATTTGCCATTTTAACCGGCGGTTTTTCATCCATCTTACCGCAAAAAGGTCTGCGATGGTGTTAAATGAGCGGTTAAAGAAATTATACTTGGTCACTCCGCCGGCCCGCTCTCTATGATTAACCGGGATTTCTTTTACTTTGAATCCTTCGATCACAAAAAGCGCCGGTAAAAAACGGTGCATGCCGTTAAAGAGTTTGATTTTTTCAAGGCAAGTTTTTCGGTAGACCTTCAAGGAACAGCCGGTATCGGACACCCCATCCTCACAAAGGCGGGAGCGAACAAAATTGGCGACTTTGGAAGTCACCCTTTTGACCAGCGTATCTTTTCTCTTCTTCCGAATGCCACAAACTAAATCGGCGTCTTCGATCAGTCTTAAAAGTTTGGGGATATCGGCAGGATCGTTTTGCCGATCTCCATCCAGGGTAATGACAAACTCCCCTTTTGCCGCTTTAAACCCGGCGTCGAAAGCGCTCGATTGCCCAAAATTTCGGCTGAATTTTAAGATTCTTAGCCAGGGGGTCTCTTTTTTAATCCGCGATAAAATCTCAAGCGTCTGATCATCGGAGCCATCTTCCACCGCAATCGTCTCGAACGGAGCTTGAAGAGGAGTCATAACGGCTTCGATTTCATTCAAAAGCGCCTCGACATTCGCCTCTTCGTTTTTAAAGGGGATGACAATGGAATATTTCATGACTATCACTTAAAGATTAAATTGTTTTAACACCCAGTCAACCCCTTCTTGGAAGGTTTCAGGGGACGACCCATGTCCTTTGTAGCCGATCGAAGGCTTCAAGGCAAGCTCTACAGGGGGGGATTTCACTCCTTTTTCAAGGGAGGCTTCTACAAGTTTTTGAACAAAGGCATAGGTAATATCGGTGTGAACGCGTGTGTCGTGGTTTCCGATAAGAAATTTTACCTTTCGACCGACAAAGCTGTCAAGGTTTTCAAAGAGAGAATAGGGTTCAAGTTCTTGACTTTCAGAAAGTTTTGAAAAGTCGATAAGGGGAGCCCATCCCAAAAAGGATTGAATTCTTGAATCTAAGGAAAAAAACTTACCCGCTGCCAAAGCTCCTCTTGAAACCCCGGATACAGCAATTTTTTCGGGATCGACAAGGTTTTTTTCTAAAAGATCGGTAAGCGTTTTTTTTGCCGCTTTTAAAAAGTCTTTTAAGGGGTCTTTTCCCTTTAAAATTTCTTTGCCCCAGGCGATCATGGCCTCTTGTGGAGTATGTTTATCATCGTGAAAGGGTAAAGAGATCGAAACCACTCTTACTGAGTGATCTTTTAATAAGCGCGCCGGTTCATTAATCGGAGGGGTGTTTAAACTTTCATCTGCGGATAAAGCAAAGTAAAATAGCAAGGGAAGGGGCCTGTTATCCTTTGGCCCCTGTATCATCGGCTGATAAAAGCTATCTTCTCCGCCTAACATGCGTCTTTATCCTGTCGGTTTTAGGGTGGGGGTGTGTTTTTAAATATTTTTCTTTCCAGTCTTCGAAGATCTCATCTAACTCCGGGTTGACGCGGGCTCTTAGCTTCAATAGATGCAAGGCATAGGGGAAATCGCGATTTTTTAACGTTCTTCCGATATGGCTTTTTTTAGGTCCCAAGGGGGTCAGTCGGTATTGGAAACTTATCACAGATACCGCAATAGCAGAAATCTTTCTGGGAAAGTGCGCAAATGCTTGAATGAGATTTTCCCTGATCACATCGTAAGACATGTTTTGAACCTGTCCGAGATGGGGCGCATTGCGCTCTTTTTCCATATAGGTTTGGACTTCTTTTTCCACCAACGGGAAAAGAAGTGAAGCGATTAAAATGCCGCGATCAAGCGGTTTAGGGCGATTTTGGTTATGTTCATCCACGGCAAGAAGCCAGGGATAAAGATCGGGATCGGCTGCTTCAAAATGGCGCGCAAGTTCGGGAAAAATAAGCTCTAAAAGCTTAGATTCCGTCATCAGCTGGAAGAAGGGGGCGGAATAGCCTGACTCTAACATTCTGAAAATCTCTTCCAAAACTCTTGCAGGTGAGCTTTTAACAATTTCTTTTCGACATTTTAAAAGCGCTTTTTTTGCGTCGGAAGCTATCTCGTAGCGAAAACGCGCCCGGAACTTCAAAAGGCGCATCATTCTGACGGGGTCTTGGCGAAATCTGACTTCGGGGTTACCGATCGTTCGAAGGAGCTCTTTGTGGACATCATCCCAGCCGCCGACGTAGTCGATTACGGTATGGCTTTCGGGATCATAGCATAGGCCGTTGATCGTAAAGTCGCGTCTCATTACATCTTCGAATTCTGTTCCCCAGATATTATCGTGGGTAATTAACTCGTCTTTTAAGTTTTCGCCGGCTCTAAAGGTCGCAAGTTCAATAATTTTACGTCCAAAACGGATGTGAGCCAGTCTAAATCTTCTGCCGATAAGCAGACATTGCCGCCCAAATAGGGCTTTCACCTCTTCCGGCTTGGCGTTTGTGGAGATATCGAAATCTTTAGGGGTTTTCTTTCTAAGCAAGTCCCGCACCGATCCTCCGACAAGGTAGGCGTCAAAGCCCGCCTCTTTAAGACGGTGGATCACCCACAAGGCATCTTTGTCGATGTGATCCGTGTTGATATCGTGATCGGTTGCGTGAAAGCGTTTGGGTTCAGGTATATCTGTCATTTAAACTCTAAGGGTCTCAAGGGTCACTTCAAAAATTATAAATAAAATTAATACGATAAGACCCCACTTTTTGATCGGAATTTGGATGTTTGTAAGATCTTTTTGGTAAAACCGTTTCTTCCAGACCATCAAAATGGGTAATAGTCCTAATAAAAGTGCGGAGCCGTATCCCCCGGCAACATCAAGCGCCATCAAAAAGACATGGGGATGAAGGGTGGCAATAATTAAGGGGGGGATGAAAACTAAAAGGGATAAAATAAAGCGCCCTTTTTTGCACTTTTCCATCTTTAGCCCGTCGGCTAAAAAGTCCATTAAACCCAGGGTTACGCCAAAAAATGAAGTCAGTAGGGCAAAAAAGGCAAAGTACTGTCCAATAACCCAAACGGCCGGGTTTTGGATGAAATGCTTAAGTGGCCATACGGCATTTTCCCCTTTGGATAAAGTTTCTTTTAAGCCGTAAGCTCCTTCTACGGGGACAATGCCCAAGATCATTCCTTGCCAGATGGCGTAGGTAATAAAGGGAATAAAGCTTCCGATGATCAGGGCAAGTCTTGCTTTTCTTCCGTCGTGCTTCATGTAGCTTGCAAGTGTGGGTACTATGCCTTGATAGGCAAAAGAGACAAAGGCAATCGGAAGGGCGATAAGGGATAAAGACCATTCTTTGTGGGCTAAAAGCTCCCAGTTTAAATGGGGGTAGCCCAAGCCTATAAAGGAAAAATATAAGACACCTAAAACAAGCATCATGACCGAGTTAATCGGGCCCACGACCTTCGCTCCCGCCCAGATGAAAGGGGCAAAAAGAAGGGTGAAAAGGATCGGGCTTAACGTATCGGGAATGTGGCCGTCGAACATGTAGCTGATCAGGTTGCCGCAGCCGACCATGTAAGCAATCGTCAGAGAGTAAAACATGAAAAGGTAAAGTACCCAGGCGGCAATTTTTCCGGGACGCCCTAAAGTCTTATCGGCCATCGTGACGATATTCGCTCCCTCGCCGAAGGTTAAAGAAAGCTCTAATAGGAGCAAGCCGGTAGAGCACATGAAGACCCAGCAGATAAAATAGATGAAAAGGGAAGGAACATAGCCACCCAAGCTGGTTAAAACGGGCAGAGCAAGCATCCCTCCGCCGATGGAAGTTCCGGCGACTAAAAGTGCGCCCCCTAAAATGCTGCCCCCCTCTTCTGAAAGAGCTTGTTCGGTAATTTGTGTCATAAGTTTATTCTACGGTTACGGATTTGGCTAAGTTTCGTGGTTGATCAATATCACATCCCCGCTCTAGGGCTATGTAGTAGGCAAAGAGCTGGCATGCTACAGAGGAAAGAAGCGGCGCTAAAGGATCTAAGGTTTTGGGTATGTAAACAATATCTGTTGCCTTATCGGAAAGATCGCCATTTTTTTCTTCCGAAATAGCGATAATGGGTCCCGAACGGGCTTTGATTTCTTGCAAGTTGCTTAAGATCTTTTCATAGGTAGCTCGGTTTGCGGTAAGCGCAACAGTGGGGGTGTTCTCGTCGATAAGGGCGATGGGACCATGCTTAAGCTCTCCAGCGGGGTAGCCGACAGCATTAATATAGGAGATTTCTTTAAGCTTTAAAGCCCCTTCCAAGGCCGCTGGGAACTGAGCGTTTCTTCCGACAAAGAAAAAGTTTTGCTTATAGGCATATTTTTTGGCGATTTTCTGAATATCGGGATGAAGCTTTAAGACCTCCTCCACTTGATCCGGAAGAGCTTTAATTGCCTCTAAGAAGGCTTGTCCTTCAAGTTTGGGCATATGGCGCATCCGGGCTAATGAAAGCGTCAATAGTGCCATGCATATCACTTGATTGCTGAAAGCTTTTGTAGAGCATACCCCGATCTCAGGGCCGGCTCTTAAAAAAATCACTCCATCCGATTCTCTGGATAAAGAGGAATTGGCGACATTGGTCAGTCCTAATACTTTAGCTCCTCTCGAACGAAGCTCTTTAACCGCCGCAATTGTGTCCGCCGTCTCTCCCGACTGGCTGATCGCAATCACAAGCGTGTTCGGGGTAATCACGGGGTTTTTATAGCGAAGCTCCGACGCGATTTCGACCTGTGTGGGGATTCTTGCGACTTCTTCTAAAAAATAGCTTGCGACAAGGCCCGCATGCCAGGAGGTGCCGCAGCCAACAATAAGGATTTTTTCTACTTTTAAAAGCTCTTTGGAATCGATCCCAAGCCCATCGAAAATGGCTGTGGAGTGATCTTTATCAAAGCGAGAAACGAGCGCCGATCTTAAGCTGTTCGGTTGCTCAAAAATTTCTTTCAACGTGAAGTGCTCAAAGTCTCCCTTAGAGATTTCGCTGGTTTCAATTAAGAGTTTTTCCACTTTCTTATCGACCGGATTAAGCAAGCTGTCGTAAATTTCGAGCTTATCTTTTTTAAGCACTGCGACTTCCGATTGGGATAAATAGACGACTTCTTTGGTATAGACGGCTATGGCATGCGCATCGGAGGCAAGATACATCGATCCGGGGGAAATGCCGATCACAAGGGGAGCTTCATGACCGACGGCAATAATTTGATCAGGGTGGTTTTGGTGTAAAACCCCAATGGCAAAGGCTCCTTTTAGAAGCGGTAAAACTTTTTGTATAGCTTCTAAAAGATTGCCCTCGTAGAACTTTGCGATCAGATTGGGTATGACTTCGCTGTCGGTCTCGGTTTTAAACTTTACCCCTTCAGAGATGAGCGACTTTTTTAAAGACTCGTAATTTTCAATGATTCCGTTGTGTACGACGGCAACGGTTTCATTTTCGTCGGTATGGGGGTGGGCGTTGGCTTGAGAGGGCTTGCCGTGCGTTGCCCAACGCGTGTGGGCGATTGCGGTCGAAAAGTGAAGCGCTTTTTTCTGAATTTCCTTTTCGAGCTCGGAAATTTTTCCTACTTCTTTAACAATAACCAGCTGATCTTGACTTATACCTGCAATACCGGCGGAGTCGTAGCCGCGGTACTCAAGTTTTTTAAGTCCTTCTAAGCAAGTTTTACCCCCTTCTTTGGGGCCAATATATCCGAAGATGCCGCACATAGATTAATTCAAGCTCCGATTTCTTGTTGGGCCGCATGGGCGATCGTGTTTGCAAGTTCGTGGACTAAAGCGGGATTTTCCCCCTGAACGGTGACGCGCAAAAGCGGCTCGGTTCCGGAGTAGCGAACTAAAATATTGCCGTGATTTTTCAAAAGGGTTTGGGCTTGTTTGATGGCCAGGTTGACTGCCACAAGCTCTTCAATGGGGGGTTTTTGAGAAACCGTTACGTTAATAATGGTCTGAGGGTATTTTTTTACAATCGTGGCAAGCTCTGAAAGCTTTGTGCCTGTTTCAATCATGATTCTTAAAACTTGAAGCGCCGATACAAGCCCGTCGCCTGTTGTATTGTGATCAAGGCAGATCAAGTGGCCGCTTTGTTCGCCCCCTAAATTCGCCTCTTCTTTTAGCATATCCTGGATCACATACCGGTCGCCAACTTGCGATTGGATCACCCGAATTTGCTCTTCTTCCATCGCTTTTAAAAAGCCCAGATTTGCCATCACGGTAGAAACCACGGTATTATTTTTTAAGATCCCTTTTTGTTTAAAGTCTTTCGCGCAGATCGCAAGGATGGTATCGCCGTCAACGATCTGTGCGTTCTCATCGACCATAATGACCCGGTCGGCGTCTCCATCTAAAGCGATTCCGACATCGGCTTTGTGATTTAACACTCCTTTTTGAATTACTTCAGGGTGGAGGGAGCCCACTTCTTGGTTGATATTTAAACCGTTTGGGGAGGCGCCGTAAAGATGAACGGTCGCGTCAAGCTCTCTCAAAACTAAAGGCGCGACCTTGTACCCGGCACCATTGGCGCAATCCAATACGATCGAAAGAGACTTTAAAGAGAGCTGACGGGGGAAAGTTGCTTTTACAAATTCGATATACCTTCCGTCAGCGTCATAGACTTTTGTATTTCGGCCGATTTGATCTTCTTTCGGGATCCAGGAACTGAAGCGATTGTCGTAAACAAGCGCTTCGATTTCTCTTTCACGTGATTTAGGGAGTTTAAACCCCTCTGAACAAAAGAATTTAATCCCATTGTCGAAAAAAGGGTTGTGAGAAGCGGAGATCACGATACCTGCTTGGGCTCTATAAGCTCGGGTCAAAAAAGCCACGCCCGGGGTGGGGAAGGGGCCCATCATTAGGGTATCGACTCCCATGGAGCAAAGGCCGGCGATAAGCGCGTTTTCGAACATGTAGCAAGAAAGGCGCGTATCTTTTCCGATGATGACTTTGGACTTACCATTTTGGTTGCGGAAGATTTTTCCGGCAGCTCGACCCAGGGCAAGCGCCATCTCCACAGTCATGGGGGGATGGTTGGCTTTGCCACGCACTCCGTCCGTTCCAAAAATTTTATTTGTATCTTCCGTCATAATTCTGCCTTTATTTTATAGGAATCCCTGGGGTATTTCAAGGACTCATTGCATTATACCCTCTATTTTGAGAGACTGGAAAAGAATTAACTTTTAAAAAAGGGGAATTATGCAATCAGTAGGAAATTTTTATCGTGAAAATATCCAAGGGAATGAAACTTTAGATATGGTCCTTAAAGGGGCTGCGATCGGGACGGGAATTGTAGCTGTGGTCAGCCTTGTGGCTCTGGCTGTGCTTTGTCCACTTGCTCTTGCGGGTTTTGCTGTTGGAGTTGGGGTTAAAATTGCGATCGGACTGGCTTTAAGTTCTGGTGCCGCGTCTTTATTGAGCGCGATTTTCGCGAGTGTCGTTCGTAAAAAAGCCAATGACGGGGATAATCAAGACCAAGGCACGCTTTTAAGATCTCCGGTCTCAAGAACAGGCGCTAGCTCACCTGCTGGAGAATAAGAGTTTTAGATTGCGGAGCCTTTGGCTCCGCTCTTAGACGACGAGCCCTGGCTCGTCGCAAAATTTAGTGGACTTAAGTGGACCTAGTGGACCTAGTGGACCTAGTGGACCTAGTGGACTATTTCGGGTTCAAAAATTCCTTTGTTTTGAAAAGTAAGACTTACCCGTGTGTCCACAGTGTCCACCAGGTCCACTAGGTCCACAGTGTCCACTCTCTACCAACTCCCTAAAGCCCGAAGTAAATCGTCGCACCGGCTTGGTTCTCTCTGTCGTTTTCGTAGTAATAGTAGTTCGGATTGTTCTGATCGTAATAATAGTAATAGGGTCTTGTATTGTAGTAATAATACGGATAGACCTGAGCTCCCCAGTAAACGCCGCCCCATCCGTTACTCCATCCTCTGTTGTGATGTCGGTGGTGTCCGCTATGGTGGTGTCTTCCCCGGTCTCCGTCTCCTCTTCTGGCTTCTAAATCAGCTAAGGGGAGGATGAAGAGTAGGGCTAAAAATGCTGTTAAATATTTCATGGTATAACCTCATAGTTGCAATAACTACACTTATTATTATAAACTAATAATGATAGAGGGGTCAATCAAATAAAGATTTAACAAAATATATGGGATCAAAAGGCTCTAAATCATCAATGCCCTCTCCCACACCAATGAACTTAACAGGAACTTTAAGCTCTTCGGCAATACGGATTACAATACCGCCCTTAGCCGTTCCATCTAACTTGGTCAGAATCAGTCCCGAAATGGGGGTGAATTCAGAAAAGACCTTCGCTTGATCTAGAGCGTTTTGCCCTACAGTCGCATCTAAAACTAAAAGCGTTTCATGAGGGGCTCCCGGAAGGACTTTATTGCAGGCGCGCTTGATTTTCTCAAGCTCCCGCATCAGATCGATTTTGGTGTGAAGTCTTCCGGCCGTATCGATGATTGCAACTTTAAGTCCTTTAGCCTTAGTTGATTCCAAGGTGTCAAAAGCTACGGCAGAGGGATCGCTTTTCGGCTTTCCCTTGACGATAGGAATTTGAAGTCTTTGAGACCATAGCTCAAGCTGTTCTTGCGCGGCAGCTCGGTAGGTATCGGCCGCGCCAAAGATGACCTGAAGTCCCTGATCTTGATATTTTTTGGCTAACTTCGCGCAGCTTGTAGTCTTTCCGTTTCCATTTACGCCGACGACTAAAATAACATGAGGGGTAGCAAGTTCAATTTCATTTTTTTCAAGCTGAATTCTTGAAAGTAAGTCCTCTTTTAGAACTTCAATGAGTGCTTCGGAGCTGGTTTCGGGATTTTTTCTGAGCGTTTTTCTAATTTTTTCCGAAAGCTCTGTTGCGATTTTAACGCCAAGGTCGGCTTCATATAAAATCTCTTCGAGCGCTTCAATTTTTGCCTCGTCAACGGGGCCGGAAAAAAGCGTCCGAATTTTATCGCCCAAAAGAGACCGGCTCTTTTGAAGCGCGTTTTTAACTTTTTGATAGCCTGCTTTAAGAAGACGAAAAACCATAAGTTCCGCTATGGTACCACATATATGAATATTCACGAATACCAGACCAAAATTCTTTTAAAGAAATTCGGCATCCCGGTTCCCGATCAAGTGGTCATCAGTAAAATCGAAGAGCTTGACCAAGCGCTTGATACCTTAGGAACGGAAGACGTTGTTTTAAAAGTGCAAGTGCACGCGGGGGGCCGTGGAAAAGCGGGCGGGGTGAAACTGGCCCATGGAAAAAAAGAGGCACTAGAAGCTTTAAAAAGTCTTATCGGCCTTAAAATTGTGAATCGGCAGACCGGTCCTGAAGGAATTGTAGCGAAACAAATCTTAGCTTCCCCGATCTCTTCGATTGAAAAAGAGTTTTATTTAGCCGCGATTATGGATCGAAAGGAAGCTTCGGGGATGTTGATTGCCTCCACAGAAGGGGGGATGGAGATTGAAGAGGTAGCAAAAACGGCTCCCGAAAAAATTATCAAACTAAAAATTCCCAAAGGAAGAACTTTTAAACGCTATGAGCTTTATCCACTTGTAAAGCAGTTGGGGTGGACTAAAAAAATCGCGTCTCAAGGCATTGGATTGGTTCAAAACTTAGCAAAAGCTTTTCAAGCATTAGATGCGTCCCTTCTGGAAATCAATCCTTTGGTGCTAACGAAAGAGGGTCAACTTGTAGCTCTTGATGCGAAGCTGTCAGTCGATGACAATGCGCTTTTTCGCCAGCCGGAAATTCAAAAGTTTTACGACCCCAGTCAGCTATCGGAAAGAGAGCAAGAAGCGAAAGAAGCCGATCTGGCTTACGTCGGATTGGACGGAAATATCGGCTGCATGGTGAATGGGGCGGGGCTTGCCATGGCAACCATGGACATTATCGATGCTTACGGCGGAAAGCCTGCCAACTTTTTGGATGTAGGCGGGTCTGCAGATAAGGAAAAGATTGCAAAAGGATTTAAAATTATCTTGTCGGACAGCCATGTTAAAACCATTTTGGTTAATATCTTCGGCGGTATTATGAATTGCGAAACGCTTGCGGAGGGGATCATTGCCGCTTCCAAAGAGTTGGGAGTCAATGTCCCTTTAGTGGTTCGCATGGAAGGGAATCATAAAACCGAGGGGATGGGAAAGCTGAAAGCCTCGGGTCTGAAGCTGACAGTGGCGGATAACTTGGCCGATGCGGCTAAAAAGGCGGTGGAATATGGCCATATGGGTGGATGAAAATACCCAAGTAATTACGCAAGGGATCACGGGAAGCGCCGGCTATTTTCATACCGAGCAGTGTCTTGAGTACGGTACTAAATTCGTGGGGGGCGTCACGCCCGGAAAGGGGGGTGAAGAAGTTTTAGGCCTACCCGTTTTCGATACGGTAGAAGAGGCTAAATCTGCCGGAAGAGTGGACGCTACCATGATTTTTGTCCCCCCGTTTGCGGCTGCAGAAGCTATTTTGGAGGCGGAAGAGGCCGGGATCCCTTTGATTGTATGCATTACAGAGGGAATTCCCGTATCCGATATGTTGGAAGTCTCTGAAAGGATGAAAAGGAGTAAAACGTCTCGTCTGATAGGCCCGAACTGTCCGGGAATTATCACGCCGGGAGCTTGTAAGATAGGGATTATGCCGGGATATATCCACAAAAAAGGATCTGTCGGCATTGTCTCTCGCTCAGGTACCTTAACCTACGAGGCGGTTTGGCAGACAACCCAATTGGGGTTGGGTCAAAGCACCTGTGTTGGAATCGGAGGAGATCCTTTAAACGGTACGAGTTTTGTCGATGTGTTAAGGGCTTTTGAGGACGACCCAGAGACGGAGGCGGTCTTAATGATCGGGGAAATTGGTGGAGATGCAGAGGAGGCGGCAGCAGACTTTATCAAAGCTGAAATGTCCAAGCCGGTCGCTGCGTTTATTGCCGGAAAGTGTGCTCCCGAGGGGAAAACAATGGGGCACGCGGGGGCGATTATCGCTCATGGAAAGGGGACTCAAGCTGATAAAGTAAGAGCTTTAAAAGCGGCAAATGTTCAAATTGCCGAAACGCCTAGAGATATGGGACTTGCACTTCAGTCGGTGTTATAGGTATCATCTTACACATGAGTTCAAAATCATTTAGTATCCCGATTCAAGTTAATCCCATGTTTTGGGCCGTAGCGTTTTTCTTAGGCTATATGTGGTCCGGGGGGAATTTAACCCTTTCCTTTTATCTAATGGGGGTTGTCACACTCTCTGTGTTTGTTCATGAGATGGGTCACGCTATCACAGGCCTTGTCTTCAGGCAAAAGGTAAAGATTTCTTTATTGCCTTTTGGAGGACTGACCGAAAGACGGGGAAAGCCGTTAAAAGGGTGGCAAGAATTTTTAATTATTTTGATGGGGCCGGCATTTGGGTTTATGCTCTATCTTATTGCTAAATCGGTCTATCCCCAAACTCCTGAGGGAGTTTTACGCCAGGTTGTCGCTTTTACGGCGGTCGCTAATCTATTTTGGTCGATTGTAAACTTGCTTCCAGTACTTCCACTGGATGGAGGGCAGCTTGTCAGAGTGGTTTTACAAGGGATTTGGGGAACCAAAGGGCTTAAGGCTTCTTGTTTCTTTTCCATTTTTTTCGGTATTTTGTTCGGTTTTTATTTTATTTTGCGCCAAGAGTTTTTGCTCGCGTCGATATTTGCGATTTTTGTGTATGAGAGTTGGCAGATCTATCAAAGTGTAAAATTCTTAACGGATGAGGATACCGATGTCGAGCTTCAGCGGCTGATGACAAAAGGGGAAAAAGCTTTTGATAAGCGGGATTTTGAAAAAGCGAAAGAGATCTTTTCTCAAGTAAGAGACAGGCTCAAAAAAGGGGTTTTATATAACCAGGCGACCTATTTTCTGGCCGAGATGGCTTTTCAAGAAAATCTGCCGGAGGAAACTTTTTCATTGTTAAAGCCGATTTTTCGAGAGCTTAACTTTGAGGGAATCTATCGATTCCACCGGGCCGCTATGGAGACAAAAGCATGGAAAGAAGCACTTCAGTCGGGCACGAAACTTTGGGAAATTACCCCTAGCCGTCAGCTTGCTAAAGACAACCAAGTTGCCGCGGAAGCCCTTGGAGATGAAACGGCTGCTAAAGGATGGGAAAAAGCGGCTAACGCATGATTATGAGTTAGGGTTCACTAGAAGTTTTAGCAAGGCCGGAGCCTCAAACCAATTATAAAGCGGTTATTTTAGATATAGCCGCTCTCAATATCGCCGACCCCGTCTCCTTCCAATCAACCGTTAACGAGAGTTTGGGGTAGCAACTAGAATCTAAAGGCCGAAAAATACATTTATTTTAAGGTTTAAGAAGTTAGAGTGAGGGAGGAGATTTTTTTTTGAGCTTCTTCAAAATAGGCCTTTCCCGCCTCTGGACTTTCTTTTTGAACTTTTTCTTGGAGCTTACTAAAGCTTTCCAGATTATTTTTTAAGATGACATTCCAAAGACGTTTTGTAACCTGGCCAATTTCAGCAAAAATTTGTTCCACTTTATCTAAAGAGGGTAAAGCGACATCGGCTCGGACCGTTTTTTCTGTAAAGTGGGAAGGAGTCTCTTCTAAAACCTTATACAAAATAGCTCTTTTTGCGCTCACTTCAGTGACATAAGAGCCGATTATAAGGGTGTTTTCAATATTAAGCTTTTGGGCTTTTGAGTCGATGACGATGGAGTTTTTAATTTCACCCGATTCGATTTGGCTTCCTTGCACGATGGAAAATTTGTTTTGTTCGTGTCCGAAAAAGTCCCTTAAAAGGTAGCCTTCCACCGTGTTTTGGGTCATCTTCATCAAGTTTTCATAGTAACACTCTAAGTTACCCAAATCCCAAAAATAGCTTCCGACACCGATATCAACAACACCAAATAGGCCGGCATCGGGGTATTTGTTAAGAAAATGATTCTTAAAGTATTGAATTCTAAGATGATGGTTTTTAGCTTCTTCTGCGGAAATACCTTTAGATTGGACCGCCTCGATGTAGCTCGCTTGATCTAATGTGAATGGCATCCAAATATAGGGATCGGAATCCATTTTGACGTTTTTTTGAATCAGCTCAGGCTGAAATTCTTGAATTAGAGCGAAGGTCAGGGGAGTAGATAAACTAAACGACCCTAAACTTAAGCCGACACCGCCTGAAATAGAGATTTTCCCTTCGTTAATAAGATGCTTTAAAGTGGCCCAGTCGGCTTTATCAATGTTTTTGGCGACGCCCTCTTTATCTAAAGCTATAAGTCCGTATCGATTAAGTTCTTTATGAATCCATTCTTCTTCCGTCGGCATCGGAGTCATTTTCACCAAGATATCTGCATGGTGAGTTGAAGAATAAAGCGGGGTGTTAGCGGGAACAAAAAGTTGGTCGGCCCAAAAGACCGAAAGGCGCCCTTTTCTCGACGGAGCATAAATAGAAGTTTGTTTGATCGCGGCTTCTAAAAGGGTGATGGGCTCTTCTTTTCCCTCGATTTTAATTAAACCGGGGAGTTTAACGGCGCTTTTATTTCCATATTCAGCAGCGGTTAAGGGATAAAGTCGCTTCCCTTCGCCGGCGGTGTGATAAAGGGCGATCGATTTCCCCTCTCTTTGCTTTTGGAAAATATCGGTTTTATAAAGAACGTACCCTTTTTCCCGTGCTTTTTGATAAGCATATAAAGACCCTAAGCCGTTCCCGGCACCTCCGGGCCAATCTTCTTGAACAACAATGATATATGCGGAATTTTTGACAACTTGGCCACGGGTTTTATGGAGCCGTTTTTGCCAATAAGCTTCTTGCTCGCTATCTTGGACGGATACAATGACGATATCCATTCCTACAGATGACTGTGCCACATCCATACTACGGATGTTTTCTTTAAGCATGGCAAATTTCCGGCGTTATAAACTACTTCTTCCCCATATAGCTTAAAAGGGTTAATTAATAAAAATTTTTAGTATAAAAGAATTTAAGTATCTTAGCGTGAGAGATGCTCGATCGCTTTTTTAATTAGCAATCGACCCATTTCCACTCTATCAAGGCCAAAGCGCTCATTGGGAGCGTGGATGTGATCGGTATTAAGACCCAGCCCCACTAAAAGGGGCTCGGCACCGGAAGCTTTTTGAAGATCGGGAACTATTGGGATGGAGGCGCCTTCTAAGACTTTAGAGCAAGGCTTTTGAAAAACCTCTTCATAAGCCTTTGAAAAGGCTTTTACAATTTTTGTTTCCGGCGATGTTAACACCGCTTCGCCACCGCCGGGATGAAGGTGTGCTTGAACCGAGATTCCTTTGGGGGCTTGAGACGCTAACCATTCACATACCAGCTTTCCGATTGCTTCCGGATTTTGTCCGCGCACCAAGCGACAAGAAATTTTAGCTTTAGCTTCTGAGGGAATAACGGTTTTAAACCCGTCGCCCGTATAGCCCCCGGAAAAGCCGTTCACCTCGAACGTAGGGCGAAGCCAGTTTCTTTCTTTCAGCGTAAAAGTGACTTCTCCCCCCGTTGCAGATGCTCCGAAGGTTTCTTCGTACTCTTTTTCATCAAAAGAAAAATCTAAAAAGGTTTTTTCATCGTCTGTCAAGGGTTCAATAGAATCATAAAAGCCGGGGATTGAAATTTTTCCGGAGGGATCTTTTGCGGCAGCCAAAATTTGGGCTAAAGCGATTACGGGGTTGTAAGCAAGCCCGCCGTGTGCACCTGAATGAAGATCGTGTTCGGTTCCTTTGGCTACGACATCAAGTGTCACAATACCGCGCATGCCCAGCGTGACGGCCGGGGTGTTCATATCGGGAATGCCCCCGTCGATAACGGCCAAATAGTCGGCTTTAAGCTTCTTTTGATTTTTGTTTAAAATAGTGGGGAGTGTTTTGCTGCCCACTTCCTCTTCCCCTTCAATCAGCCACTTGATATTTAGCGGATAGGCTTCGGCATTTTTCCACAAGTCTTTAAGCGCTAATAAGGTGTAGAAAAGCTGTCCCTTGTTGTCTTGGGCGCCCCTTGCAAAAATTTGGTTTTCGCGAACTTGCGGATCAAAAGGGGGAGTCGCCCACTCGCTAAGGGGGTCTATCGGTTGGACGTCATAGTGATTGTAAAGGAGTAGCGTGGGCTTTCCCGGAGCTTTTTCCCAAGAGCCAAAGAGTGTGGGATGCCCTCCCTCTTTCCAGACTTCAGTTTCGAATCCAATCGCTTCTACTTGTGCTTTTACCCAGTCAAAACACGCTTCCATATCGTTTTTATACTCCGGCTCGGAAGAGACGGAGGCAAAAGAAAGAAGCTTTTTGAAGTCGTTTAGCCAGTCCATAAAGATATACGCTAGCAAATAGGGATTAAGGGTGTCAAAGAAAAGGAGACTTTTCTATAATCTCGTTCAATATGAGCCGACTAAGTTTAATACTTGTTTTTACCGGAATGATTCTCGGAGCGATTTTGGGGTTGAATATTTCCCCCGAGTCTTCGATTTACGGGCTGGTAGACCTTATCGGACAGCTATTTATGAACGCGCTTAAACTTGTGATCGTTCCTTTAGTTGTCTCCTCGATTATTACCGGCGTTGCGAAAATGGGGGAAGAAGAGGGGGTTGCCGCTTTAGGGCTTCGTTCTTTCGGCTGGTTTATTTCTCTTACGACCATCGCCACTCTTGTGGGACTTTTAGTCGTTGTTTTTTTAGAGCCAGGTCTTCAGCAGGGGTTGCAGGGAGCTTCAGCTTACAAAGAGCCGATAACTTGTACCATCGGGAGCAAACTGAAAGAGATCGCGCTCAAATTTTTCCCTTCCAACATTTTTGAGGCCGCCTCTCAGGGGCAGATGTTGGGGCTGATTGTCTTTTCGCTTATCTTTGGCTCCCTTATCCCTAAAATTCCTCAAGAGTATGGAAAGACGCTTTTAAGCTTTTGGAAGGGGGTTTTTGAAGTCATGATGGCAATGACGCGCCTTTTTATGAAGTTTTTGCCACTCGGCGTTTTCGCTTTAATCGCAAAAGTCATTGCCTCTACCGGGATCGAGGGGATTAAGTCCTCCGGCTGGTTTTTTGGAGCGATGGCGGTGGCTTATGCCCTTTATTTTTTCGTGGTGCTGTCGTTTTTCTTGATCACGTTTGCCAAAGTGAATCCCTGGACTCATATGAAGGCGATGGGACCGGCGCTTTTAACGGCATTTACCACAACGTCTTCCGCGGCGACCTTGCCGGTTGCGATCGAATGTTTAGAAGATCGGGCGAAAATTCCCAACCGTATCGTCGGATTTACTTTTCCTGTCGGAACGTCGTTTCATATGGCGGGAACGGCCATCTTTGAGTGTGTCGCAGTGATTTTTATCGGACAGGCCTTCGGCGTTCCGATGACAGCAGGGGATTATGTTCTGATTACGCTTCTATCCATTCTTCTTTCCGCGGGCGTGGCCGGCATCCCTTCGGGTTGCGTGGTCTCCGCCGTGGTGATCCTAACCATGCTCGATATGCCGCTTGAAGGGGTCGCGCTTCTCTTTGTGGTGGAGCGCTTTGTCGACATGATGCGCACCACCGTGAACGTCTATTCGAATAGCGTCTGCACGCGCCTCATCGCCCGCGCATAGTCGACGAATGGACAGCAAGCGAATGGACATTGGCTAAATTTCGCTGTTCAAGACAGAAGTCTTTGATGAACAGCGAATCTTATCCCATGTCCATTCTGTGGTTGTCCATCCTGCCGCTGTCCATTCGCTTGCTGTCCATTCAGTCCACTTCACCGAAGTAGCGATCGCCATAATCCCCCAAGCCGGGCACAATAAACTTGCTCTTGTTAAGTCCCTGATCGAGCTCAGCGATATGAAGACTAAGCTCGGGGTAGGTTTTTTCGAGATACTGAACCCCCTCGGGGGAGGCGACGCAAGCAATGAGACTGATATTTTTTTCAAGCGCCCCCTCTTTTTTAAGCTCCTCGATCGCTAAAGAGGCGCTTCCCCCCGTTGCGATCATCGGGTCGAGCAAAAAGACGGGGGTTTCTTTCGTAAGGGTCGGAAGATGCTTGTAATATAGCTTTGGAATAGCGGTCGCCTCATCCCGCTTCATGCCGACAAAGCCGACGGGCGCTTTGGGATAAAACTGTAAAAAAGCAGGCAAAAGCGTGAGTCCCGAGCGAAGGATCGGCACCAAAAGGGGTTCGTGCAAAAGCACTTCCCCTTCAGTTGATTCGAGAGGGGTCTTGATCTCGATTTTTTTTCGGGGAAGCTCTTTTCCGCTTTCCGCGGCAAGTAAGGTTGCCAGTCTGTCGGCGGCTTCCCGAAAGTCTTTTAAGCTCGTTTTTTCCTGGCGCAGGGTCGAGATCAAAATCTTTTTCAAGCTTCCCCCAGCGCTTTACAAAGATCTCTGATTTTCTCGTCGTGATCTTCGATATACTTATTCGTCGACTCGACTAATTTTTGTAAGTTTTCGGGGGAAGCGTCATCCAAAGCGCTTTCGCTAAAGGGGATTCTGGGTTCTAACAAAGCAAAGGCGTGCTGAGCTCCCGGTTTGAAGTTATCGGGGAGCATCTGCTTAAAGTTTTGACAATCCTGACTTTTAGAGGTATCAAAGATCACGGGCAAAATCTCCGGCGCCCAGCTTAAAATGCCGGCGGAGCCGCTCCATCTTGTGGAAATTTTTTGTTTCGTTTCTCCCGTCCCTAAAGCGACAACAAAGATATTTTTTGGTGTGGTGGCCGCTTTAAATAGCTCCGGATAGTCAACGCCCAAACCCGTGTTATCGTAAGTCCCTCCGTCACAAAAGGTATGGGTTTTTCCGTTGATCTCTAGGGTATAAGAGGGGAAGTAACTTTCTGCCGCTGTTCCGGCTCTTGCCGCTTGCCACATTAAAATAGAAGAGGGCTCTCGACTGTCAAACGTATACGCTTTTTCCGGACCCAGGTTGACAGCCGGCGCCAGGATTTGCCGAATCGATTGGTTTAGGGGAGTGTTTCCCAAATATTTTTGGGCCATTTTTTCAAGCCCATCGGCGGGATATTTTGAATAAAGCAAGCCATTGGCGGACAATATGGTTCTTAAAACGGTGCGGTTAAAAATTTGGGGCATGGCCTCTTCAAACAACCCCATTGCGGCTCGGGCGGAGTACTTCGGGCGGTTAAACTCATTGGGATAATTAAGTGCCAAGCAGTTGAAAAAACCGATGCTGGCTCCTGAAAAGCGGGTGAAGATATCGGTCGCGCATTTTCCTGTTCGCTTTTCGATTTCCGCGGCTAAGCGAAGGGTAACGATACCTCGAACGCCTCCTCCCTCTAGTGCAAGGGTTGCGTCATAAGGGGCAGGTTCGGGACCATCTTGGGGGTAACATAATGCTTGCATATGGGTTTTAATCGCCTATTTTGGAATTAAAGCCAATAAGTTATACCTGCTTTTACGCCCTGCCCTTTAATTCCGTTTCTTTCATGATTTAACGAACGGTTAATGGCACCGCCAATATTAACCGACCATTTTTTATTGATATCATGCTCCAAAAGGACTGACCAGGTTGGACCTTTTGAGTTGTCTTTGGCCTTCATCAGTCCGACGACTTCCGTGTGCGTATGGGACCAGCTATACTGAAAGCTTCCCCCGATCCGCCAATCTTCCGTGATACACCACTGAACGTCGATGGCGACGTAGGGGCCTAAGCTCCGAAATTTATTCTTTAGCCCAAACAGAAAAAAGGTGGGGATATCGAGCTCTCCGCTGAATCGGGTCCAGGTGGCACCCGCAGAAGGGGTAATATAAAGCTTTTTGTACGGTAAACAGACGCCCAAGCCGGCACTGTAGGCTTGAAAGTGGGCGCTTTCCCATGCGTTTAAGGCGGTGGCCCGGAATAGAAGGGGCTTCCAGATAAAATAGTCGATGGCGACTCTTGCTCCTTTCATGTAGTAGCTATCCACTGTTCGATTGGCTTCAATGAAATCGACTTCCAAATAGGTGTAGGCGACATCGATCTTGCCGCGGCAACCCTGGCAGTCGCTGCAATCATCGGCTAATAGTGTGAGAGGAAGTAAAAATAAACAGAGCCACCGTTTCAGCATAGGGGAGTCCTTTATGATTAAATTATGAAATCGCCATGATAACATAGCTTCCAAAAAAGCGCACGTTGTACTAACGTGAAATTTATGATGGATGAAGAGACCAAAGCTTTAGTCGAAGAGTTGATCTTCTCGGGCAAAGAGAAGCCCTCTTTCGTGAAGTGGCTTTACTTCGGGGTCTTTGACGAAGAGCGGGTGATCCCATTTCCCACCCCTTCAGAGGAGGAAAAAAAAGCGGCGGATACTTTAGTCAAAAAAGTAGAAGCCTTCATGGACAAGGAGTTAGATCCCAAAGCGATCGACAAAGCGGGAGAAATCTCGAAGAAAGTGATCGACGGGCTGGGAGAGCTTGGCATCTTAAGCTTAACGATCCCGAAAGAGTACGGTGGCTTGGGGCTTTCTCAGTACACTTATTGCCGCGTGATGGAAACTATCGCAAGGCGCTGCAGCGCAACCGCTTTATTTATCAACGCCCATCAAAGCATCGGGATGAAGGCGCTTTTATTATTCGGCACCGATATCCAAAAAGATAAATGGCTTAAGTCTTTAAGTACGGGAGAGAAGCTCGCGGCGTTTTCGCTGACGGAGCCTAACGCCGGCTCCGACGCCGCCGGGATCGAGACTAAGGCCGAATATGATGCGGATAAAAAAGTTTATCGCATTAACGGAAAAAAGCAGTGGACGACAAACGGATCGATTGCGTCAATCCTTACCGTGATGGCCAAAGTCGACGGCAAAGTGACGGCTTTTTTAGTCACGCCCGATCTTCCCGGCTTTAAGGTGACAGCCAAAGCGCTCGATAAAGTGGGGATGAGGGGTTCTACCACAAGCAACTTAGCCTTTGAAAACATGGAAGTGCCCGAGACGCAAATCTTAGGGCCTCTTGGCGGAGGCTTAAGGGTCTGCTTGACGGTGCTTGACTACGGCAGAACCACCTTTGGTGCAACGTGCACCGGCATGGCCCAAGAGTGTGTGAAAAGAGTTTTTAAGTATTCGGAAGAGCGGATTCAGTTTAAAAAGCCCCTTAAAGAATTTGCGCTGGTTCGTCAAAAACTTCGAGATATGGCGGCAAATCTTTACGCTATGGAAGCGACAACGTATTTGACTGCGGGTTTGGTCGATAAGGGAAACGACGACTTTATGCTGGAGTCAGCGTGTTTGAAAGTTTTTGCCTCGGAGGCTTCCTGGCAGATTTTATACGACACCATGCAAATATTCGGGGGAAAATCGTTTTTTACCGACCTTCCCTTCGAACGGATGATGAGAGATGCTCGTTTGAATATGATTGGGGAAGGCTCGAACGAAGTATTAAGGGTCTTTATCGCCGCCATAGGCCTTCGGGACGTAGGCATGGGTCTGAAAGGGGTAAAAGACGCTTTATTTCATCCCATCAACGAGCAAAAAAAACTGAAAGACTTTTTAAGGCTTTCAAGACACTATTTTATCAAAACGCCTATCACCCTTCACAATCGAAAACTGGCTAAAGAAGGACATCAGCTTGCCGGCTTTATTCGCAGATTCGGAGTTGCTTGTACGCGGGTTTTAGCCTGGTACGGAGAGGGAATCGTCGAAAAGCAGCTGGAGCTTAATCGGATCGCCACGATCGCGATTGGACTTTATACCTCCTCTGCCGTCCTTTCAAAAATGGATGCGGAAGGGGTAAGTGATGATGGGGTCTTATATCTGGCTTTAGCAAGAGAGACGATGAATCGGGCGTTTCAAAACCTTTATAGCACTTTAGACAGCTTTTATGAGTGAAATCGTTCTTCAAGAGGCGCTTAAAATCCAAGAGGGTGCGGGAAAAGCGGGGGTTGAAAGGCAGCGACGCTTAAACCGGATGATTGCAAGGGAGCGAATTGCCTATCTTTTGGACGACCCGAAAGATTTTTTTGAAATCGGTCTTTGGGCAGCCTGGAAGATGTATCCCGAATGGGGAGAGCTTCCGGCGGCGGGGGTGATTGTCGGTATCGGGAAAGTCTCAAAAAGAGACGTGATGATCATTGCCAATGATGCCACGGTCAAGGCGGGCGCGTTTTTTCCCCAGTCGACGAAAAAAGTGTTAAGAGCACAAAAGATTGCCGAAAACTGCCGCTTGCCGATCCTTTATCTTGTGGACTCCTCCGGCGTTTTTTTACCCCTTCAGGATGAAATTTTTCCCGACGAGGACGACTTTGGGCGTATTTTTCGAAATAACGCGATTTTGCAAGAGAAAAAGATTCCGCAGATTGCCGCGATCATGGGCAATTGCATCGCAGGGGGCAGTTATTTGCCGGCACTTTGCGATCAGCTTTTAATGACGGAGGGGAGCGGACTCTATCTTGCAGGGCCTGCCTTAGTGAAAGCAGCGATCGGACAAGTGGTCGATACGGAAGAGCTTGGCGGGGCTAAAATGCACGCGACCCTTTCCGGTACGGTGGACTTTTTGGAAAAGGATGATCCCGCCTGTCTCGATAAAATTAAAAAGCTTGTCTCCCATTTGCCGAAAGATCCCTATCCGGAACTTGTCGATCAAAAAGAGACGCCCCCTTTTTCCGTTACGAAAGAGTACGACGCAAGAGACCTTTTGAAGGGGATATTAGACGATGGCTCCTTTGACGAGTTTATGAAGGAATATGGCAAGACCCTTGTAACCGGCTACGCCAAGCTTGGGGGGCAGTCGATCGGGGTCGTCGCGAACCAAAAAATCCGTCAGACCAGCCCCAAAGGGGAAGTTCAAATTGGCGGCGTTATCTATGCGGACAGCGCGGAAAAAGCGGCTCGTTTTGTGGAAGAGTGTGACCAGATGAACTTGCCGATCTTGTTTATCCAGGATGTCGTCGGCTTCATGGTGGGCAAAGAAGCGGAAGCGAGCGGCATTATCCGCGCCGGAGCCAAGCTCGTTCGGGCGGTATCGACCGCTAAAGTCCCGAAGATTACGCTAGTTGTCGGAAACTCCTTCGGAGCCGGCAACTACGCCCTTTGCGGAAAAGCGTACGATCCCAGCTTTATCTTTGCCTGGCCCGAAGCGAAATTTGCCGTCATGGGAGCGGAGCAGGCGTCGCAGGTATTTGCCTCTGTTAAAAAAGGGGGAAATAGCGAAGAGGTTAAAAAGAAGTACGAGGAGCAAACCGATATCCGCTACGGAGCCGCAAGGGGGTGGGTCGACGCGATTATCGACCCGAAAAAAACGCGGCAAATTTTAATGAAAGCAATCAGATGGGTTGCCCGATGAAGATCGCAAACGGCGGGGGATTTTGGGGCGATGAGATCGAAGCAAGTTTTAGGTTGGTTTCCCACACGCCCGATCTCGATTACCTGACGTTGGATTATCTGGCCGAGCTTTCGATGGCGATTATGGCGATCCAAAAAGCAAAAGATCCTTCAAAAGGGTACGCTGAGGACTTTTTAAAGGTTTTAAAGACTTTAAAACCGCTTTGGGACAAGGGACTAAAGTTTAAAATTGTCACCAATGCCGGGGGACTTAATCCGGAAGGATTAAAAACGGAGATCGAAAAGCTTTTTCCCGAAAAAAAAGTCGTCGCTTTGTCGGGGGACGATGTGACCCAAACGCTTTTAAAAGACCCTGAAAACGCCCTTTATAAAAATTTAGACAACGGCAAGTCGCTTACAACGATAAAAGATGAGCTTGTAACGGCCAACGCTTATCTGGGAGCCGACAAGATTGCCAAAGCGCTTCAAGAGGGGGCTCAGATTGTGGTGACGGGCAGAATCGCAGACCCCAGCCTGGTGGTGGGTGCGGCAATAGCTCATTTCGGATGGAATCTAAACGACTACGATAAAATCGCTCAGGCGACAGTGGCAGGCCATTTAATCGAGTGCGGCGCTCAGGTAACGGGAGGAATTTCGGGGCTCTGGGATAAAATTAAAGAGCCGGAAAACCTGGGTTTTCCCTTGATTGATATGAAAGAAGACGGCTCTTTCATCGTGACAAAGCCCAACGATCTTCCCGGGTTTGTCACCCCATTTACCGTAAAAGAGCAGCTACTTTATGAAATCGGCAATCCGGGGGAGTATAAGAGTCCCGATGCCATCGTCTCCTTTTTGTCTTTAGAGCTTGAAGACAAAGGGGATAATCGGGTTCAGGTGACGGGAGCTAAGGGAAATCCTCCCCCCAACACTTACAAAGTAAGCGCCGTTTTTAAGGCAGGGTACAAAGCAGAGGGAACGCTATTGTTTTCGGGAGAGGACGCTCAAGCTAAAGCGCGAGACGGGGCCGAGATGATTTTAAAACGAGCGCCCGTTCAAGAGTCTTTAATTGAAACGTTTGGGGAGCGACAAGAGTGTCTGCTTCGGCTTGCGGCCGCAGATTTGAAACAAGAAAATATGGAAAGATTCGCCCGCTCTTTTGCGCCCCTTGTCACGCAGGGACCCCCCGGGACGTCGGGATATACGGGGGGACGGCCGAAAGTGCGCCCGAGATTCGGTTTTTGGCCCTGCTTAATCGACAGGAGATTTATCGATGCCGAAGGTTAAGGATTTTGGGTACGCCCGTTCGGGGGATAAAGGGACAAATGCCAACATCGGCGTGATCGCTTACTCCGAAAGCGATTACGATTACTTAAAGGCTGAGCTGACTAGAGACGTTGTGAAAGAGTGCTTTGAGCCGTTGGGGGCGAAAACGGTGATACGGTATGAGCTGGACAATCTACTTGCCTTAAACTTCGTGATTTTAGATGTTCTCGGGGGAGGAGGGGCTTTGTCGCTTCGCTCCGACGCACAAGGGAAGGCATTGGGACAAACCCTTTTAGAAATCGAAATATGAACGACAATCGTATTAAAGAGCTAAAACTTGATCGGCCGGAAAAGTATAACGCTCTAACAGAGGAGATGATCGATCGCTTGTTGAAAGAGATCGAGGCGGTCGATGGCGTCCGTGTGATTCTGCTTTACGGCGAGGGGGGCAATTTTTCTTCCGGAGCCGATTTGAAGGGGGATGCGCCAAAAATCTTTGAAAAGCTTGTGAAGCTTTTCTCGGCGATGAAATCGAGTCCCAAGATAATCATCGGCTTGGTTGACGGCCACTGCATCGCGGGGGGCTTTGGCCTTTTAGCCGCGGCTGATTTGGCAATCGCAACCCCTGAGGCGACGTTTCAGCTGCCCGAAACCCGCAGGGGTTTGATCGCCCCCCTTGTTGCGAGTGTCTCGGAGCATATTTTACCGAAACGGATTTTAAAAGAGATGGCGCTAACAGGAGAGCCCCTATCGGCCGAAAGGCTTTACAACGTCGGGTTTTTAAATTGCCTTTCGGAAAAAGATCAGCTGCTCGAGTTTGGCTACAAAATGGCCGAACAGATCTTGCTTGGTGGACCCGAAGCGATCTATCTTACCAAAAGAATGCTCTCCCAAAAAACGACGCCGCTTAAAGAAGCGCTCGATTGGCAGTTTAAAGCCCTTTCTACCGGAGAGCCGGCCGAAGGGCTCAATGCCTTCAAAGAAAAACGCCCTCCCAACTGGGTGGACTAGCAAGATCTTTTTAATTTTTTACGACCGAGCACACCGCTTCATTCCCGCTGTTATATAACCCTTGAGGTCATGTAGAGGGGGAAGCGTTTGATGGTTTCTGTGAGCAAAAGATTTTGCCCGCTTAAAATGACTTTATAGGGAGAGTTGTATTTCTTTTGAAATAGGGAAGCGCTTTTTGCTTTGGCCGTCTTTCCCGCCTTCACCTCGATGGGGATAGGCAATCCCTTTTCTTCCATTAGGTAATCCACCTTAGCCTGTTTTTCTTTCCAGCTGTATAAGCTTGAAAAGCCGGCAACTAAGAACTCTTGGGCTACAAAATTTTCGGCAAAATACCCCTTGTAGGATCCATAGGATTGTTTCATGAGAACGTCCGGGGATAACTCGCTTAAGGCGCCTAAAATTCCGACATCAAAAAGAAGCAGTTTAAAAGCATTTTCCGCGGCATGGGCAGAAAAAGGAAGGGACCCTTCCGTTGTGATCTTGACTTTAAGGATAAGTCCGGCAGCCTCTAACCAATCGATCACGTTCGCCAGTTTGCTGTAACGGTTAATG
Organism: Chlamydiia bacterium; assembly: GCA_020440465.1. Taxonomy (GTDB): domain Bacteria; phylum Chlamydiota; class Chlamydiia; order Chlamydiales; family Parachlamydiaceae; genus JAGROB01. The sequence goes on from JAGROB010000019.1 coordinate 35,437, forward strand.
CCCGGTACGGCATCCTTAAAACTAAAGCGGGGTATCGACTTATCCGCATCTCTGGCAAGCTGATAGGGTGTCGCTTTCCATAACCGATCTAAGTGCATGGCATTGACTTTGCCTGCGTGCTTGGCCATGTCGGAATTATAGGCAAGAATGAGGGCTTCCTGGACTTTTCTGGAAGCTTGAAACGCTTCAAAGAGATCGCTTTGAAGATCTCTAAACGTTTTTACCACCTCCGGCAAGCCGCCCGTAATAAAGTACCATTTAAGTCTTTCCCAAATATGCTCGTGAATGATTTCCGATAAGGGTTCTTTGGCCTGATGGATCTGTTCAATCGATCTTTGTTCGCCAATCGCTTGAAGAAACTCCAGAAAGCACATGGGATAAAGGGTTAAAAAATCGACTTTCCCAACAGGAAAGGAGGTTCCGTTGAAATGAATACCCAATAAAGAACCGGCAGAGGCTAAACTTAGCTCCGGCATCTCTTCCGAAAAATACTTAAGGCTGGTTAAAGCTCTTGGGCAATCCTGAATTTCATCAAAGATGATAAGATCTTTTTGCTTATTGATGGAAGTATTTAGATGAAAGGAAAGCTCGTCTAAAATTCGTTGAGGATTTAAGTCGCGCTCGAAAATAGTGGCGAGTTTTTTTTCGTTTTCAAAGTTTAAGTAATGGACTTTTAAGTAGTTTTCTTTGCCGAAGGATTTTAACAGAAAAGTTTTTCCAACTTGTCTGGCTCCCTTTAAGATTAAAGGCTTCCGCTTTTTGTTATTTTTCCAGGCGATAAGCTCGCCCATCATCATCCGTTCCATACCCCTAAAAGTAACCTTATTCCATAAAAATGTCAAATTTGGACATTTTTTACGCCATAAAAGTGTTCAAATCGTACATTTTTGTGGAATAAAAAGATAAATACTAGGATAGGCAGGATCGCTTAATTTAATGACATTGGGGCAGAGGGTCGTTAAGCCCTTTGACAAAGGTGACACGAAGATTTTCATTTCTTCGTTTTTTTTCATACCTTGTGGGTTTGTCTGTTTCGAAAACTCTAGGGGATAGGGGATCTAAAAGACCGTTTTCAACTCGATTTAGCTTCAAGATTGACTGTCTTTCTTTTTCTGTAAGGGGAGGGGGAGTTTGAGGGATTGGACGCTTTTCGGCGGTTTTAAAAACATAGTTTGCCAGAATGAGCGTGGAAAAAAATAGAACAGCCAAGGAGCCTATGTAGGGGTAAAAACCAAGAAATTTTTTAACAGGTATGGCGGACTTGGGAAAAAGGAGAATGCCAAGAGCCACAGAGGAAACCAAGAGTCCAATTTCAGAGGTTTTAAAAGAGCTGCGTTTCTCCGGCAGCGCGGGGGCGCCGGGACGGCTTAAGGCTCTGATATTTGGAGGTATAAATCCGGACATGGCTGAGATTTTAGCACACAAAACGCTTAAAATCAACTATTTGACAAATATTTTTTGAAGGTGCTCTTTCAAAGCGTCGGGCAGAGGGATTTTTTCCCCTGTTTTTGTGGAGATCGTAACGTGGACGGTGCGGCAAAGACCCACCATCTCATCCTTGTTGCGATAGATTTGATACATGAGACTAAAAGAGGTGGTGCCGATATGCTCGCAGCTTAAGTGAATTTCTACTTCTTCACCGACCCGCATCTGTTTGTAATAATCGGCCTCCGCATGGACGATCACGAACATAAACCCTTTTTCCATAGCTAGGTGAAAATAGTCGAGATCGCGAGAAAATGACCAGTCTTCCAAAGCGTCATTCGCAAACCGGAATTGGCGCGCGAAATATAGCCTTTGAGCCATGTCGGTGTCGTGCATACGAACTTTGTTTTTGCTGATAAACTTCATTTCCTTGCCTTTAACCCTTATTATCTTATAAAAATGATATACATGAATACCCAAATCTTGCAGTTTTTGCCCCCCGACGGGGAACTTTTACGTACACACAAGCCCGATCTTACGGATAATCAGATTCTTAAGGCGTACCAAGTTATGTGCCAAACCCGTCATGTCGAAGAAAGAATGTTAACTTTACAACGCCAGGGAGCTATCTCGTTCAGTATGAGTGGCTTAGGGGAAGAGGCCGCCATTGTCGGCTCGGCGGCGGCGCTTAACATGGAAGATTGGCTCTATCCGCAGTACCGGGAGACGGGGGCGATTTTTTGGCGGGGGCTATCAATTCAAGATTACGTCCACCACATGTTCGGAAATGCCATGGATCCTTCGTTGGGACGCCAAATGCCGAATCACTTTGGCTCGAAAGCACTTAATGTGGTGACTGTCTCTTCCACCGTAGCGGGGCAGATTCCCCACGCGGCGGGGGCAGCGTATGCGATGAAACTGCAAAAAGAGCCCACGTGCACATTGACCTATTTCGGCGACGGAGGGACGTCCGAGGGGGATTTTCACGCCGGTTTAAATTTTGCCGCCGTGAGAAAGTGTCCCACGATTTTTTTCTGCCGCAACAACGGCTGGGCAATCTCGACCCCGATAAAAGACCAGTATGCGGCTGAAGACGTCTTTTCAAAGGGGATCGGCTACGGCATTCACGCGGAAAAAGTGGACGGAAACGACTTTTTTGCCGTCTACCACGCCACAAAGTCGGCAAGACAAAGAGCGGTCAACGAACACAAGCCCACTTTGATAGAAGCCGTAACTTACCGTCTGGGAGCCCATTCCACTTCCGACGATCCGTCGGCATATAGAAGCCAAGAAGATGTCGAAGCGTGGAAAGAAAAATGTCCTATCCTTCGTTTAAGACGCTATCTAGAGAAGAGGGGGTTGTGGGACACGAACCAGGATAAAGCGTTTCAGCAAGCTTTAAGACAAGAAACCGACGAGGCAATCCGCGTTGCAAGAGATACGCCCCGTCCCCCTCTAGAAAAGATGATTACCGATGTCTTTGAAACCCCCACCGAACGATTGAAAGAGGAGCTAAGCGATTTATGCCGGAAATGAACATGATCCAGGCTTTAAATCATACGCTTCATGAAGCCTTTGAGAAGGACCCCAAGCTTTTGACCTTTGGAGAGGACGTGGGAGCCTTCGGCGGCGTGTTTCGAGTGACGGCCGGACTTCAAAAAAAATTCGGGGAAGAGCGCTGTTTTAACAGCCCCCTTTGTGAACAGGGAATCATCGGCTTCGGCATCGGAATTGCCCAAAAAGGGTTAAGGCCCATCTGTGAAATCCAGTTTGCCGACTACATTTTCCCTGCGTACGATCAAATTGTGAATGAGCTTGCCAAGATGCGCTATCGAACGGGGGGACAGTATACCGCTCCCGTAGTCATCAGAACGCCTTACGGCGGAGGGATTCGGGGAGGACACTATCATTCGCAGTCACCCGAATCGCAATTTACTCACACGCCCGGTTTAAATGTGGTTTTTGTTTCTTCTCCTTATGACGCGAAGGGGCTTTTGAACACCGCGTTAAAGTCGCCTGATCCGGTGCTGTTTTTCGAGCCGAAACGAATTTACCGAGCGATTAAAGAAGAAGTTCCCGAGACGTATTATGAGATCCCTTTTGGTCAAGCCGATGTGGCAAAATTGGGGGATGACGTTACGTTAATTGGGTGGGGCGCACAGCACCACCAGAATATGCAAGCCGCTTTAGAGCTTGAAGCGGAAGGAGTCGGGGTAGAAGTAATCAACTTAAGAACGCTTGTTCCGCTTGATATCGATACCGTGGCTCACAGTGTCAGAAAAACGGGGCGGTGCGTGATTGCGCATGAGGCTCCCGTGACTTCGGGCTTCGGGGCGGAGCTTTTGTCCCGGATTATGGAAACCTGTTTTTGGTC